>JAGPIX010000207.1 GCA_018054745.1 Alicycliphilus sp.
TGCAGCTTGGCGTCGGCCTCGGGCACCACCTTGTACAGCCCGCCCGATTCGACCACCGTGAAGCCCTGCAGGCGCAGCGCCGCCTGGAACTGCTGGAAGGCCGCCGCCGGCAGCACGGCGTTCTCGGTCACCAGGGTAATTTGACCCTTGACGCGTGGATCGACCACCACGTTGCGCCCGGTGATGGTGGCCATGGTGCGCGCCACGGCCTCGATCTCGGCGTTGGCGAAGTTCAGCGTCACCGGCTCGCTGGCGCGCACGCTGGGCGGATTGGATTTGGCTGCAGTTTGTGCATTGATTTGGCCGTTAGCGCATACCAGTAAAGCGTAAACAGCTATCGAATGAAGAGCAAAACGCCATGGGTGTCGGGAAGAGAAAGGCATAGGTTCACCCCAGGGTGATGATGGATCGCGCGCCGCTGCGCCGTCCGATGATGTTCAGAAGATTCGCCAGCGCCGCCGCGCGCTCGGGCGCGGCGCTGGCCTCGCCGGTAAAACGCAGGCGCTGCCCCACCCACTGGCCGTTGCCCGACAGCAGCAGCGCGCCATCCAGCGTGGACAGCGTAAGCTGCGGTGCCTGGCCGCCCGAGCCGCCCTGCAGCAGCAGCCGGTAGCTGCCCATGGGCCGCAGCGTGGACAGGCGCGAGGACATGTCCAGCGCATCCAGCCGCGCCTGGCCCTGCAGCTGCATGCGCCCGGCCGCCCATTGCAGGGCCAGGCCGGTGGTGACCAGCTGCAGCCGGCCCTGTGGCTGTACGGTGTTCCAGGGCGTGCCCAGGCCGGCCAGCACGCCGGCCGGCCATTGGCTCTGGCCATCGGTGATCTGCAGTTGCAGTGCGCCCAGGCCTAGCGCGGCGCGCAGCGTGAGCGGCTGGGCCGTGCAGCAATCGGCCGCAATCTCTGCCTGGGCGCCGCCCCAGGCGGGGCGCAGGCGCCAGCGCACGCGCCCGGGCAGGGCGGCCTGGTCTTCGCTGCCGGCGCCGCCGGTCAGCACCAGCCGGGCCGAGCCCGTCCACACCGTGCCCTGCGCCTGCTGCAACTGCAGCTGGCCGCCGCTGGCCTGCTGCACCCCGCCGGCCAGCCAGCGCGCCGGCGCCCACAGCGCCAGCGCGGGCAATGCCCCCAGGCACAGCCCGAGCGCGGCCCAGCGCCAGGGCGCGCGTGGCACGGCCATGGGGGAGCGGGCGTGGGGGCTGCGGGACATGGACGACTGGCGCGCCTCAGTTTGGCGGCAGGGCCAGGGTCAGCGTGCCGTTCCACGGCGCGGGGGGGCTGGCGCCGCCGGTGCTGGCCGTGTTGCGCATCAGCCGGGCCTCGGTGGGCACGGCGCGCGTCGTGCTGCGCACCTGGGCCAGCCACTGCGCCAGGGCCTCGGGCGGGACATCCTTCAGCGTGATGGCGGCCCGGTCGCCGGTGGTGCTCATCTGCGTGCCGGCGCTCAGCTGCTGCCCCAGCGAGCGCCACAGCACGGGCAGGGTCTCGTTGCCGGTGGGGCGCGGTATGTCCTTGAGATGCAGGGCCTGGGCCTGCAGGGCCTGCATTTGCTGCAGTTGCGCGTCCAGCGCGGCGTGGCGCGCCGGCGACGCGCGCAGCTGCGCCAGCGCCGGGGCCAGCAGCAGCCACCACAAGAGGGCCAGGCCGAGTACGGTGGCGGCGGCCAGCACCAGGGTCTGTTCACGCGGCGCCAGGCTGGCCCAATGCTGGCGCAGCGCGGCGGCCATGGCCCGGGGTGGGGGCATTGCGTTCGGGTTCATGGGCGATCCTGTGTGCGCACCAGCAGGGTGCCTTCTTGCGCGCGGGCCTCATAGCCATGGGCGGCCAGGCGCTGGTTCATGGCGGCAAGCTCCTCGGGCTGCAGCTGCACCCCGCGCAGCACCAGATCGCCGCGGGTGTATTCGATCTGCGCCGGCACCTGCGTTGGCGGCAGGGCGGCGCCGGCGGCGGCCATGAGCGGCTCCAGATCCTGGCGCTCCAGGCTGCCGGTGGCCTGGCGCAGCTGGGCCAGTTCACGCTGCATCTGCACCGGCGCATCCACCACGGCCTTGATGTGCGGAAAGGTCTGGGTGAGGATGGCGCGCAGGCCGGCCTGCTTGGCCGCCAGCGCCTGGCGATCCTGCCAGGCCCACAGGTTCAGGCCTATGACCTGCGCGGCCAGTGCCAGGCCCAGGGCCCAGCGCGCGGCGCGCCATTGGGGGGCGCGTGCAAAGGCGCCCGCGGCGCTGCCCAGGCGGCGCATGAGGCGCGTGCGCCCGCTGCTGGCCAGGTCGAACTGGGCCAGATCCCAGTCGCCGCGCGCGGCGGCCAGGGCGCGCTGGCTGGCGGTGCGCAGCTGCACCGGGCGGCCCAGCAGGCGCTCGGCCAGCGCGGCCACGGCGGGTTCGGCGCGCACCGGCAGGGGGTCTTCATCTTCATCGCCCGGTGCCTGGGTGAAGAGCGCCCTGGCGGCCGCCAGCGGCAGCACGGCCACGGCCTGCTGCGCGCCATGGCCGGTGAGCACGGCGTAGGCGTCTTCGGGCTGGCCCAGCACCTCGCATTCCTCGCGTCCGCTGGCCGTGGGGCCGGGAGCGAACTCCGGCACCACGCGATCGGCCGGGCGGCCCGCGGCCTCCAGCGCCTGCAGGGCCTGGCGCAGCCAGGCGCGGTCGCACACGGCGACCCAGATCGGGCTGCCGGCCTGGGCACCCGGCTGCAGGGCAAAGTGCAGCTGGGCCGGGTCGTCGAGCAGCTGCTCTTCCAGCAGGCCGTCGAGCACGGCGCGCAGCCGCGCGCTTTGCGCCAGCGCGCCCGGGGGCAGCGTCACGCGCTGCCAGGACAGGGCGCGCACCGGCACCACGGCCACCACTTCGCCGGTGCGGCCCGGGTCGGGCAGCAGGGCGGCGCTGGCGCTGGCTTGCTGGGTGGCGTTGTGGCCGTCGACCGTGAGCGTGTAGCTGTAGTCGGCGGGGGCCTGCGGCGAGCCCAGGGGCAGGGTGATGACGAGGGTGCTCATGGGATGGAGGTCGGGCGGGGCATTTTAGGGCCCAGTGCGGTGTCGTCCAGGGCGCTCAGGCCGCCGCGCTCGCGCCACAGGGTGCGCACGTCGCCGCGCTGCTTGAAGACCAGGGAGCGCTCCTCGACCACGGCGCCATCCAGGCGCAGCCGCCCGCGCACCTCAAAGTAGCTGGAGGCCACGGCGTGCGTGCTGGCGCTGATGGCGTTGCTGCCGTCGCGCAGCAGCGCGGCCGCATCGGCGGGATTGCGAAAGTATTGCGTCTCGCGCCTTTGCACCAGGCGCTGGGCGTCGGCCATGTCCAGGCCGTCGGCGCTAGCCCACAGCACCACGGCGCTGGCCGTGTTCAGGTTGACCAGGGTGCGCACGGGCAGCAGCGTGACGTAGGGCGCCAGCGCCGTGACCGACTGCTGCGGCAGCCCCCACCAGCCCAGCTGGGCCACGCTTTGCGGCAGCAGC
>JAGPIX010000017.1:0-25046 GCA_018054745.1 Alicycliphilus sp.
TGCAGCTGGTACTTGCGTGTCACGGGCAGTTGCGCCAGTGCGGCGCGGCTGGTGATGCTGGCGGCATCCACGCCGGCCAGGATGCTGGCAAACGCCGGGCTGCTCTGCTGGGCGTGGGCAATCTGGCGCGGCAGCGCGGCCATGTGGGCGGCCTCGCGCTCGGCCGGGCTGCGGGTTTCCAGGGCGTCGTAGAACTGGCTCATGCAATGCTTTCGTCTGCGTTCGAGGGTTTGATGAAAATCAGCCGCCAGGGCATATGGAATAAGCGCTAGCAGCTATGAATATTGATTTAAGCCAGCCAGCGCTTGCGCCGCTTGTAGCTCTTGACGTCCTTGAAGCTCTTCCTTTCGCCGCCGCCCATGCCCAGGTAGAACTCCTTCACGTCCTCGTTGTTGGCCAGTTCCTGGGCCGGGCCGTCCATGACGATGCGCCCGCTTTCCATGATGTAGCCGTAGTCCGAGTATTTGAGCGCCATGTTGGTGTTCTGCTCGGCCAGCAGGAAGGTGACCTTTTCCTTGCTGTTGAGGTCTTTGACGATGTGGAACACCTCGTCCACGATCTGCGGCGCCAGGCCCATGGAGGGCTCATCGAGCAGCACCATGCGCGGGTTGCTCATGATGGCGCGGCCGATGGCGCACATCTGCTGCTCGCCGCCCGAGGTATAGGCCGCCTGGCTGGTGCGCCGGGTTTTCAGGCGCGGAAAGTAGTTGTAGACCTTCTCCAGGTTGGCGGCGATTTCTCCCTTGTCGCTGCGCGTGTAGGCGCCGGTGAGCAGGTTCTCCTCGATGGTCAGGTGGGCAAAGCAGTGCCGCCCCTCCATGACCTGCACCACGCCGCGCTTGACCAGCTCGGCGGGTGAGAGGTTCTCGATGCGCTCGCCCTCCAGGGTGATGCTGCCCTTGGTGACCTCGCCGCGCTCGCCGCGCAGCAGGTTGGAGATGGCGCGCAGCGTGGTGGTCTTGCCGGCGCCGTTGCCGCCCAGCAGGGCCACGATGCTGTGGTGCGGCACCTTCAGGGAGACGCCCTTGAGCACCAGGATCACATGGTTGTAGATGACTTCGATGCCGTTGACCTCCACCAGCGGCGTGGCGCTGGCGGGGGCGGCAGTGGTGGGGGATGCGGCGCTCATGGGGTCACCTGATGCTCATTGTTTGATAGCTGTTACCGCTTATCAGATAAGCGTTTAAATGGAGTTTGACTGCTATTGCACGGCGGCGCAGGCCAGGTGGATGCGCCAGGCGCACCCACCAGGAATGGACGCATCAGTTGCAGCTACGCACCTTGAGGTTCTTCTCCTTGGCGTACTTCTCGCCGTATTCCTTGACCAGGGGGTCGATCAAGGCCTTGTCGCCCTGGTACCAGTCGGAGACCACCTTCCATTGACCGCCGTCCCACTGGGCGATGCGCGACCAGTCGGTGCCCATGTGGTTGTCGCAGCTGGTCTTGACGGGCTTGAGGATCTTGCCGAAGCCCAGCTCGTTCAGGCGCTCCTGCGTCAAGTTGAGGTTCTCCAGGCCCCAGCGCACCTGCTCGGAGGTCATCACCTTGCCCTTGCCGTACTTTTCCTGCGCCGCGCGGATGGCCTCGACCTGCAGCATGGAGATCACCATGCCGCGCGTATGGGCCATGGCGCCGAGTTCCTTGGCGTCCTTGGCCGCGCCCTGGCCCTTGTCGTAGAGCTGGGCCTTGACCTCCTCGTGCACCTTGTCGTGCTCGGCGGTGTTGTGGATGGTGACCACGTTGTAGCCCTTGGCGCCGGCGCCGATGTCCTTCACGTCATGGTCCGAGCCGGCCCACCAGATGCCGTACATCTTCTCGCGCGCATAGCCCGTGGCCTGGGCCTCGCGCAGGGCCGTGGGCGTCATCACGCCGGCCGACCACAGCAGCACATAGTCCGGGCGCTGCTGGCGCACCTGCAGCCAGGTGGACTTTTGCTCCACGCCGGGCGCCGTCACCGGCAGTTTCAGCAGCTCGAAGCCCTCCTTGGCGGCGCGCTTTTCCAGCAGCGGGATCGGCTCCTTGCCGTAGGGCGAGTCGTGGTAGACGAGGGCGATCTTCTTGCCCTTCAGGCTGCCCTTCTCCTTCTTCAGGATGTCCTGGATCATGGAGTCGGCCCCAGTCCAGTAGGTGCCCAGCAGCGGGAAGTTCCACTCGAACACCCGGCCGTCGGCCGACTGCGACAGGCCGTAGCCCGCGGTGACGATGGTGGCCTTGTCGCCGGGCGCCTTGTCGCTGACGGCGAAGGTGATGCCCGTGGACTGGGTGTCAAAGCTGGCGGTGCCGCCGGCGCGGCCCTTGAGGCGCTCGTAGCACTCCACGCCCTTGGCGGTGTCGTAAGCGGTCTCGCATTCCTCGAACGCGATCTTCACGCCGTTGATGCCGCCCCGGGCGTTGACCAGCTTCAGGTAGTCCTGCTTGCCGTCGGCCCATGGAATGCCCAGCGGGGCGAACTGGCCGGTGCGGTACACCAGCAGGGGCTGGAACTGCTCCTGTGCCTGTGCGGCGGGTGCGCCCAGCAGGGCACCCATGCTCGCGGCCACGGTGGCGGCGGCGATGGCAGCTTTCTTGAACATCATGTCTCTGTCTCCTTCGGGTTGTGAAAGGCAGTCCTGGCCGGGCTGCCAGGGGGTGAAATCAATGCGGGAAGGGCCACACGCGCAGCTTCTGGCGCGCCGTGGACCACAGCTTGGCCAGGCCGTGGGGCTCGACGATCAGGAAGAACACGATCAGCGCGCCGAACACCATGTGCTCCAGGTAAGTGGCGGTGGCGGTGGAGATCGGCAGGCCCAGCCAATGCGGCACCTGGTTCAGGAACAGCGGCAGCAGGATGAAGAAGGCCGCGCCAAAGATGCTGCCCATGACGGAGCCCAGGCCGCCGATGATGATCATGAACAGCAGCTGCAGCGATTTGTCCAGGCTGAAGGCCGCCGGCTCCCAGGCGCCCAGGTGCACGAAGCCCCACAGCGCCCCGGCAATGCCGACGATGAAGCTGCTCACGGCAAAGGCCGACAGCTTGGCATACACCGGGCGGATGCCGATCACGGCGGCGGCCACGTCCATGTCGCGCATGGCCATCCATTCGCGGCCCACCGAGCTGCGCACCAGGTTCTTGGCGCCCAGCCCGAGCACGCACAGGATGCCCAGGCACAGCAGGTACTTCTCCATGGGCGTATCGATTTGCCAGCCGGCAATGGCCAGGGCCTTGGCGCTGACCGAGCCCGAGGAGGAATTGTTCGTCACCCAGTCGGCGCGGGTGGTGAGCCAGTCCATGAAGAACTGTGCCGCCAGAGTGGCCACGGCCAGGTACAGGCCGCGGATGCGCAGGGACGGCAGGCCGAACACCACGCCGAACACCATGGCAATCAGGCCGCCGCCGATCAGCGCCAGCAACAGCGGCATGCCCTCGAAGCGCGCCTGCAGGTTGTAGGCGGCATAGGCGCCCACGGCCATGAAGGCCGCCGTGCCCAGCGAGATCTGACCGCAGTAGCCCACCAGGATGTTCAGGCCCAGGGCGCCCAGCGACATGATGAGCAGCGGAATCAGGATGGCCTGGAAGACATAGTTGCTGGCCACGAAGGGCACGACCAGAAAGGCCACGGCCAGCAGCAGCCAGATGGCGATGCGGTCCTGGGTGACGGCAAAGATCTGCTGGTCGGCCGCGTAGCTGGTCTTGAACTGGCCGTTCTCACGATAAAACATGTTCTTGTTCCTTCAGGCTCAGACGCGGTCGATGATCTTGTCCCCAAACAGGCCTTGGGGGCGCACGAGAAGAAAGCACAGCGCCAGGCCATAGGCAAACCAGGTTTCTATGCCGCCGCCCACCATCGGGCCGATGTAGACCTCGGAGAGCTTCTCGCCCACGCCGATGATGAGCCCGCCGATGATGGCGCCGGGCAGCGAGGTCAGGCCGCCCAGGATCACCACCGGCAGGGCTTTCAGGGCCACCAGCGACAGCGAGTACTGCACGCCCAGCTTGGAGCCCCAGATGATGCCCACCACCAGGGCCACGCCGCCGGCCACCGACCAGACGATGACCCAGATGCGCGACAGCGGAATGCCGATCGACTGGGCCGCCTGGTGGTCGTCGGCCACGGCGCGCAGCGCGCGCCCGGTCTTGGTCTTCTGGAAGAACAGGCTCAGGCAGACCACCAGCAGCGCGGCGATGCAGGCGGCGTACAGATCCTCCAGGCTGAGCATGACGCCGCCGGGAATCAGGCCGTCCATGACGAACACCGGGTCCTTGGGCATGCCCACGTTGATGCTGTAGACGGCGCTGCCGAACACCATGGGCCCCAGGCCGTCGAGCAGGTAGGCAATGCCCAGCGTGGCCATCAAGAGTGCGATGGGCTCCTGGTTCACCAGGTGGCGCAGGGCAAAGCGCTCTATCACCCAGGCCACCAGCACCATCAGGGCCAGCGTGACCACGATGGCCAGCAGGTTGCCCACCACGCCCGGCGCCATGCCCAGCCAGCCGGGAATCCACTCGGCAAAGCGCGCCATGGCCAGGGCCGAGAACAGCACCATGGCGCCTTGCGCGAAGTTGAAGACGCCCGAGGCCTTGAAGATCAGCACGAAGCCGATGGCGATCAGCGCGTACAGCGTGCCCACCATCAGGCCGCCGATCAGGGTTTCGAGAAAAAATCCCATGTTCTGTGCTCCTGCTGGGTTTAATGGGCCGTGCCCAGATAGGCGCGGATCACGTCTTCGTTGTCGCGCACCTCGTCCGGCGCGCCGTCGCCGATCTTCTTGCCGTAGTCCAGCACCACCACGCGGTCGGAGATGTCCATCACCACGCCCATGTCGTGCTCGATGAGCACGATGGTGGTGCCGAACTCGTCGTTCACGTCCAGGATGAAGCGGCACATGTCCTGCTTTTCCTCGACGTTCATGCCGGCCATGGGCTCGTCCAGCAGCAGCACCTGCGGTTCCATGGCCAGGGCACGCCCTAAGTCCACGCGCTTTTGCAGGCCGTAGGGCAGCTGGCCCACGGGGGTCTTGCGCCAGGCCTGGATTTCGAGGAAGTCGATGATGTGCTCGACCTTCTCGCGGTGCGCGATCTCCTCGCGCTCGGCCGGGCCCCAGCGCAGCGCCTGCAGCAGCAGGTTGCTTCTGATCTTCATGTTGCGCCCGGTCATGATGTTGTCGATCACGCTCATGCCCTTGAACAGCGCCAGGTTCTGGAAGGTGCGCGCCACGCCCATCTCGGCCACCTGACGGCTGTTCATGTGGCTGAAGGTCTGGCCGCGGAAGGTGATGGAGCCCTCCTGCGGCGTGTAGACCCCGTTGATGCAGTTGAGCATGGAGCTCTTGCCGGCGCCGTTGGGGCCGATGATGGAGCGGATCTCATGCTCCTTGACGTTGAAGGAAATGTCCGTCAAGGCCTTCACCCCGCCAAAGCGCAGGCTGATGTTCTTGATGTCGAGAATGACATCGCCGATCTTCTTGCTGGTCATGCTGGGTCTTTCAGGCGGCGGCGCGGGCCGGGTGGGTCTTGGCGTCGATGATCTGGAGCGTGGCGCTGACCGCGCCCTTGCGCCCGTCCTCGAACTTCACCTGGGTTTCGATGAACTGCTCGCTCTTGCCGTCATACAGCGCGTCGATGAGCACGCCGTACTTGTCGGCGATGAAGTTGCGCCGCACCTTGCGCGTGCGCGTGAGCTCGTCGTCGTCCGGATCCAGCTCCTTGTGCAGCACCAGAAAGCGCGCCACCTGGGTTTCGGCCATGCCGGTCTCGCCCGCCAGGTCGGCGTTCACCTGGGCCACGCAGTCGGCGATCAGCTCCAGCACCTTGGCCTTGGAGGCCAGGTCCACATAGCCGGCGTAGGGCAGGTTCTGCCGCTCGGCCCAGTTGCCCACGGCGTCGAAGTCGATGTTGATGAAGGCGCACACCTTGTCCTTGTCGTGGCCGAAGCACACGGCCTCTTTGACGTGCGAGAAGAACTTGAGCTTGTTCTCGATGTAGTTGGGCGCGAACATGGCGCCGCCCTTGAGCTTGCCCACGTCCTTGGCACGGTCGATGATGCGCAGCTGGCCATGGGTGTCGATCACGCCGGCGTCGCCGGTGTGGAACCAGCCATCGGCGTCGATGACCTCCGCCGTGGCGTCGGGGCGCTTGTAGTACTCCTTGAGCACCGACACGCCCTTGACCAGCACCTCGCCGTTGTCCGCCAGTTTCAGTTCGATGCCGGGTGCCGCCTGGCCCACGCTGTTCAGATCCACCTGGCCGTCGCGCTGCAGGCAGACATAGGCGCAGGTCTCGGTCTGGCCGTAGAACTGCTTGAGGTTGATGCCGATGGAGCGGAAGAAGCGAAACAGCTCCGGCCCAATGGCCGCGCCCGCGGTGTAGGCCACGCGGATGCGGCTCAGTCCCATGGCGTTGCGCAGCGGGCCGTAGATCGTCAGGTCGGCCAGCTTGTACTTCAGGCGATCCAGGCTGCTCACGGGCTTGCCGTCCAGGATGTCCGAGCCCACGCGGCGCGCCAGCTCCATGGCCTTTTCGTACATGCGGCGCTTGAACGGGGCGGCGTCCTCCATGCGGATGGAGATGGTGGTCAGCATGCCCTCGAACACGCGCGGCGGCGCGAAGTAGTAGGTCGGGCCGATCTCGCGCATGTCGATGCTGATGGTGCTGGCCGACTCCGGGCAGTTGATGGTGTAGCCCGCCACCAGCCACTGCGCCAGCGAGAACAGGTGGTCGCCCACCCAGGCCGGCGGCAGGTAGGAGATGATGCTGTCGCTCGGGCCGAGCTTGTCCACCTCGGCCGCGCCGCTGGCCGAGCCGATGAAGCTGGCGTGCGTCTGGCACACGCCCTTGGGCTTGCCCGTGGTGCCCGACGTATAGAGGATGACCGACACATCCTGCGGGCCGACCTGTCCGACCATGGACTCCCACACGCCGGGGTGGTCACGATCCCACTCGGCGCCCTTGGCCACCAGCTCGGCGGTGCTGATCAGGCCGGGCTGGTCGTAGTTGCGCAGGCCGCGCGGGTCGTCATAGATGATGTACTGGATGCCGGGCAGGGACTCGCGCACCTCCAGCATCTTGTCCACCTGCTCCTGGTTCTCGACGAAGGCGAAATGGATGTCCGCGTCCTCGATGACGAAGACCATCTCGCCGGCCACCGCGTCCTGGTACAGCGGAATCGGCACCCCGCCAATGCTTTGCACGGCGACAAAACCCATGTACACATGCGGCCGGTTGTCGCTGACCAGTGCCAAGTTCTGCCCCCGGGCAAAGCCCAGCGCCAGCAGGCCGCAGGCCATGTGGCGCATCTCGGTGGCGGCGGCCTGCCAGCTCCAGGTCTGCCAGATGCCATATTCTTTTTCACGCAGGGCCGGCGCCTCGGGGCGCTGGGCGGCGTGCTGCAGCAGTAGATGGGGGAATGTGGTCTTCATCCCGGTTCCTGTTGGAATCTGTGGAAGGGGCTGGCAGGCCAGGGCATGCCATCAATTGCGAGCGATGGTAGGTGGCACTTTGACATCATTGTGTCTGCGCGGCGACAATTTGCGGGTTAATCCCTAAAGGTCAAACCCTGAGCCCATCCAGGCCGGCATGGACCAGCCCGCGTGGCGCCAGCCCTGGCGCATCCGGTGGGGGTTGTATCCTCGCCCCCATGTACGCCCCGTTCTTTGGCCTGCAGCACCCGCCGTTCTCCATCGCCCCCGATCCGCGCTACCTGTTCATGAGCGAGCGCCACCGCGAGGCGCTGGCGCATCTGCTCTACGGCCTGGACGCGGGCGGCGGCTTCGTGCTGCTCACCGGCGAGATCGGCACCGGCAAGACCACCGTCTGCCGCTGCTTTCTGGAGCAGATACCGGCGCACTGCAATGTGGCCTACATCTTCAACCCCAAGCTCACGGTGCCCGAACTGCTGCGCTCGATCTGCGACGAGTTCGGTGTGGCGCACCAGGCCGCCGCGCCCGGCGTCGAGACCGTCAAGGACTGCCTGGATCCGCTCAACGCCTTCTTGCTGCAGCAGCATGCCGCCGGGCGCAACAACGTGCTCATCATCGACGAGGCGCAGAACCTGGCGCCCGACGTGCTGGAGCAGCTGCGCCTGCTGACCAATCTGGAGACCAGCGAGCGCAAGCTGCTGCAGATCATCCTCATCGGCCAGCCCGAGCTGCGCGCCATGGTGGCTGCGCCCGAGCTGGAGCAGCTGGCGCAGCGCGTCATTGCGCGCTACCACCTGCAGGCGCTGAGCGCGGACGAGACGCGCCAGTACATCGCCCACCGCCTGGCCGTGGCCGGCCTGCAGGGGCCACTGCCTTTTGCGCGCCGGGCGCTGGCGCGCGTGCATGCGCTGACCGGCGGCGTGCCGCGGCGCATCAACCTGCTGTGCGACCGTGCGCTGCTGGGCGCCTATGCCGCGGGCCAGCGCGAGGTCGGCGAAGCCATCGTGCGCCAGGCCGCGCGCGAGGTGTTTGATGCGCCGGTCGCCGCCGGCCCCGGGCGCTGGTGGCCCGCTGCCCTGGGTGGGCTGGCGGGTGCGGCAGCGCTGGGCGCCCTGGGCTGGGCCATGGGCTGGTGGCCCGTTGCGGCCGTGGACGCCACGCGCAGGCAGGCGCCGGTCGCCGTGACCACGCCCGCGGCTGTGGCTGCGCCGGCCGGGCCTGCTACAGCGCCGCCTGCGCCCGTATCCAACCCCGAGGCCAAGGCCGGCGCCCAGCCACCGCTCACGCTGGCGGGCTTTCTGGCTGCCCAGGCTGAGGGGCCATCGCCAGACGGCTGGCAGCTGCTGGCCCAGGCCTGGCAGGCCAGTCTGCCGCCCGATGCCGCCGACCCCTGTGCCCAGCTGGCAAGCGAGGGCCTGCGCTGCTGGCGCCACCGCCGCGCCAGCCTGAACCTGCTGCGCCAGCTCGATCGCCCGGTGCTGCTCACGCTCCGGCCCCAGGATGGGAGTGCGGGCGAGGGTGGCGTCATGGTGCTGCTGCGCCAGCTTGATGGCGACAAGGCCACACTGGCCGGCGCCAACGGCAGCACGCTGCAGGTGGCCCTGGCCGATCTGGCGCCGCTGTGGCATGGTGAGGTCGCCACGCTGTGGAAGGCCCCCGCCAACCTGCCCACCGGGAGCAACGTGGCCGCCACTGTGGCCGGGGCTGCCTGGCTGGATCGGCAGCTGACCCTGGCCGGGCTGGCCAGAACCGACCAGCGCGGCATCAGCCCCGCCCAGCAGCGGCGCGCGCGCGTGCACCAGTTCCAGCTGGGCCAGGGCCTCACGCCCGATGGCCAGGCCGGCCCCTTGACCCTGATGATGCTCAACCGCGCCGCCGGTGTGCAAGAACCCAGTCTGCGCGCGGGAGGCTGAAGCCCATGTCCTACATTCTTGATGCCCTGCGGCGCGCCCAGGCCGAGCGCGGCCGGGGCAGCGTGCCCGACCTGCACACGCCTGCCACGCCGGTCACCGGCCTGCCCGTGGCCAGGGCCGGCGCGGCGCCCGGCATGGCCTGGCTGCTGGCGGGGCTGCTCATGGCCGCAGGCCTGGCGGGCGCCGCCTGGTGGCTGTGGCGCACGCCGGCCGCGCCGGTTGCGCCCGCCGCACCTGTAGCCGCCCCCAAGGCCGAGAGCGCGGCGCCGGTCACTGCCAGCGTTGCCGAGGCAACCCAGGCGCCAGCAGCACCACCGCCACCGGCACCGGCACCGACGCCAGTGCCAACGCCAGCGCCAGCACCGCAGCGTGTCGAGAAACGCGCGCCAGAGCCGCGGCAGCCGCGTCGCGCCGCCACGGCCCCCGAGTCCGCGCAGGCGCAGGCGCCCGAACCCAAGCCCGCGCGGCCGGCCCCGCAGGCCACCCAGGCGCCGGTATTCGCCCAGGCCGACCTGCCGCCCGCCGTGCGCGAGCAGCTACCCACGCTGCAGCTGGCCGGGGTGACCTATTCCACGAACCCGCTGTACCGCATGGTCATCGTCAACGGCCAGGTACTGCACGAGGGCGACCAGGCAGCACCCGGCCTGGTGCTCGAGCGCATTGAGCCAGGGCGCACGGTTTGGGCGTTTCGTGGCTACCGCTATGCGCTGCCATCCCAGTAGAGTTGTTGTATAAATTAGGCTCCAGCGCTTTTCTGTAAAGCGTTAACAGCTATCAAAATAATACTAATCATTGGCGCTTTCGTGGTATTCCCGCTGCCGGTTCAGGCACTTTGCACGCATGCTTCGCAGGCATGAGCCAAGAACTCTCCCTGCACCAGCGGCGCCGCCCGCCCACCGCCCAGGAACTGGCCGGCATTCCCTGGCTGGCACGGCTGCAGCCCTCGGAGCGTGAGCGCGCCGTGGCCGCCGTGGTGGTGGGCGATGCCGACCCTGGCGACTATGTCTGCCGCGTCGGCCGGCCCGTGACCTACTGGTTTGGCGTGGTGCAGGGCCTGCTAAAGATGAACACCGACACTGTGGACGGCGCCAGCATGACGCTGGCCGGCCTGCCGCCCAGCGGCTGGTTTGGCGAGGGCACGGCCGTCAAGCGCGAGCCCTACCGCTACAACGTGCAGGCCCTGCGCAAGAGCGTGGTCGCCGGCCTGCCCATGGACAGCTTCCATTGGCTGCTGGACCACTCCATCGGCTTCAACCGCTTTGTCATGGGTCAGCTCAACGAGCGCCTGGGCCAGTTCATCGCGGTGCGCGAGATCGACCGCCTCACCAACCCCGACCTGCGCGTGGCGCGCAGCCTGGCGGCGCTGTTCCACCCGGTGCTGTTTCCGGGCGTGGGCGAGGTGCTGCGCATCACCCAGCAAGAGCTGGCCAACCTGGTCGGCCTGTCGCGCCAGCGCGTGAACGAGGCCCTGGCCGTGCTGCAGGAGCAGGGCGCAATCCGCGTCGAATACGGCGGCCTGCGCGTGCTCGACCTGCCGGCGCTGCGCAGCAGCCCGTTTGTGCGTGCCACGGTGGTGGCGGGTGCGCTCAACCAGCCCGCACACTGACGCGCGGCAGCTGGCTGCGGCGCCCCCTTGAAGAGCGCCATTGCGCCCCCACATGCGGGGGCGTTCCGGCTGTGCCGGCACTCACTTTCTCTGACTCATTCGACGCCATAACACCCATGAGCAAGCACACCCATTCCTTCCAGGCCGAAGTCGCGCAACTGCTGCACCTGGTCACGCACTCGCTGTACTCCAACAAGGAAATCTTTCTGCGCGAGCTGGTCTCCAACGCGTCCGACGCCTGCGACAAGCTGCGCTTTGAGGCGCTGAACGACGCCACGCTGTATGAAGACCAGTCCAACCTGGAGGTGCGCGTGTCCTTCGACAAGGCCGCGCGCACCCTGACCATCCAGGACAACGGCATTGGCATGAGCACGCAGGAGGCCATAGACCACCTGGGCACCATCGCCAAGAGCGGCACCAAGGACTTCATGAGCCGCCTCTCGGGCGACCAGAAGCAGACCGCCAGCGAGCAGGGCCAGCTGATCGGCCAGTTCGGCGTGGGCTTCTACTCGGGCTTCATCGTCGCCGACAAGATCACCGTGGAAAGCCGCCGCGCGGGCCTGAAGGCCAATGAGGGCGTGCGCTGGACGAGCAGCGGCGCGGGCGACTTCGAGGTCGAGCAGATCGAGCGCGCGGCGCGCGGCACCAGCGTCATCCTGCACCTGCGGGGCGACGCGGAGGAGTACCTGAACGCCTGGCAGCTCAAGCAGATCATCGGCAAATACTCCGACCACATCAGCCTGCCCATCCTCATGGAGAAAGAGGAATGGAAGGAGGGCGAGAAAGAGGGCGATGCGGGCGCCATGGTGAAGACCGGCGAATGGGAGACGGTGAACAAGGCCAGCGCCCTGTGGTCGCGCCCCAAGAAGGACATCACCACCGAGCAGTACCAGGACTTCTACAAGTCCATCAGCCACGACCACGAGGCGCCGCTGTCCTGGAGCCACAACCGCGTCGAGGGCAACACCGAGTACACGCAGCTCTTGTACATCCCCGCCAAGGCCCCGTTCGACCTGTGGAACCGCGACAAGAAGGCCGGCGTGAAGCTGTACGTCAAGCGCGTCTTCATCATGGACGACGCCGAGGCGCTGATGCCGCAGTACCTGCGCTTCGTCAAGGGCGTGATCGACTCCGCCGACCTGCCGCTGAACGTGAGCCGTGAGCTGCTGCAGGAAAGCCGCGACGTGCGCCTGATCCGCGACGGCTCGGTCAAGCGCGTGCTGTCCATGCTGGAAGACCTGGCCAAGCATGACAAGCACGAGGCCAGCGAATCCGCCGACGGCGTGACCGATGTGGTGAGCGACGAGGACAAGGCCAAGGAAGGCAAGTACAGCCAGTTCTACGCCGAGTTCGGCGCCGTGCTGAAAGAAGGCCTGGGCGAGGACTTCGCCAACCGCGAGCGCCTGGCCAAGCTGCTGCGCTTTGCCAGCACCAGCAGCGACACGGCCAGCGTCAGCCTGCAGGACTACAAGGCGCGCATGAAGGAGGGCCAGGAGGCCATCTACTACATCACCGCCGACACCCTGGCCGCCGCCAAGAACAGCCCGCAGCTCGAAGTCTTCAAGAAGAAGGGCATCGAGGTGCTGCTCATGACCGACCGCGTGGACGAATGGGCGCTGAACTACCTGCACGACTTTGACGGCACGCCGCTGCAGTCCGTCGCCAAGGGCGCGGTGGACCTGGGCAAGCTGCAGGACGAGGCCGAGAAAAAGGCCGCGGAAGAGGCCGCCGAGGCCTTCAAGCCCCTGCTCGCCAAGCTGAAGGAAGCGTTGAAAGACAAGGCCGAGGATGTGCGCGTCACCACCCGCCTGGTCGATTCACCCGCCTGCCTGGTGGTGCAGGACGACGGCATGAGCCAGCAACTGGCCCGCATGCTCAAGCAGGCCGGCCAGAGCGCGCCCGAGACGAAGCCCGTGCTGGAGGTGAACCCCGAGCATGCGCTGGTGAAGAAGCTCGACGGCAGCGTGCACTTCCACGACCTGGCGCACATCCTGTTCGACCAGGCGTTGCTGGCCGAGGGTGGCCTGCCGGAGGATCCGGCGGCTTACGTCAAACGGGTGAACGCGCTATTGGTGTGATGTGAGCCAAAGCCCGCTGGCGCTGGCCGCCATGCTGTAGGGCTGCGGGGCTGCAGCGCCAATTCAGGACACCAGCAGTTCGCCCGTGATGTCCGCCACTTTGGCCACGCTGGTCAGGGTCATGGCCACGCGCATTTCCTTTTCCAGCAGCTCCAGCAGGTGCTTGACGCCGGCCTCGCCGGCCGTGGCCAGCGCGTAGATGTAGGCGCGGCCGATCATGGCGCAGTCGGCCCCCAGGGCGATGGCGCGCACCACGTCCAGCCCGTTGCGGATGCCCGAGTCGGCCAGGATCTTGATCTGGCCCTTCACCGCGTCGGCGATGGCCGGCAGCGCGCGCGCCGACGACAGCACGCCGTCGAGCTGGCGCCCGCCGTGGTTGGAGACGATGATGCCGTCGGCGCCGAAGCGCACCGCATCCTTCGCATCCTCAGGGTCGAGGATGCCCTTGATGACCATCGGCCCCTTCCAGAAGGCGCGGATCCACTCCAGATCCTTCCACGAGATCGAGGGGTCGAAGTTGGCGCTGAGGTAGCCCATGTAGTCCTGCAGGCCCGTGGGGCTGCCGCGGTAGGCCGAGATGTTGCCCAGGTCGTGCGGGCGGCCCAGCAGGCCCACGTCCCAGGCCCAGCGCGGGTGCGTCATGGCCTGCCAGTAGCGGCGCAGCGGGGCGTTGGGGCCGCTCATGCCGGAGTGGGCGTCGCGGTAGCGCGCGCCGGGCACGGGCATGTCCACGGTGAACACCAGGGTGGAGCAGCCGGCGGCCTGCGCGCGCTCCAGCGCGTTTTGCATGAAGCCCCGGTCTTTCAGGACGTAGAGCTGGAACCACATGGGGCGCTTGATCTTGGGCACGACCTCCTCGATGGGGCAGACCGAGACGCTGGACATGGTGAACGGGATGCCGTGTGCGTCGGCCGCGCGCGCGGCCTGCACCTCCCCCCGGCGGCGGTACATGCCGGTCAGGCCCACGGGCGACAGCGCCACGGGAATGGCGAGTTTCTCGCCGAACAGCTCGATGCCGGTGTCGAGCTGGCTCATGTCCTTGAGCACGCGCTGGCGCAGCGCCACGGAGGCCAGGTCGTCCACGTTGCGGCGCAGCGTCTGCTCGGCATAGGCGCCGCCGTCGATGTAGTGGAACAGGAAGGGCGGCAGGAATTTTTGTGCCGCTGCGCGGTAGTCGGCGCTGGAGGAAATGATCATGGCGAGAGGTTCAGGTGTGTGGGGACGTTTCGGGTAGCAGCGGTGGTACCAGATCCGGCGGCAGGCGTGTGGAACGTTCCTGCCGTGCGCGGTCTTCGTCCAGACGCTGGATGGTGACGCGCACATGCTCCAGATGTTCATCGATGCATTGGCGTGCACGCTGCGGGTCGCCGTCCAGGATGGCCTGCATCAGCGCCTGGTGTTGTTCCGTCAGCGCCTGCACGGTCACGGGCGCGCTGAGGTGGAACATGTCGTGACGGTTGCGCGCCACCGTGGACAGCACTGTGGTGAACAGGCTGTGCGTCACCTGAACCAGCACCAGGTTGTGCGAGGCCTCGGCAATGGCCAGGTGGAACTGTGCGTCGGCACGCGCGGCCAATTCGGCGTGGCCGTTTTGCTGATGGTCAAGCATCACCTCGAAGCAGTGCTGTATGCGCGCCTTGTCCTGGGCGGTGGCGCGCTGCGCGGCCAGCCAGGCGGCGCTGCTTTCCAGCGCCTGCCGGGCCTCCAGCACGTCGTAGCGGTAGTGCGGGTCGGCGTCGATCAGGCCGGCCAGCGGCTGCATGCCCTCCTGCAGCCATTCGGCCGTCGCGCGCGACTGCAGGTAGGTGCCGTCGCCGCGCCGCGCCGACAGCACGCCCTGGCTGGTCAGCTTCTGTATGGCTTCGCGCACCGAGGTGCGCGACACCCCCAGTTCCTCGGCCAGTTGCCGCTCCGCGGGCAGGCGCTGCCCGGGCTGCAGGCCGCGGGCCTGCACCAGGGCAAGCAGTTTCTCGACAACGTGATCGGCCAGGCGCATGGGGGCTCTCCAGTTGGGGGTTCAACCGTGGTTCAGTGGCCCGGAATCATCCACGTAAATACATAGGCCTGCAGCGTTGTGATGATGCCGATGATGACGGCGAAGATCAGGCTGTGCTTGACGGTGAAGCGGAACAGATCCGACTCCTTGCCCGCCAGTCCCACGGCCGCGCAGGCGATGGCGATGGACTGCGGCGAGATCATTTTGCCGGTCACGCCGCCGGTGGTGTTGGCCGCGACGGTGAGCACCTGGGGCAGGCCCAGCTGCTGCGCGGTGGTCGCCTGCAGCGCGCCAAAGAGTGCGTTCGCCGAGGTGTCCGATCCCGTCAGGAACACGCCTATCCAGCCCAGGAAGGGTGAGAAGAACGTGAAGGCGTGCCCGGTGTGCGCCAACGCCAGGGCCAGCGTGGCCGACAGCCCAGAGTAGTTGGCCACGAAGGCGAACGCCAGCACCATGCCGATGGAGTAGATCGGTACGAGCAGCTCCTTGAAGGTCTCGCCCAGCGTGGCCACGGCCTTGGCGGGCGACAGGCGCGTGAAGGCAATGGTGATGATGGCGGCGATCAGGATGGCCGTGCCCGTGGCCAGCAGCCAGTTGAAGGTGTAGACCGCGCCATAGGGTGTGGCGGCGGCCACCACGGGCGGCGCCTTCTCTACCAGGTTGTGCAACATGGGCACGGGAATGTTGATGATGGTCGATGCCAGCGGGCCGCCGGCGGCGAACAGGGCCTTGAAGGGCTTGAGGCTCCACAGCGTCACCATGGCCGTGAGGATGATGAACGGCGACCAGGCCTTGACGATGGCCACGGCGGTCAGCGGGTGGTGCGCCGTGGCGGGGGCGCTGGCGCCGGGCTTGGTGCCGGGTTGGCTCTCGGTCTCGAAGCGGAAGATGCGCTTGGGCTGCCAGACCTTGAGGAAGGCCGTCAGCGCCACCAGCGAGACGATGGACGAGGTGATGTCGGGCAACTCGGGACCGATGTAGTTGGCGGTCAGAAATTGCATCACCGCAAACGAGCCGCCGCCGACCAGCACGGCGGGCCAGGTTTCTTTGACGCCGCGCCAGCCGTCCATGATGGCCATGAGCCAGAACAGCACGATCACGGTCATGAACGGCAGCTGGCGCCCCGCCATCTGTCCGATGGCGAAGGCGTCTACCCCGGAGACCTGGCCGGCCACGATGATGGGAATGCCCATGGCGCCGAAGGCCACGGGCGCCGTGTTGCCGATCAGGCACAGGCCGGCCGCATACAAGGGCTTGAAGCCCAGACCCACCAGCAGCGCGGCCGTGATGGCCACGGGCGCACCAAAGCCCGCCGCACCCTCCAGGAAGGCGCCGAAGCAAAAGCCCACCAGGATCAGCTGCAGCCGCTGGTCGGGCGTGACCGACAGAATCGACGAGCGGATGACGTCGAACTGCCCCGTCTTGACCGAGATCTTGTAGAGGAACACGGCTGCCACGATGATCCAGGCGATGGGCCACAGGCCGTAGAAGAAGCCGTACACGGCCGAGGCCAGCGCCGCGCTCACCGGCATCTTGTAGAACAGCAGCGCCACGCCCAGGGCCAGCAACACCGTGATGGTGCCGGCCTGGTAGCCCTTGAGGCGCAGCTTGGTCAGGGCAAGGAAGAAGAAGATGATGGGAATGAGCGCGACCAGGGCCGAGATCCAGATATTCCCGGCGGGGTCGTAGTTCTGTTGCCAGAGGGTTTGCATGGCCGTTGTGCGAAATGCGTTGTGCGGGCCGCGGGGCCTGCGGTTTCAGTGGCTTCCCGCTGGCCTGCCGCTGGGGGGCGGGGTCAACGGGGAGGGTGGCATGCCTCGTGCCATGGCGTGAAAGTGAAATTGGTAGTACCAATACGCATGAGATCCGAGGTGTGGCTATTTTCGGCGTGCGCATTTATCAATGCATACCGGGTAAATACCTAAATTCATAAACAATCATGGTAAATTTCAGTATTGGTCATACCAATATGGTTGCTAACGAAATACCGTGGAAAGCGCCCATTCTGTTGGCTGGGGCGCGCCGCAGGCTCGATGCATGCCCTTTTGGGATCGCTGTGAAGGCTTGCTGCCAAAGCGTTCAGGCTTGATCGGTTGAGGTTTTGGCCGGGTGCGCGACGAGCGCAAGGCAGGGGTTTGGCGCTTCCAGCGTGCCGTTGCTGCTGCTGCTGATCGCGTTGTTTTACAGGTATCCCCTATTGGCGACTGGCCGGTTGTTCTCGCAGCATCCTTCCCTTTGACCACCGGGAGACGATGCATGAGGATCAAGACCGTACTGGCCACCATGGCCCTGGCCCTGGGCGCGGCAGGCTGGGCGCAGGCCCAGACCGCCAGCGCCGCCAAGGACTACCCCAACCGCCCCATCACCCTGGTGGTGCCCGCCGGCGCCGGCGGCGGTACGGATGTGGTGGCGCGGGTGCTGGCCGACCAGTTGGGCAAGCGCCTGGGCCAGGCGGTGGTGGTGGACAACAAGACGGGGGCCTCGGGCATGCTCGGCACGCAGGCCGTGGCGCGCGCCGCGCCGGATGGCTATACGCTGCTGGTGGCCTATTCCACGCCCGTGTTCTATGCCCACCACATCTTTGCCAAGGTGCCCTACGACATCCGCAAGGACTTCGAGTTCATCACCCAGCTGGCCTCCACCAGCCTGGTGATGATGGTCAACGCCAATGTGCCGGTCAAGAACATGAAGGAGTTCATGGCCTGGGCGCAGGCCAACAAGGGCAAGGTCAACTACGGGTCATACGGACAGGGTTCGGCCGGGCATTTGATGAGCGCCTACCTGAGCGACACGCGCAAGCTGGACATGACGCATGTGGCCTACAAGAGCGAGTCGCCGCATATCCAGGATCTGGCGGGCGGCGTGGTCTCGTGGGGTCTGGGGACGATTGCCGCGGCCCAGGGCGTGCTCAAGGACAACCGCGTGCGCCCCATCGCCATCTATGGCCCCAAGCGCCTGGCCGAGCTGCCCGACGTGCCCACCATGGCCGAGCAGGGCTTTGCCGACCCGGAGTTCAACACGGTGGCCTGGTTCACCCTGCTGGCGCCCAAGGGCACGCCCAAGCCCATACTGCAGCGGCTGGAGAAGGAGTCGGTGGAGATCATCCACTCCACGGCCATGAAGGCGCGCTTCCAGGTCTTTGGCCTGGAGTCGGTGCCGGGCGGCGCGGCGCAGTTCCACAAGGACTTTGACGCCGTCGATCCCGTCATCCAGAAGCTGGTGAAGATCTCCGGCGTCAAGGCTGAATGATGCCGGGCCTGGCCGCCTGTGCTTTTCAGGCGGTCAGCGGCTCCTCGCGCATCGCCTCGATCTGCTCGCGCAGCATGCCCACCTGGCCGCGCCAGTAGTCGCTGCTGCCGAACCACGGGAAGTTGATGGGGAAGATCGGGTCGCTCCAGCGCCGCGCCAGCCAGGCGCTGTAGTGGATCAGGCGCAGCGTGCGCAGCGGCTCGATGAGCGCCAGCTCGCGCCGGTCGAAGGCGCGCAACTGCTCGTAGCCGTCCAGCAGCGTGGACAGCTGCAGCGCGCGCTGGCGCCGGTCGCCCGACAGCAGCATCCACAGGTCCTGCACCGCCGGGCCCATGCGCGCGTCATCCAGGTCCACGAAATGCGGGCCGCCCTGGCCTGCGTCGTCCACGGGTGTCCACAGCACATTGCCGGGATGGCAGTCGCCGTGCAGGCGGATGGCGTTTGCATCTTTCAAGACAAATTGGCCTGTAGCGCTTGATGGATAAGCGTCAGCAGCTATCAATTCAAGAGCTTCATCGCAGGCCGCGTGCCAGGCCGATTGCTGGTCCAGGGGGATGATTTGCTGGCTGAGCAGCCAGTCGCGCGGCTCCTGGCCAAAGCTTTGCGCATCCAGCCGCGGGCGTTGTTCGAACGGGCGCTGGGCCCCTACGTTGTGGATGCGCGCCAGGTAGCGCCCCAGCCATTCCAGCACCTCGAAGTCGTCCAGCTCCGGCATGCGCCCGCCGCGCCAGGGGCTGACGGCAAAGTCAAAGCCGGCGTGCCGGTGCAGGCTGCGGCCCTGCAGCATCAGGGGCGCGACCACGGGCACCTCGGCGGCGGCCAGCTCCAGCGCGAATGCATGCTCCTCCTCGATCTGCGCCTGGCTCCAGCGCCCGGGGCGGTAGAACTTGACGACCACGCGGCTGCCATCCTCTAGCGCCACCTGGTAGACGCGGTTCTCGTACGAGCCCAGGGCCATCAGCCGGCCGTCGCCGTACAGGCCGACGCTGGCCAGGGCGTCCAGCACCAGGTCCGGCGTGAGGCTGGCGTAGGGGTGGGGCGGGGCGGTGTCTGCGGGCGTTGCGGTCATGGCGTGCATTGTCGCGCGCCGCTGTGGCGTGCCGGCCGCGCCGGGTTGGCTACCATGGGGCATGGCAAGGCAAATCAACGAGACAGGCTGGCGCGGCGCGGCCGCGCTCGCCATGGCGGCATTCCTGGCCGCATGCGCCAGCCCATCGGCGCATGTGGGCGTGGGGGTGCCAGTGGGCCCCGTCAGCATTGGCGTGGGGCTGGGTTCCGGCGGTGTGTCGGCGGGCGTGTCCACCGGCGTCGGGCCGCTTGGCGTCGGCGTGGGGGTGAATCAGCGCGGCCAGGTCACGGGTGGTGCCGGGGTGGGGGCATCGGTGCCCATGGGCAATGCCCGCGTGGGTGTGGGGGTGGGCAGCTCCACGGTGCTGCATGACCCGCAGCAGCCGGCGGCTACACCTGGCGCTGCGCCGCCGCCCGTGCCCGGGGCGCAGGGCGCACCCCTGCAGTGGCGCGATGCACAAGGCCGGCCGGTGCCCGAGTGCCGCGTGATGGGTGGTTGCTGATGGCGGCTACAGGTGCTCGAACGGCAGCTGCTGCTTGACCAGGATGACGGTGCAGGGCGCGTCGCGCGCCACGCGCATGGGTACGGTGGCCACAAAGCGCTGCAGCTGCAGGCCATGGGTGGCAGCGCCCAGGATCATCATGCTGACGCGGTTCGCCTCGGCGTAGCGCACCAGGGCCTGGGCCACGTCGCCAGACTCCAGCACATGGTAGCTGGCGCTGTGGCGTGACAGATCCAGCCCCGTCGCCCATTGCTTGAGCCGCGCCAGATGCTGGCGGCGCAGCGTGGTTTCGCTGCGCTCGCTGTCCGACGCGCTGCTGGCCGATGGCGAGATCACCGACACGCAGGCCAGGCGCGCGCCCGGGCGTATGCCCAGCGAGCGCGCCGCCGCCTCGCGCAGCGAGTACAGCGTGGCGTCGGTCACGTCGTCGTGCGGCACGGCGACCATGAGGATGGGCACTTCCTCGATCTGGCGCGTGGGTAGCGGGCTGGGCTGGTAGTGCATGCCGGCGGCCTTGATCCAGCGCTTGAAGTGCACGCGCAGGCCGGGCCCGCGCAGGCGCCGCCCGCGCTCGGTGAGTGGCACCTGCTCCGGGTTCGCCAGGTCGAAGGCCAGGTGTGCGGCCGAGGGGTAGCGCTGCGCGGCCTCGGGCTCCAGGCAGCGCAGGATGACCTCCTGCAGCCACTCGGGCAGGTCGGGGCGGTGCTGGCGCGGCGGGGCGGGCGTCATCCACAGGCGCTGGCGCAGGCCGGCGTCGGTGGTTGGCGAGCCGAAGGGCAGCTCGCCCGTGGCCATCTCGTACAGCATCACGCCGATGGCGAAGATGTCGCTGCGCAGATCACCGCGCACGCCCACCACCTGCTCGGGCGCGATCCAGGTGGGCGAGCCCACGGCCTTGCGCATCTCCTCAGCCAGCAGGTCGGGGTAATGCGCGTGGCAGGACAGGCCGAAGTCCAGCAGCACCACGCTGCCGTCCGGGCGCAGCAGCACGTTGGCCGGCTTCAGGTCCAGGTGGCAGACATTCTGCTGGTGGATGCTGTGCGCGGCGATGGCCAGCGCGCTGCCGATGCGGGCGATGTCGCGGGCGTCCTGCTCGGCGTCGCCGCGCTGGTGGCTGTCCAGCCAGTGCTGCAGCGTCTGGCCCTCCACATATTCCATGACCAGATAGGGCAGACGCATCAGGTCGCCCGCGGCCACGAAGCGCGGCGCGTGGTGGCCGGTGAGGGTGGGCAAGATGGTCAGCTCGACCTCGAAGCTGACGATGTTCTCGGCGCCATCGCCGGCCGTCATGCGCGGGATCTTCATGGCCAGCGGAAAGCCCGGATCACGCGCCGTATTCGCGTAGCCCGCATGGTAGATATGGGCCATGCCGCCGGCATGTATGCACTCGTGCACCACGAAGCCATCGACCTCGGTGCCAGGCTCGAGCAGCTTCATGGCGCTAGCGCCCTTTTTCCAGCCGGTCGGCAAAGAAGGCCGGCAGGCCGCTGGCGCGCACCGCCGCCGCAGCCGCCATATGGTCGTAGCGCACGCGCTGGAAGGTGATGGTGGCGGCCCCGGCGTCGAACAGCGCATACATGGCGCGCGTGTCGCCATCGCGCGGCTGGCCGCAGGAGCCCACGATGGCCAGCCATTGCCGGTGCGGCGGCACGGGCACGGGCACGCCGGGCTGGGGGCTAAAGCGCATCAGCTTGGCCGTGGGCGTGAGGAAGTACAGCGCCTGCTCATGCACATGGCCGCTGAAGACATAGCGGATGGCCGGGTCTATCTGCGTGGCCGCGGCCATGGAACGCTCGGCGGCGTTGCTGTCGGCCACGTAGTGCCAGCGCTCGGGACCGTCGGCGCTGGCATGCACCAGCAGGGCGTCCGGCCCCATGCGCGCGGTCAGCGGCAGGCCGGCCAGAAAGGCGCGCTGTTCGGCGGACAGGTGCGGGTGCGTCCATTGCGCGCTCTGGTCGCCCAGGTTCTCCACCTGGGGCGGCGGGGCGACTGCGGCATCGTCATGGTTGCCGCGCACGCACAGCGCGCCATCGGCCACGAGCTGCATCACGCGGTCGAGCACCGGGCCCGGGTCGGCGCCGTAGCCCACCAGGTCGCCCAGCAGGGCAAATTGTTCTGCCCCCTGGGCGCGGGCATGTTCCAGGCAGGCATCGAGGGCGGGCAGGTTGGCGTGGAGGTCGGAGAGCAGGGCAATCTTCATGATCGGAACATCATCGCGCCATAAGCTGAGTGCTCGCTTGCATGGCGCCGCTTGTGTATCTAGGGAAAACACGTAGTTTTTTGGTCTCACGAGCGCCATTCGATACGCAGCAGGTATCGGACGGACGCCAATAAATATTAGACGCATGGGGGCCGAACCCGAATAATCGCCAGCAAGACAGCAGCAGGAGACATGCGAATGAAGCCCTTGCAAGGACTGCGGGTGCTGGATCTGTCCAGCGTCATCTTCGGCCCGCTGGCCAGCCAGGTGCTGGCCGACTATGGCGCCGAGGTCATCAAGGTGGAGCCGCCCGGGGGCGACTCCACGCGCCACACCGGGCCGGCGCCCGAACCCGGCATGGCGGCCATGTTCCTGGGCTCCAACCGCAGCAAGAAAAGCATTGCGCTGGACCTGAAGCGGCCCGAGGCGCGCCAGGCGCTGCAGGCCCTGATAGCGACGGCCGACGTCTTCATGCACAGCATGCGCCCGCAGAAGCTGGCCGGCCTGGGCGTCGATCCCGAGACGCTGCGCGCGCGCCACCCGCGGCTGGTGTACGCCAGCCTGCTGGGCTTTCTGCCCGGGCCGTACGCGGGCCGGCCGGCCTATGACGATGTGATCCAGGGCATGTCGGGCCTGGCTGACCTGATGGAGCAGCAGGGCGGCGAGGCGCGTTACCTGCCCACCATCGCCGCCGACAAGACCTGCGGCCATGTGGCGGCGCATGCCATCCTGGCGGCGCTGTGGCAGCGCGAGCGCACGGGCGAAGGGGCGTTCGTCGAGGTGCCGATGTTCGAGTCCATGGTGGGCTTCAACCTGGTCGAGCATTTCTACGGCCAGCACTTCGAGCCGCCGCGCTCCGCGCCCGGCTACCCGCGCGTGCTGGCGCCCTGGCGCAGGCCTTATCACACGGCGGATGGCCTGGTGGCCATGATGCCCTACACCAATCTGCACTGGCAGCGCTTCTTTGCCGAGGTGGGCGCGCCGCAGCATGCGGACGACCCGCGTTTCACCGACATTGCCAGCCGCACGGCGCATATCGCCGAGCTGCTGGAGCTGGCCTCCACCTACGTCCGGCGCCAGCCGACGGCCTATTGGCTGGCCACCTGCGAGCGGCTGGAGATTCCCGCCGCCCCGGTGGCGCGCCTGGCCGAGCTGCGCGCTGACGAGCATCTGCTGGCCACGGGCTTCTTCGAGGAACTGCAGGACGCGGCCATGGGCACGCTGCGCTTTCCCGGCGTGGCCGTGCGTTTTGACGGCCAGCGCCCGCCCGTGACCATGGCGCCGCGCCTGGGGGAGCACACACGCGCCCTGCTGGCCGAGGTGGGGCTGGATGCCGCGCAGGTGCAGGCGCTGATCGATCAAGGCGCCGCGATTGCGCCACAACACAAGGATGCAGACACATGAACGGCACGCACACCATGGACCACGCCGCTCCGCGCCTGGGCCAGGGCTTCGTCTGGCAGGACCTGCAGGTCGGCCAGCGCTTCAGAACCTTCCGCCGCACGGTCACCGAGAGCGACCTGGTGCAGTTCATCAACGTCACCGGCATGCTGGAGGCCATCTTCATCGAGGAGGGCTACGAGGGCGGCGCCATGCGCGGGCGGCCCGTGCCGGGCGCGCTGACCTACACGCTGATAGAGGGCTTCATCCTGCAGACCATGATCCAGGGCACGGGCCTGGCCATGCTGGAGCTGCACCAGAAGATATTGGCCCCCGTGCTGGTGGGCGACACTATCGAGGCCATGGTCGAGGTCACCGGGATACGCCCCACGTCGAAAAGCGGCCGCGCCGTGGTCACCTCGCGCATCGACGTGTTCAAGCAGGGCGGCGTGCAGGTCATGACCTACACCGCCACGCGGCTGCTGGCCGGGCGCACGCAATAACACACCACACCGAGGAGACAGACATGAACCCCATCCACCGCCGCGCCTGCCTGGCCCTGGCCGCCTGCGGCGCACTGGCGGCACTGGCCGCACCCGGCGCGCTGGCGCAGACCTATCCGGCCAAGCCCATCACCATGGTTGTGCCCTTCCCGCCCGGCGGCCCCACCGACATGGTGGCGCGCCTGCTGGCGCAAAAGCTGTCGGAGCAAATGGGCCAGCCGGTGGTGGTGGACAACAAGCCCGGCGCCAACGGCAACATCGGCGGCGCGCTGGTCAGCAAGGCGGCGGCCGACGGCCATACGCTGCTCTACAACACCTCGTCCATCACGCTCAGCCCGGCGCTGTACAAGAGCATGCAGTACGACGTGCTGCGCGACCTGGCGCCCGTGGCGCTGACGGCGGTGGTGCCGCTGGCGCTGGTGGTCAACCCCGCCGTGCCGGCCAACAGCGTGCAGGAGTTCGTGGCCTACGCCAAGGCCAACCCGGGCAAGCTGTCCTACGGCTCGGCCGGCAACGGCAATGTGACGCACCTGGCGGCCTACCAGTTTGTCCGCGCCCAGGGCATAGAGGCCACGCATGTGCCCTACCGTGGCAGCGCGCCGGCCGACGTGGATCTGGCGGCGGGCCAGATCCAGTTCATGACCGACACCATCAACTCCGTCATGGCCTTCGTCAAGGACAGGCGCATGAAGCTGCTGGCCGTCACCACGGCCAAGCGCATGTCGCTATTTCCAGAGGTGCCGACGCTGGCCGAGACGGTGATGCCGGGCTTCGAGGCCGGCGCCTGGCAGGGTCTGATGGTGCCCGCCGGCACGCCCGCCGCCGTGGTGCAGCGCCTGAATGCCGAGGTCAACAAGGCGCTGCAAAGCGCCGATATGCGCGACAAACTGGCCGTGCAGGGGGCCGAGCCGCTGGGCTCCACCCCCGAGGAATACGGCGCCTATGTGCGCAAGGAGCTGGCCCGCTGGGCCACGGTGGTCAAGGCCACGGGCGTCACGCTGGAGTAAGGCCTGGTGCATGGCGTCCGAGTGTGTCACTTCGGCACACAACGGATTGCTCCACAAATCACCAGTTGTTGTATTGCGTCGCACCACAGCCGGTGGCTGGGTGCGCCCATGGGGACAGAGATCTTTGGCATGGTGATTGCGGTGCGGT
>JAGPIX010000017.1:25146-34905 GCA_018054745.1 Alicycliphilus sp.
GTGTGTCACTTCGGCACACAACGGATTGCTCCACAAATCACCAGTTGTTGTATTGCGTCGCACCACAGCCGGTGGCTGGGTGCGCCCATGGGGACAGAGATCTTTGGCATGGTGATTGCGGTGCGGTATGCAATCCGAACCGGAGTATTTGAGCCAAGGAGAGGCGATGAGCATTCCGCCCCGCAGCCTGCATACACGCATCAGCCTTTTGCTGACCGGGCTGGCGGCCATCTTGCTGATGGTGCTGGCCTCACTGTGGGTGCATGGCATGCGCAGCAGCATCCACGAGGAAATCTCCGCAGCCAACCGGGTCAGCGTGCAGTGGCTCAAGGCCCTGGCTTCCGATGTGCAGTCGGCGCCTCCCGAGTTTGTCGCGCAGCGTGTGCTGTCCATGGTGCGACCCCTGGGGCGCATCCGCGCCAATGCCCTGGAGGTGTTCACTGAAGACGGCCGGCGCCTCTACGCCTCGCCGGCGCCCACCTATAAGGCCGACCGCACTGCACCGGGCTGGTTCACCGCGCTGGTGGCCCCGGTGTTTGCCGTGCACCGCGTGGGCGTGGGCAACCTGGAGCTGGTGATCTCGCCCGACCACTCGCGCGCCGTCGTCGATGCCTGGGACGACCTGCAGGTGCTGTGTCTCTGGGCCGTGGCGCTGCTGGGTGCGCTGTTTGCATTGGTGCGCTGGGCATTGGGGCGCACCATGCGACCGCTGGAGCAAGTGATGGACGCGCTGGACTGCACCGGTGGCGGCCGGTTCGACGTTCGCCTGCCGGTCTTTCCGTTGCGCGAGCTGGGCCGCCTGTCGCTGGCCTTCAACGGCATGGCAGACCGCCTGGAGGAAGCTGTGGAGGACAACGTGCGCCTGAAAAGCGAACGCGAGGTGGCGTGTCTCGTTCAGGCGCGCCTGGAGGATGAGCGGCGCGCCATCGCCCGCGAGCTGCATGACACGCTGGCCCAGTGCATTACCGGCGTGCGCGCACTGGCCGGCGCCATTGCTCAGCGCACCTCTGATCAACCTGCGCTGCAGCAGCCCGCACAAACTATTGTGGCCGTCACCGGCGAGATGCAGGATGGCGTCAAGGCCATCCTGTACCGCCTGCGTTCGGCGCTGGAACATGACCTGGGCACCGATATTGCGCAGGCATGCACACGCTGGGAGCTGCTGCACCCCCATATTGCCCTGAACTGCCGCATGGACATCGGCACCACGCCGCTGGCTGCAGAGCTCACCCAGACCGCGGTGCGCGTGGTGCAGGAGGGCCTGACCAACATCGTGCGGCATGCAAAGGCCACGCAGGCCGACCTGTGCATAGAGCGCAGCGGCGGCTGGCTCAACATTCGGCTGAGCGACAACGGCTGTGGCCTGGGTAGCGGCACTGGCCATCCTGGCAGCGGGCTGGGCCTGACGGGCATGCGCGAGCGCATTGCTGCGCAGGGCGGTCAGCTGGAGCTCAACACCGCCGCCAGCGGCGGCTTGTGCGTGCTCGCACGGCTGCCGGACCATCCCCTGTCTGCTTTGGAGTCTGCCGCATGAGCCCCAATTTGCACGCGACGCGCATCATGCTGGCCGACGACCACGCGGTCGTGCGCCTGGGCCTGCGGCTGCTGCTCGAAGGCGCAGGCGCCACCGTGGTGGGCGAGGCCGAGTCTGGCGAAACGGCCTCGCGCATGTATGGCGCATTGGATCCCGATGTGCTGGTGATGGACATCTCCATGCCCGGCATCGGTGGCCTGGGGGCGTTGGAGCGCATCCTCAGCCATGCCCCCAAGGCACGGGTTCTGATGCTCTCGGCACACAGCGACGACATCATGCCCACAAGGGCGCTGCGCATGGGTGCCCGGGGCTACCTGTGCAAGCGGGCGGCCCCCGACGAATTTTTGCGCGCAGTCGCTGCGGTGGCAAAAGACCAGCGCTATATCGACCCGGAACTGGCCGCGGCGCTGGCCCTGGCGCAGTTGTCGAAATCGTCCAGCCCCGTGGAGACGCTGTCCGAGAAGGAGCTGGCAGTCTTTCTGCAACTGGCCTCGGGGCGCTCCGTGCAGCAGGTGGCCGAAGACTTTCGCCTGAGCCCCAGCACCGTGGGCACCCACCTGTACCACATCAAGCAAAAGCTCAATGTCCAGAACGCCGCTGAACTGGCGCTGGTGGCCTTGCGCAACGGGATGATCGACGTTTGAGCCGTGTGTGGTTCTCGTGATTTTCGCGAGCTGCAAATGCAAATTTGCCGGTAGCCCACTGCAGGCAGGGCGGAAAGAATGAGGCATCTTGTCGCTGTTGCCGAAAGGAGCGCTATGCCGAAAGAAGAACAGGGTCTGAGCCTGGACGGCCAGGGCAAGCCGTTATGGCTGTCCCTGGAGCTGACCTACCGTTGCCCGCTCAAGTGCAGCTGGTGCAACAACCCGCTGAACTTCGATGACTACACCGCGCAGGAGCTGAGCACCCAGGAGTGGACGCGCGTGCTGCGCGAGGCGCGCGACCTGGGGGCGCTGCAGCTGGGATTCACGGGCGGTGAACCACTGATGCGCGACGATCTGGAGGAGCTGGTGGCCTACGCCGACAGCATTGGCTTCTACACCAACCTCATCACCTCCGGCGTGGGCCTGAACGAGGAGCGCCTGGTGGCGCTGAAGGCGGCGGGGCTCAAGCAGATTCAGCTCTCCGTCCAGTCCACCCGCGCCGAAATGACCGACGCCCTGGTTGGCGCCCGCGCCCATGCGCTGAAGATGGACGCTGCGCGCCGCATCAAGGCGCATGGCTTTCCCATGGTGCTGAACATGCCGGTGTTCAAGCAGAACATCGACCTGATCGGCGAGATGTGCGAATGGGCCGCGGATCTGGGCATCGAGTACATCGAGTTTGCCAACATCCAGTACTACAACTGGGCCTTGCTCAACCGCGATGAGCTGCTGCCCAGCCTGGAGCAGATCCGCCAGGCCGAGGCCACGGTCAATGCCTGGCGCGCCAAGCTGGGCAAGCGCATGACGCTGTACTTCGTGGTGCCCGACTATTTCGAGGGCCGCCCCAAGGCCTGCATGAATGGCTGGGGCGCCATCCACCTGACCATTGCGCCGGACGGCGTGGCCATGCCCTGCCAGGAATCAAGGGTCATTCCGGGGCTGGAGTTCGAGTCGGTCCGCGAACGCTCGCTCGCCTGGCTCTGGCACGAGTCGCCCTTGTTCCGCAAGTACCGTGGCCTGGACTGGCTGCCGGAGCCCTGCCAGTCCTGCAGCGAAAAGGAAAAGGATTTCGGCGGTTGCCGCTGCCAGGCGTTCCTGCTCACGGGTGATGCCGGCAACACCGACCCGGCCTGTAGCCGCTCGCCCTTCCACCACCGCATCACCGAAGCCGTGAAGGAGGTGGTGCGCCCCCTGCGCTTCAAGAAACCGCTGGTCAAGCGTTCGGCGAGCGCCGTGTCCACCACGTTCATGGAGGAATGATGCGACACCCTTACGACAACGCACTCACCACCGTGGCGCTGGGCGTGGCCTTGACGGCCGTGCTGGCGGCGCTGCTGCCCCTGCTGGCCTAGGAGAGCACCATGGACATGGCAATGCTGGACCTGCTGGCGCGCTGGGCGCATTTTCTGGCAGGCGTGATCTGGGTCGGCCACAACTACGCCAGCGTGGTGAACCGGCCCCGGTGGCGCCCTCTCGCCGCCAGCGACCTGAGCGACCCGGACAGCCCCAAGCTCAAGGAGGTGATCAACCGCGAACATGGCACCTTCCGCTGGGCCTCGGTGGTGACCTGGTGCGCCGGGATCTTCATGCTCTGGCACCGGGGCTGGCTCCCAGGTGCGCTGCAGCTGCAGGGCACCCTCGCACCGATCGGGGTGGGTGTCTACATCGGCACGCTGATGATGCTCAATGTCTGGTTCGTCCTCTGGCCGCACCAGAAGAAGGTGCTGGGCCTGGTTCCGGCGCCGGTGCACGAGCGCCTGCGCTGCTCGCGCATCACCCACCTCTCCTCGCGTACCAACACCATGCTGTCGATTCCGCTGCTGTTCTTCATGGCATCGGGCAGCCATGGCGGGTACCTGCTCAGATAGGGCCGCGCCATGCCCTACAGCTTTGCCGCCGGCCCGGCACGCCTGCCCGATGCCGTACTGGCGCAGGCCAGGGAGACCCTGTTCAGCCGCGGCGCAGATGGTGCCGCGCCCGTGGAGCGGCCATTTTCCGCGCCACAGTTCCGTGCCGCACTGGCCCATGCCCAGGCCCGCCTGCGTGCGCTGCTGGGCGTGCCAGACGGCTACCGCATCCTGTTTCTGGCCGGTGGCGCCATGCACCAGTTCGCCATGGTGCCGGCCAATCTGGCCACCCCCGGCGGCATGGTGGCCTACGCCGATTCGGGCTACTGGGCCCAGCGCGCCATGGCCGAGGCGGCCAGGCAGCACCAGGTTTGCGTGGTGGCGCGGCATGAAGGCACACAGGCGCTGGCGGCGCCGCCGTTGCAGGGCTGGCAGTTGCCGCCCGGCAGCGCCTATTGCCACATCACACCCAACGAGACGGTCGAGGGCATCGCCTATCCCGGCCTGCCTGACGTGGGCGATGTGCCGCTGGTGGCTGACTGCACGTCGTCCTTTCTGACGGCGCCCCTGCCCATCGCGCGCTTTGGCCTGGTCTATGCCGGGGCACAGAAGAACCTGGGCATTGCCGGCCTGGCCGTGGTCGTCATCCAGGAGGCACTGCTGGCGCGCAGCTCCGCCAGCCTGGCATCCGTCGCCTCGTACCGCCTCCAGGCGCAAGCCGCCAGTTGCGTCAACACGCCGCCGGTGGCGGCCCTGCTGGTGACCGCCATGGTGCTCGACTGGATAGATGCACAAGGCGGTCTGCCTGCCATGGCCGAGGCCAATCAGCGCAAGGCGGCCACGCTGTACTGCGCCATCGACGCCAGCCAGGGGTTCTTTTGCGCACCGGTGGCGCTGGGCCATCGCTCCCTGGTCAACGTGCGGTTCTGCTGCGCCAATGCGGCGCTGGATACGGTGTTTGCCACCGAAGCCGAGGCCGCCGGCTTGCACCACTTGCGTGGCCACCCCCGCATTGGTGGTCTGCGCGCCAGTCTCTACAACGCCATGCCGCAGGCCGGGGTCGATGCGCTGGTGGATTTCATGGCCCATTTTCAAAGGCGCTACGGATGAATGCACGAATACCGCTGGCACCCAGTCCCGCCACCTGGCTCCAGCGTCCCGGTCTTGCCGGCGGTATCGACCAGGATGGGGGGCGCGCCGCAGAGCTGCTCGGCCATGGATTTGGCAGCGTGGAGTTTGGCAGCGTGACAGCACAACCGCTGCCCGGGCACAACGTCGGCGTGGCGGCGCTGGTTCAGGCCCTGAAGAACGCACTGGCAGCGGCCCCGCAGAGCGCGCCGCAGGGCAGGGCGCCGTGCGCCGTCGGCATTGGCCTGGGCGTGCCTGCCGCCGTGGCCCTGGAGCATGTGGCAGCGCAGTGGCTGGCTGGCTTTGCGGCAGCGGCAGAGGTTGCCCATTACGTCAGCCTGAACCTCAGTGCCCGTGCCCACCAGCGCCTGCTTGAGCCCGCTGGCCTGGCGGTGCTGGGTGCGGCGTTTGTTGCCGTGGCCACGCTGCGCGACCAAACACACCAGCTGGGCAGGGAAGGCCAGCATGGCGCGGTGCGCCTGGCGATCAAGCTGCCCGGCACCCACCCGGGGGCATCGACGGCGGCCGCGCTGGCGCTGGCGGCCGGCATCGACCAGCTGACCGTGGTGTTGCCCGACACCGGAGAGCGTTGGGCCTGCCTGTCCGCGCTGCGCCAGCAGGTTGGCGCCGGCCCCGACCTGGTCGCCGTTGGCGGCATTCGCTACCGCGCCGACGTGGACCGCGCGCGGGCCTGCGGCGCCAGCGGCGTGCAGGTGCACCGCCTTTTTACCGCGCAGGGTGCGCAATGCCTGCAGGGGCTGATCCAGCCCACATGCAGCGATGGCGACGCAGATTCATGATTTTCTGGAGGTGCCGCCCCATAAAGCGCGGACGACCGCAACCACCGGCCCCGGAACAATATGCCCAGAAGCCGCGTGGTGCGGCTTCGCAACACCTCACGAGGAGACACCCATGACCTGGCATACCCCCGCCTATTGCGAAATCCGTCTTGGCTTTGAAGTGACCGCCTACGTTTACGTGCGCTAAGCCGGTACGCCCCAGCGGCTTCGGCCGCTAGCGCGCCGGCAGGCCCTGCACCCCATGGACAGCACCACCGCACCCCGTCCGCAGCTGCACCCGCGCTTCATCATGCGCTGGGAGGCGAGCCAGGACGCGCATGTCATCCTCTACCCCGAAGGGCTGATCAAGCTCAGCCCGTCGGCAGCAGAAATCCTCCAACGCTGCGACGGCACGCGAACCGACGACAAGATCATTGACGACCTGGCCCAGGCCTACCCGAGCCAGCGCGAGGCCATCGCCCAGGATACCGCGAGCTTTCTCGCCGTGGCGCGGGACAAGGGCTGGATTCTGGAGTGATTGAACAGCTCCTGCGACGCCCTTTCCCTTGCGCCGGCAGAGTAGCCGGCGTCAGTACTGGTAGACGCCGCGCCCGGTCTTGCGGCCCAGGCGGCCGGCGGCGACATATTCCTTGAGCAGCGGGCAGGCGCGGTATTTGCTGTCGCCAAACTCCTGCAGGTACACGTCCATCACCGCCAGGCACACGTCCAGGCCCACCATGTCGGCCAGGGCCAGCGGGCCTATGGGCTGGTTGCAGCCCAGCTTCATGCCGGCATCGATGTCCTCGGGCGTGGCCAGGCCCTCGGCCAGCACGAAGAAGGCCTCGTTGATCATCGGCACCAGGATGCGGTTGACCACGAAGCCGGGCGCGTTCTTCACCGTGATGGGCGACTTGCCCAGGCGCTCGGCCAGCTCCTTGACGGCGGCGTGCGTGGCGTCGGATGTCTGCAGGCCACGGATGATCTCCACCAGCGCCATCATCGGCACGGGGTTGAAGAAATGCATGCCGATGAAGCGCTCGGCACGGCCGGTGGCGGCGGCCAGCTTGGTGATCGAGATCGACGAGGTGTTGGAGGCGATGATGACCTCGGGCGCGACGATGGCGTCCACCTGCTTCAGGATCTTCAGCTTGAGCTCGTGGTTCTCGGTCGCGGCCTCGATGACGATCTGCGCGGCCTTCAGGTCGTCGTAGCTGGTCGAACCCTTGATGCGCGCCAGGGCCGCGTCCTTGTCGGCCGCCGTGATCTTGTCCTTCTTGATCAGCCGCTCCAGGCTGCCGGCCACTGTGGCCACGCCCTTTTGCACGGCGGCGTCGGAGATGTCCACCATGACCACGTTGATGCCAGAGACCGCGCAGGCCTGGGCAATGCCATTGCCCATGGTGCCCGCGCCGATGATGCCGACGGTAGAAATCGTCATAAAAGAGTCCTCGAAGGAGTGATGAGAGAAACGGATGCGCCGATGGTATCGGCAATCGCGGTGCCCTCTTTTCCGGGGCGTACCGGGCAGTATCGCAGGGGCGCGCGCCGTGGCTGCCAGATCGGGCTGGATACAGGATGTTGCATGACGCATCCAGGCAAACCCTGATCATTCGGCTGGTGTCGTTGCGTACCATCTTGTATACCAGTTCGCAAACATTGGACACAACAAGGCGTGGCTGAGTTGTGCTTGGGACCCGCATCGACAACCGGCGACAAGCATGGAAATCCACAATCCCTCCCCTGCGCTCTACAACGAGGATCTGGCCCCGGCCAGGAGCGCAACTGGGGCACCTTCAGCATCTTCAACGTCTGGACCTCGGACGTGCACAGCCTGTGGGGCTACTACCTGGCCGCCAGCCTGTTCCTGCTGTGTGGCAGCTTCACCAACTTTTTGCTGGCCATCGGCCTGGGCTCGCTGGTCATCTTCGTGCTGATGAACCTGATCGGCTGGGCCGGCGAGAAGACCGGTGTTCCGTACCCGGTGCCGGCGCGGGCCTCGTTCGGCATCTGGGGCGCAAACCTGCCGGCTATCGTGCGCGCCATCGTGGCCATCTTCTGGTATGGCGCGCAGACCGCGGCAGCCTCCAGCGCCCTGGTGGCCCTGCTGATCCGCAGCGAAGGCATGCTGCAGTTCCACCAGAACTCGCACATGCTGGGCCATTCCACGCTGGAGGTCATCTGCTACGTGATCATGTGGGCCCTGCAGCTCTTGATCATCCAGCGCGGCATGGAGACCATGCGCAAGTTCCAGGACTGGGCCGGCCCGGCGGTGTGGGTGGCGATGCTGGTGCTGGCGATTGGGCTGATGGTCAAGGCCGGTGGCTTTTCCTTCGAGCATGGCATTCCGATGGACGTGCTGGTGGAGAAGACCAAGGACGCCGGCATCAAGGGCGAGCCGGGTTCGTTCTGGGCACTGATGGCGGTGGGGGCCACCTGGGTCACTTACTTTGCCGCCCTGTACCTGAACTTCTGCGACTTCTCGCGTTACGCCAAGAACCGCGAGGCGGTCACGCGCGGCAACCTCTGGGGTCTGCCTGTGAACCTGATCGCGTTCTCGTTCGTCGCCGGCATCACCACCATCGCCGCCTTCCAGGTCTATGGCGAGGTGCTGCTGCACCCCGAGCAGATCTCCGCCAAGTTCGACAGCTGGTTCCTGGCCCTGCTGGCGGCCATGACCTTTGCCGTGGCGACCCTGGGCATCAACGTGGTGGCCAACTTCGTCTCCTCGGCGTTCGACATCTCCAACGTCTTTCCGCGCCAGATCAGCTTCAAGCGCGGCGGCTACATCGCCGCGGCCATTGCCCTGCTGCTCTATCCGTTCGCGCCCTGGGAGGGCGACGCCGCGCATTTCGTGAACGCCGTCGGCGCCACCATGGGGCCGCTGCTGGGCATCATCGTCGTTGACTACTACCTGATTGCTCGCGGGCAGATCAATGTGCAGGCGCTGTACCAGGAGCTGGGCGAATACCGCTACCAGGGTGGCTGGAACGTCAACGCATTGATCGCCACCGGCGTCGGGGCGGTGTTCTCCACCATCCTGCCCAACTTCACGACGCTGCTGCCCGCGTGGTGGGGCACCTTTGGCTGGTTCATCGGCGTGGCGATCGGGGGCGTGGTGTATTACGTGTTGTCGCAGCTGCGACCGCGGGTGCGCGCCATAGGGGCGGCGGCCTGAGCCTTGAGCGCAGGGATCGGTGGCTAGAATCAACTCCCCTCACGAGCCGCCCATGATCACCAAGGCCAGGATTGCCGAGCGCATCATCGAGTCCATTCTTGCCGGCAAGCTGCGCCCCGGCGAGCGACTGGGTGAGCAGGACATTGCAGACCTGTTCAGCGTCAGCCGCACCCTGGTGCGCGAGGCGCTGATGCAATTGCAGGCGCGCGGCTTCGTGGAGGTGCGCTCGCGCGTTGGCTGGTATGTCATCGAACCCTCATTCGATGACGCCCTGGAAACCTACGCCGCCCGGCGCGTGATCGAGCCCGGCATGCTGCGCGATGCTGGCACGCCGCTGCAGACCAGCATCCGCCGGCTGCGCCAGCATGTCGCCGACGAGCGCAAGGCCATCGCCGCCGCTGACGCGGCCCAGCGCAGCTGGCTGCTGGCCGACTTTCACATCTGCCTGGCCGAATGCCTGGGCAACCGCTTTCTCACATCGATGCTGATCGACCTGTCGGCGCGCACCACGCTGGTGTCGGCGCTGTACCAGTCGCAAAGCGAGGCCCAGACCTCCAACGACGACCACGCGGCCATCGTTGCCGCGCTGGCGGACGGCGACAACGCGTTGGCCGAGCGCCTGATGCTGGAACATATCGACACCCTTGCCGCG
>JAGPIX010000208.1 GCA_018054745.1 Alicycliphilus sp.
GGCATAGTGCGCACCAACAAGCGGCTGGAGCGCGCGGCGCACCGCATCGCGCTGCTCAAGGGCGAGATCCATGAGTTCTACGCCCATTTCCATGTCACGCGTGACCTGCTGGAGCTGCGCAACCTGGTGCAGGTGGCCGACCTGATCGTGCAAAGCGCCCAGATGCGCCATGAGAGCCGCGGCCTGCACTACAGTCGCGACTGGCCCGACATGGCCGCGCCCGCGGCGCCCACCATCCTGGTGCCGCCGCTGCGCTGATTCCATTTCTAAATCACCCGTGTCGTTGTTGCTTCGCCTTGTCGTGCTACAGCACTGCCTGCGGCTTCGCGCCTAGACACGAATGATTTGGAAATGGAATGAGTCCCCCCAACCGAGAAAACCCATGCCCCACCTGATCGTCGAATATTCCAGCAACCTGCCGGCCTACCCCGAGGCCCAGGCGCTGGCCGAGCTCAACGCCGCCGTCTGCGCCAGCCCCGAGGTGCTGGACGAGGCCGACCTCAAGAGCCGCTTCGTGCGCAACGCCAGCTTCCATGTCGGCACCGTGGCCTCGGGCCGCGGCTTCGTGCATGCCCAGCTGCGCCTGCTGTCGGGCCGCAGCCCCGAGGCCAAGCAGGACCTGGCCGCCCGCGTGGCCGAGGTGCTGCGCCGCCTCACGCCGCGCCCGGCGGGGGTGATGGTGCAGCTGTCGGTGGAGATCGTGGACATGGACAGGCCGTCCTATGTGAAAGAGCGGCTTTGATTTCAAGTCAAATCAGCTTGGCTATGTACATGTTGCAGATGCCCCTCGCCCCTCCCTCTCCCCAAAGGGGCGAGGGCGACCGGTTGCGCCGGCTTTACTCCCTCTCCCTCTGGGAGAGGGCGGGGGTGAGGGCTTGCGGCCCAGTCTGAGGGATGTGTCTAGTCAAACAAATCAGTCCTTTACGCCCATCCACAAAGCGCAGACAGCTATTAAATAAATAGCTATCCGGGCGCCGCCAAACGCGCTTCCAGCCAGCCGCGCAGGCTGTTGATGAAGGCCCAGGCCTGCACGCGCGGCAGATCGGCCAGGCGCAGCACCGCCTCCTCGACGCGGCCCTGCTCCAGCGCCACCGCCCGGCCCACGCCGGGCAGCAGGCCGCAGGAGAGCGCCGGCGTGAGCCAGCGGCCGTCCAGCAGCACGGCGATGTTGCCAAAGGTGGATTCGGTGACCTCGCCGGCCGCGTTGTAGAGCACGGTGTCGAACAGGCCCGGCGCCGGCGCAAACGCCGCATAGTGAGCGCGCCGCGTCGTCTTGTGGCGCACCCACTCGTCATGCGCCTCTTGCAGCGGCCGGTCTGCCAGCTGCAGCCGCACCGGCTGGGCCGTGGGCTGCAGGGCGAAGGCCTGGGCCTGCGGGTTGCCGGCGCCATCCAGCAGCAAGCGCACGCGCCACAGGCCGCTGGCGTGGCCCGCGGCCAGATCGGCCAGGCAGGCACGCACGCGCGCCTCGTCCCAGGGGTAGCCGAAATGCGCGCTGCTCGCCGCCATGCGCGCCAGGTGCCGATCAAGGTGGCGCGCCACGCCCTGCTCCAGCGCCAGGGTTTCCAGGATCTGAAAGTCCGTCATCCAAGCCCCCGCAAAAAAGCGCGTTTCGCGGCCCATTCCTGCCACTCGGCCTCGGCCCGGGCATCCGCCGTAATGCCGCTGCCTATGCCGCAGCGCAGTTCGTCACCGCGCACGACCACGGTGCGTATCGGCACGTTGAAGGTGGCGTGCACCCGCCCCGGCGCGCTGCCCGGGCGCACCACGCCGACGGCGCCGCAGTAGATGCCGCGCGGCCCGGGCTCCAGTTCGCGGATCAGCCGCATGGCCTGGCGCTTGGGCGCGCCGGTGATGGAGCCGCAGGGAAACAGCGCCGCGAACACATCCGCCAGGCCTATGCCCGGCCTGGTGCGGGCCTCAACGTCCGAGGTCATCTGCCACACCGTGGGAAGCTGCTCGGCATGGAACAGCCGCGGCACGCGCACGCTGTGCGCCACGGCGATGCGCGACAGGTCGTTGCGCAGCAGATCCACGATCATCACGTTCTCGGCCCGCTCCTTGGGCGAGGCACGCATGGCCTGTGCCAGCGCCGCGTCCTGCGCCGGCGTGGCGCCGCGCGCGGCCGTGCCCTTCATCGGGCGCGTCAGGATGCGCTCGCCGTCCCAGTCGAAGAACAGCTCGGGCGAGACCGACAGCACCTGCTCCACGCCATCGTCCAGGCAGGCCACATAGCCGCCGGGCTGGGCGCGCCGCAGCGCGGCAAACAGCGCCTGGGCGTCCCCCAGCAGCCGCCCGGCAAGCTGCGCCGTGTAGTTGATCTGGTAACAGTCGCCGGCCGCGATCGCCGCATGGATGCGCGCGATGGCGGCATCGAAGGCCGCGCGCTCCAGGCCCGGCTGCCAGAACACCCGCGGCGCCTCCCCGGCCTGTGCGGCGAAGCTGCTCTGCGCGGCGCCTGCGGGTGGCTCATGTACGGCAAACCAGGCCAGCGGCCGCCCCTCGGGCGTGGCATGCAGCGCATCGGCATAGGCCGTGTCAAAGGCCGCAGCGGCCTCGTAGCGCAGCCAGCCCAGGCACCACAGCCCTGCCTGGGCCGCCTGCTGCACCGCGTCCAGCAGGCCGCGCACCTCGCCGGGACCCCAGGCCGCCAGCGTGCGCAGCGGCTGGCCGAACGCATGGCACAGCCGCGCGGCTGCCGTGTCGTGTGGGTCGGGGAAGTCGATGATGGAGTTCAATTGAAAATAGCGTTGATCGCTTACCGGTATTGCGCAAGACGCTTCTAATTCAATAGTAAATCAACGGCGGGCATCACCGTCAAAAAAGCGCCCGCAACCGCGGGCGCCTATGGTTGAAGCCAAGCTGTTGCCCGATCACTTGCCGGGCATGTCCGGGTACCTGGCCGCGGTCTGCTGCATGGCCTGGCCGCCGCGCAGTTGCCGGTAGCGCGCCAGGCCGGCCTGGTATTCGGCCGTGAACTGCATGTCCATCTCGGCCGGCGGGTGCGGCCAATAGGTCATGCCGGCGCGTTGCCAGAGTTCGAGGTCGGCCAGCACCTCGGCACGGCTCAGGCCGGGGCTGGCGACCTGCGCCGAGCGGTTTACCGTGGAATCGCCACTCTGGGCCAACGCGGGGCCGACCAGTCCAAGCAGCGCAGCCGTCAAAAGTGCAGATCGATTGCGCATATCACATCCTTTCTTTTCACACGACACAGGAAATGCCGATTGACATTTCTGCCCCAGCATTTCAACAGGCGACTATGCGCCTGGCTGCCGGGCGTCGTCGTGCGGAATGCGCACACCACTGCAATTGACGTAAGCAATCATGACTCAAGTCAAGACTGAGTCCGTGAAAAATACAGGGGAAATGCCTGCTAGCTCATACCCATCAAGCGCCAACAGCTATACTATCAATAGCATCATGC
>JAGPIX010000088.1:0-3460 GCA_018054745.1 Alicycliphilus sp.
ACTATGTGTTCTTCACCGGATCCGGCTCCGAGGCGGCCGACACTTCGCTGAAGATGGCACGCGCCTACTGGCGCGCCAAGGGCCAGGGCGGCAAGACGCGGCTGATCGGCCGCGAGAAGGGCTACCATGGCGTGAATTTTGGCGGCATCTCGGTGGGGGGCATGGTGGGCAACCGCAAGCTGTTTGGCCAGGGCGTGGAGGCCGACCACATGCCCCACACGCAGCCGCCGCTGGGCTCGTTCTGCCGTGGCATGCCCGATACCGACGGCCGTGCTCTGGCCGACAAGCTGCTGGACGTGATTGCGCTGCACGACGCAAGCAACATCGCCGCCGTGATCGTCGAGCCGTTCAGCGGATCGGCCGGCGTCGTCATTCCACCCGTCGGTTATCTGCAGCGCCTGCGCGAGATCTGCACGCAGAACAACATCCTGCTGATCTTCGACGAGGTCATCACCGGCTTTGGCCGCTGCGGCGGCTGGACGGGCGCCGAGGTCTTCGGCGTGACGCCCGACATCATGAACTTTGCCAAGCAGGTCACCAACGGCGCCCAGCCGCTGGGCGGCTGCGTGGCAAGCAAAGAAATCTACGACACCTTCATGGCCGCGGGCGGGCCCGAGTACATGCTGGAGTTTGCCCACGGCTACACCTACTCGGCCCACCCCGTGGCCTGCGCGGCGGGCAACGCGGTGCTGGACATCCTGCAGAAGGAAGACATGCCGGCGCGCGTCAAGGCGCTGTCGCCGTATTTTGAGAACGCCGTGCATGGCCTCAAGGGTGCGAAGCATGTGGCCGACATCCGCAACTACGGCCTGGCCGCGGGCTTCACCATCGCCAGCCTGCCCGGCGAGCCGGCGCGCCGCCCCTACGAGGTGGCAATGAAGTGCTGGGACAAGGGCTTCTACGTGCGCTACGGCGGCGACACGATTCAGCTGGCCCCGCCCTTCATCAGTACCGAGGCCGAGATCGACCGCCTGGTCAGCGCTCTGGGCGACGCACTGCAAGAGACCGCCTGAACCTGGGAGCGCCGGCGTCCCGCCGGCTCTCCATGCTCCACGCACCATAAAAACAATAGCTATCAGCGCTTACCAGATAAGCGCTAAACCCACTTTTTATCAAATTTTCAGCAGCACCTCATGCACCACGACCAGAACGTCACCGCCACCGTAGGCCACCTCATTGACGGCCAGCTCGTCGCCGACACCGAGCGCACCCAGCCCGTGTTCAACCCCGCCACCGGCCAGTCGACCACCAGCGTGGCGCTGGCGAGCAAGGCCACGGTGGAGGCGGCCATCGCCAGCGCCGAGGCCGCCTTCCCCGCCTGGCGTGCCACGCCACCGCTCAAGCGCGCGCGGGTCATGAGCCGGCTGAAAGTGCTGCTGGAAGAAAACGCCGACAAGATCGCCGCCATGATCACCGCCGAGCACGGCAAGGTGCTGTCCGACGCGCACGGCGAGATCCAGCGCGGCATAGAAAACGTGGAATACGCCAGCTACGCCCCCGAGCTGCTCAAGGGCGAGCACAGCCGCAACGTCGGCCCCGGCATAGACAGCTGGGCCGAGCACCAGGCGCTGGGCGTCACGGCCGGCATCACGCCGTTCAACTTTCCGGCCATGGTGCCGCTGTGGATGTGGCCCATGGCCGTGGCCTGTGGCAACACCTTTGTCTTGAAGCCCTCCGAACGCGACCCGAGCAGCACCCTGTTCATCGCCCAGCTGGCGCTGGAAGCCGGTCTGCCACCCGGCGTGCTCAACGTCGTCAACGGCGACAAGACCGCCGTCGATACGCTGCTGCAAGACCCGCGCGTGAAGGCGGTGAGCTTTGTCGGCTCGACGCCGATCGCCGAATACATCTATTCGGAAGGCTGCAAGCATGGCAAGCGCGTGCAGGCCCTGGGCGGCGCCAAGAACCACGCCGTGCTGATGCCCGACGCCGACGTGGCCAACGCCGTCAACGCGCTGATGGGCGCGGCCTACGGCAGCTGCGGCGAGCGCTGCATGGCCATCCCGCTGCTGGTGGCCGTGGGCGACGAAGTAGGCGACGCCGTGGTGGCCGGCCTGAAGGCCGAGATCGCCAGGATGAAGGTCGGCCCCGGCACGGACAACGGCAACGACATGGGCCCGCTGGTCACGCGCCAGCACTTTGAGAAGGTCAAGGCCTATGTGGACAGCGGCGTGGCCGAAGGCGCGCAGCTGGTGGTGGACGGCCGCGGCGTGCAGGTGGCGGGACATGAGGACGGCTACTTCCTCGGCGCCTGCCTGTTCGACAACGTCAAACCCGGCATGAAGATCTACCAGGAGGAAATCTTCGGCCCCGTGCTCGGCGTGGTGCGCGTCAAGACGCTGCAAGAGGCCATGGCGCTGATCGACGCGCACGAGTACGGCAACGGCACCTGCATCTTCACGCGCGACGGCGAGGCCGCGCGCTACTTCACCGACCATATCCAGGTCGGCATGGTGGGCGTGAACGTGCCCCTGCCCGTGCCCGTGGCCTACCACTCCTTCGGCGGCTGGAAGCGTTCGCTGTTCGGCGACCTGCACGCCTACGGCCCGGACGCCGTGCGCTTCTACACCAAGCGCAAGACCATCACCCAGCGCTGGCCCAGCGCCGGCGTGCGCGAGGGCGCGGTGTTCAGTTTTCCGAGCAGCCGCTGACGGACCCTGATAGGCGCTGAAAGCACAAAGCCCCCGGGCCGCAAGGTCCGGGGGCTTTGTTATTGGTGCGCGGCTATCAGTCGAGCGTGATACCGGCGGTCTTGATCACGCCGCGCCACTTCTCCACCTCGCTGCCCAGAAACTGGGCCGATGCCTTGGGATCCATGCCCGTGGCCAGCACGCCCATGGAGTCGAGCTTGGCCTTCACGTCGGGCGCGGGCAGGGCCTTGGCGATCTCGTCATACAGGCGATCGACGATGGGCTTGGGTGTGCCCGCCGGCACGGCGGCCAGGAACCAGGCATCGGCCGTGAAGCCCTTGAGGCCGGCCTCCGACATGGTGGGCACGTTGGGCATGGCCGGCAGGCGCTCGGTGTGCGCCACGGCCAGCGCGCGCACCTTGCCGGCGTTGAGCTGCGAGGCGATCGTCACCGCCGTGAGAAAGCCGAAATCCGTCTCACCCGCCACCAGCGACACCACCGACGGCGCGCTGCCCTTGTACGGTATGTGGCTGACCTTGACCTTGGCCTGCATGGCGTACAGCTCCGCCCCCAGATGGTTGGGACCGCCCGTGCCGGACGAGGGGTAGTTGAGCTTGCCCGGCGCAGCCTGCGCCGCGGCCGTCAGGTCTTGGAGCGACTGCAGCGGGCTTTGCGTGCCCACGGTCAGCACCAGCGGGCTGCGCCCGACCAGGCTCACGGGCGCGAAGTCGCGCAGCGGGTCGTAGGGCAAGCGGGAGTACAGACCCGGCGCCATGGACATGCAGCCCACATCGCCCAGGATGACGGTGTAGCCGTCCGGTGGCGCCTTG
>JAGPIX010000088.1:3560-12430 GCA_018054745.1 Alicycliphilus sp.
TGAATGGATGGGTCATGGGTTCGTTGGATGGTTGAAAAACGCGGCGCAGCTTATCAGCTCCCATGGACTTGCGAGACGCAGAGCCCACTTCAGGCACGCTTGCGCCCGGCCACGGGCCTGGGCCGGCGCAGCGTGTCCGCATCCAGGATCAGTCGCCCCTGGATGCGCCCCTTCATGCGCTTGACGCTGCTGGCGGCGTCCTGCATGTGCTGGTGCATCAGCACGCGCACCCGCTCGGCGTCACGCGCGCGGGCGGCCTGCACGATGTCGCGGTGGAACTGCGCGTTGGCCTCGCCAAAGCGCCGGTGCTCGGTCTGCGGCGTGCGGTTGCCGAAGACGATGAGCTGGCGAATCATCTCGTTGATGAGCTCGCAGGAAAAGCGCAGGAAGGGGTTGGGATTGGCCGCGGCCAGGATGTCGTGAAAGTTCACATCCTCGCGCCGCTGGGTGAGCAAATCCTCATGGCTTTGCGTGGGGTCACAGCAGCTGATGCTGTGCTCCAGCGCCTCGAAGTCGGCCTCGGTCAGGTGCGGCACGGCGCCTGCCGCCAGCTCGGGTTCGAGCATCTGGCGCACGGTGTAGATGTCGTCGATCGTCACCTCCTGGAAGAACAGGTAGTTCTGCATGAACTGCAGCGTGCGATCGAGCGGCACCTCGGCGATGGTGCCGCCACCCGTCGGACCGGTGGAGATGGTGATCAACCCCTGCACCTCCAACGACTTGAGCGCCTCGCGGATCGTGCCCTTGCTGACCTGGAACTGCTCCTGCAGCTCGATTTCACGCGGCAGGCGGTCGCCGGGACTGAGATTTTTCTCGGTGATCAGGCGCTTGACCTCCTGGGCCACGAGATCCGAGCGCTTGAGCTGTTTGATCGCCAATGAGGAAGTCTTCGGTTTGGTCATGGTCAGTTCAAGGGTTTTCACGCGTAATGTTTATTGTATTTATCACTATAAATAGGAGTTAAGGGGTTCGTACGCATTGCAGGCATGAAATTGCGCTCACGCACTCCGAAACCGGCCCCGGAACCAGTCACTACACCTACACCGCCACGGAGACACCACATCATGCAACGTCGTCACCTTCTGCAACTTGCCGCGCTCGGCGCCCTGCCCTCCTCGCTGTCGCTGGCATCCACTGCCTGGGCACAGGCCAAGGACGCGATCCAGTTCGGCTGCCCGGTACCCATGTCGGGCCCGTTCGCGGCCAACGGCAAGTTCGCCGACCTGGGCATGAAGCTGGCCATAGAGCAGTACGGCAAGGCGCTGGGCCGGCCGCTGGCCTATACGCTGCTGGACACCGAGGGCAAGCCGGCGACGGCGGTGCGCAAGGTGCAGGAATCGGCACAGCAGCAGGGCGCACGCTTCTTTGCCGGCGGCATTCTGTCGTCCGAGGCGCTGGCCATGGGCAAGGAGGCCGAGAAGGCCGGCGGCGTGTTCATCACCACGGCCGGCGCCGACGAGATCACCGGCAAGGACTGCAACAGCGCCACCTTCCGCTGGTCCGTGCCCACCTTCGGTGCCATCGAGCAGACCGTGCGTCCACTGGTAGAGGCCATGCCGAAGGCCAAGCGCTGGTACACGATCACGCCGCAATATGTGTTCGGCGATGGCCTGCTGTCGGCAGCCAAGAACATCTTCAAGGAAAAGGGCATAGAGCATGTGGGCAACAGCTACCACTCGCTGACCGAGAAGGAGTTCAGCGGCTACCTCACCAACGCCGTGGCCGCCAAGCCCGATGTGCTGCTGCTCTTGAACTTTGGCGCCCAGTCGTCCGACACGCTGCGCCAGGCCATCAGCTTCGGCATGCACAAGAACATGACCATTCTCATCGCCTGGGCCTCGGGGCTGGAACAGTTCGAGTCGCTGGGCGCCGACCTGTGCGACGGCGTGTACTTTGGCGCCCAGTACTGGCACACGGCGGACGCCCCGCAAAACCTGGATCTGGTCAAGCGCTGCCAGGACAAGTTCAAGGCCAACCCCAACTACAGCCTGGCGGGCTCCTACATCTGCACCAAGCTGCTCATCGACGCCATCGTCAAGGCCGGCTCGGTGGAGCAAAAGGCCGTCATCGCCGCACTCGAAGGCATGAAGTACCAGGGCCTGACGGGCGAGGAGGAGGTGCGCAAGGCGGACCACCAGGTGCTCAAAAACTACTACCTGCTCAAGGGCAAGGCCAAGGCGAAGATGAAGAACAAGGATGACTACGTGGATGTGATCAGCTCCGGCAAGTCCTTCCTGCCCGTGGACCAGACCGGCTGCAAGCTGGCCTGACGCCCCGCCGCCATCTTTAAGCAAAAAAGCCATTCAGCGCTTTCCAGCAAAGCGCTGACAGCTATTTTTCTAATAGCCAATCATGAGCATCTACCTGCTACAGACCATCAACGGAATCGGCATTGGCATGCTGTATTTCCTGTTGGCCGTGGGCCTGTCCATCGTCTTCGGTCTGCTGCGCTTCGTGAACTTCGCGCACGGTGCGTTCTACCTGATAGGTGCTTACTTTTGCTACCAGATGACGCGCTGGGGCTGGAGCTTCTGGTGGACGCTGCTGCTCGCCCCCCTGGCCGTGGGGGCGATCGGCTGGCTCACTGAGAAGCTGCTGCTGCGCCATGTCTACGCCAAGCCGCACGAGTTCCACATCCTGGTCACCGTGGGCCTGGCCCTGGTGGTGCAGGAGCTCGTGATCCTGCAGTGGGGGCCGCTGGGCGACAGCGTGGCCGTGCCGGATCTGCTGCAGGGCGTGGTCATGTGGGGCGGCTTTGTCTACCCCAAGTACCGGCTGTTCGTGATCGGCTTCACGGCCGTTCTGGCCGTGCTGCTGTGGTGGCTGCTGGAGGGCACGCGCCTGGGCAGCGCGGTGCGCGCCGGCAGTGAATCCACCGAGATGGTGTCGCTGCTGGGCCTGAACGTGTTCGCCATCTTCAGCCTGGTGTTCGCGCTCGGTGCAGCCACGGCGGCGCTGGCCGGCGTGCTCGCCGCGCCGATACGCGGGGCCGAGCCCTTCATGGGCATAGAGGCGCTCGGCGTGGCCTTCGTCATCGTGGTGGTGGGCGGGCTGGGCAGCTTCAGCGGGGCGCTGGTGGGCGGCATTCTCATCGGCATCGTGCAAAGCGTGATGAGCACGCTGTGGCCCGAAGGCGCACGCCTGATGATTTACGTGGCCATGGCCGCCGTGCTGCTGCTGCGCCCCCATGGCCTGCTGGGCCGCAAAGGATGATCCCCATGACCAGGCATTCCCACCTTTTCCTCGCACTGGCCATCGTCATCGCCATGCCGCTGTTCATGCACTCGGGTTCGCTGGCCAGCGAGGTGCTGATCTACGCCCTCGCCGCCATGGGCTGCAACCTGCTGCTGGGCTACACGGGCCTGCTGTCGTTCGGCCAGGGCATCTTCTTCGGCCTGGGCAGCTACACCATCGCCTTGTTGCTCACGCGCTGGCCGCTGCCCATGCCGCTGGCGCTGTTGGCGGCCGTGGCCATGGGGGCCATGGGCGCGGCCGTGGTGGGCTGGATCGCGATTCGCCAGCGCGGCACCTACTTCGTCATGCTGACGCTGGCATTCGCGCAGATGTTCTATTTCCTGGCCTATTCGCTGCCCGGCCTGACGGGCGGGGACAACGGTCTGCTCGACATACCGCGCCCGTCGCTCGCCGTCGCCGGCCAGACGCTGTGGCCGCTGGTCTCGCCCTGGCAGTACTACGGCTTCGTGGCCGTGCTGTTCCTGCTGGCGTTCTGGCTGCTGCGCCGCGTCTGCGATTCGATGTTCGGCCGCACGCTGCTGGCCGTGCGCGACAACGAGGAGCGTGCCGCCGCCGTGGGTTACGACCTGCGCCTGCTGAAGCTGCAGGCCTTCGTGATCTCGGGCGCCGTCACCGGCCTGGCCGGCGCCCTGCACGCCATGATGACCGGCATCGCGCCGCTGTCCAACGTGGAGTACCACACCAGCGAGATGATCATCGTGATGACCGTCATCGGCGGCACCGGCAATCTGTTGGCCTCGGTGCTGGGCGCGGCCTTCTACGTTCTGCTGGGCGACTGGCTGTCCACGCTGTGGCCGCGCTGGCTGCTGCTGCTAGGCGTGGTGCTGATGGTTGTGAGCCTGGGCCTGCAGCGCGGCCTGTGGGGCCTGGGCGAGAGCCTATGGGCGCTGCTGCGCCGCAAGGGGCCGGAGCCCACCACACCCGACGCCGCCGCATCGAACGGAGGCCAGGCATGAGCACCACCGCACCCATCCTGCTCGAAGCCCAGAGCGTGGCCAAGCATTACGGCAAGTTCGTCGCCCTGGGCGGCGTGGACCTGAAGGTGCGCGCCAACACCGTGCATTCGGTGATCGGCCCCAACGGCGCGGGCAAGACCACGCTGTTCCACATGCTCACCGGCACCAAGGCCGTGAGCGGCGGTCGCATCCTGTTCGACGGCCATGACGTGACGCGCGAGCCCGACCACCGGCGCGTGCGCCGCGGCATGGCGCGCTCCTTCCAGGTCACCAGCCTGTTCCTGACCCTGCCGGTGCGCGAAAACCTGCGCCTGGCGGCCCAGGGCGTGGCACCGGCCAAGGCGCTGGATTGCTGGCACACGCCCACGGGGCCGCGCTCCTGCGCCGAGACCGTGGCCCAGGTGCTGGAGCGCGTGGGCCTCACGCGCCACGCCGCCACGCCGGCCGGCAACCTGTCGCACGGCCAGCAGCGGCGGCTGGAAGTGGGCATGGCCCTGGCCGCGAAACCGAAGGCCATCTTCCTGGACGAGCCCACGTCCGGCATGGGCATTGACGATCTCGACGACATGAAGCGGCTGATACAGGGCCTGAAAGACGAGCACACCGTGGTGCTCATAGAGCACAACATGGGCATCGTCATGGACATCTCCGACACCATCACCGTCATGCAGCTGGGCCGCGTGCTGGCCGAGGGCGTGCCCGCCGAGATCCGCAACGACGAGCGCGTGCGCACGGCCTACCTGGGCAATATGATCACCGGAGGCAAGGCATGAAGACATTGCTGTCGGTGGAGTCCATACACGCCCATTACGGCAAGAGCCATGTGCTGCAGGGCGTGTCGCTGCAGGTGCAGGAGGGCGAGCTCGTCACCCTGTTGGGCCGAAACGGCGCCGGCAAGACCACCACGCTCAAAACCATTGCCGGCGTGATGCCGCCCACGCAGGGCCAGGTGCGCTTTGCCGGCGAATCCACAAGCCACCTGGCCACGCACCAGGTGGCACAGCACGGCATCTGCCTGGTACCCGAGCACCGCGGCATCTTCAAACTGCTGACGGTGGAGGAAAACCTGCTGCTGGCGCAGCGCAAGAAGTCGCCCTGGCAGCTGGCCGACGTGTACCGCATCTTCCCGCGCCTGCAGGAGCGCCGCACGAACGGCGGCGGCCAGCTCTCGGGCGGCGAGCAGCAAATGCTGGCCATTGGCCGCGCGCTGATGAACGCGCCGCGCCTGCTGATGCTGGACGAGCCCGTGGAAGGTCTGGCCCCGGTGATCGTCGAGGAGATCGTGGCCCAGCTCAAGACCATCAAGGCTGCGGGCGTGACCATTTTGCTGGTGGAGCAGAACCTGGAGGTCTGCACGCAGCTGGCCGATCGCCACTACATCATCGAACAGGGCTGCATCGTGCACGAGGCCGGCAACGCCGAATTTCTGGCCGACGAGGCCGTCAAGGATCGCTACCTGGGCGTAGGCCTGGTGTGAAAGGAGTAGTCACCATGGACAGGCATCTTCCCCCCAATGCGGCCCTGGCCGCTCTGCGCATAGACGGCGCGCGGCTGTGGCAGTCGCTGATGGATCTGGCGCAGATCGGCGCCACGCCCAAGGGCGGCGTGTGCCGCATCGCCCTCACCGACCTGGATCGCCAGGGCCGCGACCTGTTCGTGCGCTGGGCTCGGGACGCCGGCTGCAGCATCCGCGTGGACGCGATCGGCAACATCTTCGCGCGCCGCGCGGGCCAGGACGACGGCCTGCCGCCCGTGATGACCGGCAGCCACATCGACACCCAGCCCACGGGCGGCAAGTTCGACGGCAACTACGGCGTCCTGGCCGGCCTCGAAGTCGTGCGCACGCTCAACGCCGCCGGCGTGCGCACGCGCGCGCCCATCGAGGTGGCGGTGTGGACGAACGAGGAGGGCTCGCGCTTCGTGCCGGTGATGATGGGCTCGGGCGTGTTTGCCGGCGCCTTCACGCTGGAGCATGCGCTGGCGCAGCGCGACGCGCAGGGCGTGAGCGTGGGCGAGGCGCTGGGTTCCATTGGCTATGCGGGCCAGCTTGGCCCGGCACCTGCCGTGGGCTCGTATTTCGAGGCACATATCGAGCAGGGCCCGGTGCTGGAGAACCACGCGCGCGTGATCGGCGTGGTCACCGCCGCGCTGGGCCAGCGCTGGTACGACGTCACCGTCCAGGGCATGGAGGCCCACGCCGGCCCCACGCCCATGGAGCTGCGCCGCGACGCGCTGCTGGCCGCCAGCGAACTGGTGCTGGAGGTGAACCGCATAGCAGTGCAGCGTGCCCCGCATGCGCGCGGCACCGTGGGCACGATGGAGCTGTTCCCGAATTCACGCAACGTGATTCCGGGTCGTGCCAGCCTGAGCGTGGATTTGCGCGCGCCCGACGATGCACAGCTGCTGGATATGGATGCCGCACTGCGCGCCGCCTGCGCGCGCATCGCCACGGAACGCAGCCTGCAGATCACGGTGGAGCAAGTGGTCTACTTCCCGCCCCAGCCGTTCACGCCGCAGCTGGTGCAGGCCGTGCGCGCCAACGCCGACGACCTGGGCTATAGCAGCATGGACGTGGTCAGCGGCGCCGGCCACGACGCCGTGTACCTGGCGCGCGTGGCGCCCGCGGCCATGATCTTCGTGCCCTGCGACGACGGCATCAGCCACAACGAGATCGAGAACGCTGCAGCCGAGCACCTGGAGGCCGGCTGCAACGTGCTGCTGCGCGCCATGCTGGCGGCGGCGGAGGTCGTGGCATGAAGATCCTGATAGCGCGGCTGAACCACGAGACCAACACCTTTTCGCCCGTGCCCACGCCCATCGCGGCGTTTTCTCCCGCCTATGGTGAAGAGGCTTACCACGCCAACAAGGGCATGCGCACCGCCATGGCGGCCTTCATCGACCTGGCCGAGGGCCTGGGCGCGACGCTGGTCACGCCGGTGTCGGCCATGGCCAACCCCAGCGGCCCGGTGCACGCCGCGGCCTACGATGAGCTGACGCGCCGCATCGTGGAAGCCGCCCCGGGCTGCGACGCCATCCTGCTGGATCTGCACGGCGCCATGGTGGCTGAGAACAGCGCCGACGGCGAAGGCGACCTGCTGGCGCGCGTGCGCGCCGCAGCGCCCGGCGTGCCCCTGGGCGTGGCACTGGATCTGCACGGCAACATCACCGAGCAGATGGTGCAGAACGCCGATGTGATGGTGGGCTTCAAGACCTACCCGCATATCGACATGTACGAAACCGGCGAGCACGCCGGCCGTCTGCTGCTGCAGATGCTGCGCGGCGAGGCCAGTTACCGCGTGTGCTGGCACCCGCTGCCGCTGATGAGCCACACGCTGCGCAGCACCACGCTGGAGGGCGCCATGCGCGATGCCGTCGATGCCGCACGCCAGCTGGAACACGGCGGCCTGCCGGCGGTGACCGTGTTCGCCGGCTTCTCTCTGGCCGACATAGAGGCGCCCTGCATGAGCGTGGTCGCCACCTGCCGCGAGGAGGATCTGGACGCAACCCAGGCTGCCGTGGACGACCTGGCACAACAGATCTGGCAGCGCCGCGCCGACTATGTCTACCGCAGCGAAGCGCTGGCCGATTCGCTGCGCCGCGCCGCAAACCTGGCCCAGGGTGCCACGCGCCCCGTGCTGCTGCTGGACCATGGCGACAACTGCATGTCCGGCGGCACCTGCGACACCATGGACGTGCTGCAGGCGGCCCTGGCACAGGGCCTCACGGGCATCGCCGTGGGCCCCATCTGCGACCCCGAGACCGTGGCCACGCTGATCAAGGCCGGGGTGGGCGCCGAGGTGGAGATCGCCCTGGGCAACAAGGTGCCGTTGGCTCAGCTGGGCCTGCACAAAGAGCCGCTGCAACTGCGCGGCCGGGTGCATGCGGCCAGCGATGGCGGCTACACCGTAACCGGCCCGATCTACACCGGCCAACGCTGCCACATGGGCCGCTCGGTATGCCTGGACATAGGCAGCGCACAGATCGTGGTCACCGAGCGGCCGCACGAGCCCTGGGATCTGGGCGTATTCCATTGCGTGGGCGTGGATCCCACGCGCTTTCGCTACCTGCTGCTCAAGTCGCGCATGTACTGCCGGCCGGTGTTCGTGCCGCTGTCCGCCGGCCTGGTGGAATGCGACAGCCCAGGCGTCACCACCTCGGACTATGCGCGCTTCCAGTTCACGCATGTGCATCGTCCCGTCTATCCGCTCGACTCGCTCTAAACAAGCTGCGCATCTGGACTGGGTTGCGCCACATCAAGGCGGATGTCATCGCTTGACAGCATGCTGGCAGTGGCTATGGTTCGGCCGTCGTGGACACCGGGAGGTCTGCAATGACAGTGACGCGCTACGCCCTGGCTGCACTCGCATGGATCGCAGCCGCCCTGCCCGCACAGGCTCTGGACGTTGATCGTGCCGAGCGCCTTTACACCCGGCATTGCGCGGTATGCCATGGCGCTGATCGAGGTGGCTACATAGGCCCGGCGCTGAACCGGGACGTCACCAAGCTCACGAAGGAGCAGGTGGCCGGCCGCATTGTGGCGGGCAAGCCACCGACACTGATGCCGCAGCATCCCTCATGGCGCGGCGTCTTGCCCGCCAGGGATCAGGCCCTGCTGGCCGAGCTCATCACCACCCAGCCGCAACGCAACCTGTCCTGGGG
>JAGPIX010000209.1 GCA_018054745.1 Alicycliphilus sp.
TACTGCCTCCCAAGCTCTTGCCATTGAGCGGCAAGCGAGCGCTCAACCTTCCTTGGCCGAACGTGTTTCGAGGCCCAAAACTCGTGCCATACTTGGCCTCATGCGGTTGAATTTCCTATCCGTGTGCTGCAGCCGGTGGGCCAGTTCAGCGGCGGCGAGAAGGCGCGCCTGGTGCTGGCCATGATCGTGTGGCAGCGGCCCAACCTGCTGCTGCTGGACGAACCCACCAACCACCTGGACCTGGCCACGCGCGAGGCACTGGCGGTGGCGCTGAACGAGTTCGAGGGCACCGTGATGCTGGTCAGCCACGACCGCGCCCTGCTGCGCAGCGTGTGCGACGAGTTCTGGCTGGTGGCGCGCGGCGGCGTGGCGCCGTTCGAGGGCGATCTGGACGACTACCAGCGCTATTTGCTAGACGAGGCCAAGCGGCTGCGCGAGCTGGCGGCGACCCAGAATACTCCTGATTCCATAGCTTCCAGCGCAGATTCCACAAGCGCTGAAGCCCCCAAACCCTCTCAACCCACACTCAACCCCGCCGAGCAACGTCGGCTGGACGCACAGCGCCGCCAGCAGCTGGCCGAGAAGACGCGCCCGCTCAAGCGCGCGCTGGAAAAGGCCGAGCAGCGCATGCAAACACTGGGCGCCGAGCAGACCGCGCTGGAGCAGCGCCTGGCCACACCCCTGCCCCCGGCCGAGATTGCCGACGCCGGCCGCCGCCTGAAGGCCGTGGGCGACGAGCTGGCCGCGCTGGAGGACGAATGGCTGCGCCTGTCGGGCGAGATCGAAGCCATCGAGCAAACCGCCACGCCGGCCTGAGCCACGGCCTGCGCCACGGCCTGCGCCACGACCTGTAGGCCAAAGCCGCAAATTGCGCCGCCGTCATCCGGCGGGCCGGTTTCCGGGGTTAAAGTGCCCGCTGTCACAACAACCTCGGGAAGGGGCACTTTCATGGGCATCATCGTCACCATCATCGTCGGCTTCATCGTGGGCCTGATTGCGCGCGCCATCATGCCGGGCAACCAGAGCATGGGCCTGATCATGACCACCATCCTGGGCATCGTGGGTGCCATCGTGGGGCAGTTCGGTGCCAACGCCCTGGGCATGGCCGGCCCGGTGGGCTGGATCGGCTCGATCGTCGGCGCGATCATCGTGCTGCTGATCTTCGGCATGGTCACCAAGAAGCGCTGACCTCCTTTCACCACGGAAGAACCGGCTGCACCATGGCCAAGGCAAAGTCACCCAACGCAATGGAACTGGCGCGTGGCCACACGCGGCTGGAGCAGGCCGTGCAGCGCAGCCGCCAGATGCTGCGCAAGCGCGCCCTGGTGGCCGGTGTGGCCGGCATGGTGCCGTTGCCTGGTCTCGATTGGGCGGCCGATGCCGCCATGCTGGCGCAGCTGCTGCCCAAGATCAACGCCGAGTTCGGCCTGACGCCGCAGCAGATCGCCAAGCTGGACGCACGCGAGAAAGAGCGCGTGCAGAAGGCCATCGCCATGGTCGGCTCGGTGCTGATCGGGCGGCTGGTGACCCGCGGGCTGGTGCTGCGCGCCGCGCGCCTGCTGGGCATGCGGCTGACAACCGCGCAGGCAGCCAAGTACGTACCGATTGCCGGGCAACTGGTGTCGGGCGCGCTGGGTTACGCGGCCTTGCAATATCTGGGCGAGCAGCACATCCGCGACTGCGTGCGCGTGGCATTGGCCTCGCCGCTGGCGCTGCCGGCACCCGAGGGCGTGCGCGAGCATCGCCAGGACCGCACGGTGCCGCTGGGCGCCGATGCCGCCACCACCTGACTGCAGCGCACCATGGGTCAAAAAAGCCGGCGTTGCCGGCTTTTTTTATGGGGCGCGGCCCCGGCCCTCGAACCAGCGCGCCACCAGCGCGCGCTCGGCATCCGTCATGTGCGTCCCGTTCGACAGCGGCATGATGCGGCTGACCACCACCTGCTGGTAGATCAGTTGCGCGTGCTGCTCCACCTGCGCCTGCGAATCGAGGCGCAGGTTCTTCATCTGCACCGCCTCGCCGTGACACGACACGCAGCGCTCGGCCAGCACCGGCGCGATCTGCGCATAGCCCACGCTGGCCGGCAGCGCGGCACTGGCGGGCACGGGCGCGGGTTTCATCCAGGCGATCAGGCCCAGCAGCACCAGCACGCCGGCGGCCGCAAACGGCCACGGGTGGCGCGCACGGCCGTGGTGCCAGCCGTGGCGCTGCACGAAGAACTGGCGGATCAGCGCGCCCGCCGCCATCAGCAGGCACAGCACCAGCCAGCGTCGGGGGTGGCTGGTGAGAAAGCCGTAGTGGTTGCTGAGCATGGCGATCAGCACCGGCAGCGTGAAGTAGGTGTTGTGCACGCTGCGCTGCTTGCCGCGCCGGCCGTGGATGGCCAGGGCATCGGCGTCATAGGGCTGGCCGCTGGTCATGGCCGCCACCACCTTGCGCTGGCCGGGGATGATCCAGAAGAACACGTTGGCGCTCATGGCCGTGGCCAGCATGGCGCCCACGATCAGGAACGCCGCGCGCCCCGCGAACAGATGGCACGCCAGCCACGACGCGAACGCCACCACCACGATGAGCAGCGCCGCCACGATGCGTTCGCCATGGGGCCAAAAGCCGAACACGCGGCAGATGGCGTCGTAGATCAACCAGAACGCCACCAGAAAACCCACTGCGGTGAAGCCCGCCGCCACGGGCGACCAGTCCAGCACCTGCCGGTCGACCAGGAAGGCACTGGCGTTCCACAGGTACAGCACGGCGAACAGCGCGAAGCCCGACAGCCAGGTGCTGTAGCTCTCCCAGTAGAACCAGTGCAGCTTGCTGTCGATGCCGCCCTTGGGCGCCACCAGGTACTTCTGCGGGTTGTAGAAGCCGCCGCCGTGCACCGCCCACATGGCGCCGTAACAAGGAGCGATCAACCGACTCATCTATGGCAACCGTCCGTCACTCTAATTTTGATAGCTGCTTGCGCTTGCCCAGACTGCGCTGAAGGCATTTTTTGTTCATGGTTGAAGGTGCGATCTCTGTTGCTTCGCCCACAATGCACCCTTGTCAAAGGCGCCACCAGCGCTTCTTTCGCAACCCCCACACCGCCGCGATCCAGAAACTGGCGGCCGACCTGGGCAAGAACCCGCACAAGATATACCAGTGGGTGCACGACAACATCTACAAAACCGGCTACAGCGCCCGCTGCTCAAGCGCCAGCAGCTCCTAAAACCGAAGCGGCCAGCTTCGGCGGCAGTGCCGACGTGGAGTGCGATGTGCTGGTGCTGGGCGGCGGCCCCGGCGGTTACAGCGCCGCCTTCCGCGCGGCCGACCTGGGCCTGAACGTGGTGCTGGTCGAGCGCTACGCCACCCTGGGCGGCGTGTGCTTGAACGTGGGCTGCATCCCCTCCAAAGCACTGCTGCACG
>JAGPIX010000210.1 GCA_018054745.1 Alicycliphilus sp.
CTCCACGCGCAAGGTGCCGCTGGCCATGCCGCGCAGGCTGGTGGTGAGCCACAGCTGGTCGTAGTTGCCGGCGCCCGAATCGAGGCAGATGACCAGGGCCACGTCGCCCAGGCGGTCTTTCAACAGGTCGATATAGGGCAGCAGGTCGGCGGAGCCGCTTTCCTCGCAGGTCTCGATCAGGCCGACGATGCGCGGGTGGGGCATGTTCTGGCGCTTCAGCTCTTGCACGGCGGCGATGCTGGCGTAGACCGCGTAGCCGTCGTCGGCGCCACCACGGCCGTAGAGCTTGCCGTTCTCGTACTTGGGCGTCCAGGGGCCGAGGTCGCTGCGCCAGCCCTCGAACTCGGGCTGTTTGTCCAGGTGGCCGTACATCAGCACCGTCTGGGTGGATCGCGCCGAGGCTTGCGGCTGGGTGGCCGCCACCTCGAAGAACAGCACCGGCGTGCGGCCGGGCAGGCGCACGATCTCCAGCGTCAGACCGGCCACCTTCTGCGCCTCGACCCACTGCGCGGCGTTGCGCAGCACGGTCTCCAGGTGGCCCTGCTGCTCCCAGTCGGGCGCGAAGCCGGGCGACTTGGCGGGAATGCGGATGTAGTCGGTGAGCTGCCGGACGATGTCTTCGTCCCAGGCACGGCTGACGCGTTCCAGCGCGAGGGCGGTGTCCAGGGCGGGGGTGGGCAGGCGGGCGGTCATGGCTGTCCTTGGGCAATACGCGAAACGGGCAGGATACGCCAAGGCGCGGCCCCCTTTTGGCCACGCGGTCGATCAGGCGACGGGCGTGGCCAGCGGCGGCACGGGCTCGGGCACAAAGCGGCCGGCCACGACACGGTTGCGCCCGGCGGCCTTGGCGGCGTACAGCGCCTGGTCGGCGCAGCGCAGCAGTCGCTCCCAGTCCTCGGTGCCATGCAGCTGGCCGCCACACACGCCAATGCTCACCGTGGCGGTGATGGCGCAGCCCTCGCGCGCACAGGGGCACTGGGCCACGGCGCTGCGCAGGGTTTCGGCCAGCTCGGCGGCGGCCTGCTGCGCGGTGTTGGGCAGCAGCACCAGGAATTCCTCGCCACCGTAGCGCCCCACCATGTCCTGGGCGCGCAGCCTGGCGCTGAGCAGGCCCGCCACATGGCACAGGATCTGGTCGCCCACCTGGTGGCCATGGCCGTCGTTGACGGCCTTGAAATGGTCTATGTCCACCATCATCAGCGCATAGGGTTCATGCGAGCGTGCGGCAACAGCCACGTCACGGCGCGCCGCCAGCAGCAGGGCGCGGCGGTTGAACAGGCCGGTCAGGGCGTCGCGGGTGGCAAAGTAATGGTTGTTGGCGTCGGCCCTGTCCTTGGCCATCAGGATGAAGCCCAGCGACGCCAGGATGACCACGACAAAGGCCGCCATGAAGGTCAGCGACTGCACGCCATCGGTGCGCAGCAGGCCTTGGGTGGGGATGCTGTGCAGGGCGGCCAGCGCACCGCGCACCGCCAGCAGCACGGCCTGCAGGCCCAGCCCCGCGGTCAGCAAGACGGCGCCACGCATTTGCGCCGGCGGCTTGGGCCGCCACAGCGCCCACAGCACCAGGGCCACCTGCAGCGGCGGCACCACGCCGGCGACGATCACGCAGGCGCGGTAGTCGTCCTGGAACCAGGCAAACAGCAGCGCCATGGCCAGCACCGGCACCAGCATGCGGCGCCAGGGCAGCCCATGGCCCTGAAACTGGCGCACGGCCGCCAGCGCCAGCGCAAAGGTGCCGGCCAGCAGGGTATTGGCCAGCACCACACTGGCCCAGGCGGGCACCGCGCCGCGCAGCGTGAACAGCAGATAGGTAATGGTGTGCAGCACCAGCGCCAGTGCCCACAGGCCCATGCCTTCGCGCCGCTCGGGCCGAACGGCGGCCATGGACAGCGCCATGGTGGCGGAGGCTGCCGCCGTCATCAGCAGCATGGTGGGCACATCAAGGGGCAGCATGGGGCAGCAAGAAGATGTGAGACGGCCTTTTTACCCCAAGGCCAGGGTCTGCGCCACGGGGTTTGTCAGTCGTGCTCGAAGCGGAACACCGCCGTGCCCGCCAGTGCATTGGGCAGCCAGCGCACCTCGCGCCCGTCCTGCAGGCCGAAGGCGTCCAGGATGCGCAGCTTGTTCTTGTACGCCAGCACCTCGAAGTCCTTGTAGGTGCCGACGCGGATGTTGGGCGTGTCGTACCACTGGTAGGGCAGGCGCCGCGTGACCGGCATGCGTCCGCGCAGCACCGACAGGCGGTTCGGCCAGTGCGCAAAGTTGGGAAAGGCGACGATGCCGCTTTGGCCCACGCGCGCCGTCTCGCGCAACATGACCTCGGCATTGCGCAGATGCTGCAGGGTGTCGATCTGCAGCACCACGTCGAAGCTGTTGTCGCCAAACATGGCCAGGCCTTCGTCCAGGTTCAGCTGGATGACGTTGACGCCGCGGCGCACGCAGGCCAGCACATTGGCGTCGGCCAGCTCTATGCCGTAGCCGCTGCAGCCGCGTTCGCGCTGCAGCAGGTCGAGCAGGGCGCCGTCGCCGCACCCTAAGTCGAGCACGCGGCTGCCTTCTGGCACCAGGCGTGCAATGGCTTGCATGGTGGCGTGGTCGCTCATGGTTGTCCTCCCTGCAGCTCCTTGGAAATACTATCAAAATAAGAGCGCACCACGCCCATGTATCGGGCGTCATCCAGCAAAAATGCATCATGACCATGGGGAGCGTCGATCTCGGCGTAGCTCACGTCGCGGCGGTTCTCCAGCAGCGCCTGCACGATTTCTCGGCTGCGCTGGGGCGAGAAGCGCCAGTCGGTGCTGAAGCTCACCAGCAGAAATTTGGCACGCGCCACGGCCAGCGCCTGGGCCAGGTTGCCGCCATGCCGACGCGCGGGGTCGAAGTAGTCCAGCGCGCGCGTGATGAGCAGATAGGTGTTGGCATCGAAATACTCGCTGAACTTGTCGCCCTGGTAGCGCAGGTAGCTCTCGATCTGGAACTCTATGTCCTGGGTGCTGTACTTGAGGTCCATGCCCTCCCTGAGCTGACGGCCGAACTTCTCGTTCATCACGTCGTCGCTCAGGTAGGTGATGTGGCCGATCATGCGCGCGATGCGCAGGCCGCGCTGCGGGATCACGCCATGGCGGTAGAAATGCCCGCCGTGAAAGTCCGGGTCGGTGACGATGGCGCGGCGCGCCACCTCGTTGAAGGCGATGTTCTCGGCCGTCAGATTGGGCGCGCTGGCCACCACCACGGCGTGGCGCACGCGATCGGGGTATTGCAGCGTCCACGACAGCGCCTGCATGCCGCCCAGGCTGCCGCCCATCACCGCGGCCAGCTGCGCAACGCCCAGGCGATCGAGCAGCAGCGCCTGGGCGTT
>JAGPIX010000211.1 GCA_018054745.1 Alicycliphilus sp.
GACGGCAAGCCCCTGCCCTTCAACGACGCCGTCGTGGGCGGCCGCTCGGTGGGCGTTCCGGGCACGGTGCGCATGCTGGAGCTGGCACACCGCGAGCATGGCAAGCTGGCATGGGCGCAGCTGTTCGAGCCCGCCATCCAACTGGCCGAGGGCGGCTTCAAGGTCAGCGCGCGGCTCAACACCTTGCTGGCCAACGACAAATTCCTGTCCAAAGACCCCGTGGCGGCCGCCTACTTCTACGACACCGCCGGCAAACCCTGGCCCGTGGGCCATGTGCTGAAGAACCCCGAGCTGGCTGCCGTGCTGCGGGCCATCGCCCGGCAGGGATCGAAGGCGCTGCTGGAGGGCGACGTGGCCCAGGCCATCGTGACCAAGGTGCGCACGCACCCCACCAATCCAGGCCAGCTCAGCCTGGCCGATCTGGCCGGTTACCAGCCCAAAAAGCGCGAAGCCCTGTGCACCAGCTACCAGGTTGCGCCCCGCAACTACCGCGTGTGCGGCTTTCCGCCGCCGAGTTCGGGCGCCATCGCCATCGGCCAGATCCTGGGCATCCTCCAAAACACCAACGCGGCTGCCATACCACTGCAAGACGGTCTGCGCGGCCCCGCCCCCGGCGCCGACTGGCTGCACCTCTACACCGAAGCGGCGCGCCTGGCCTTTGCCGACCGTGCGCTCTACGTGGCCGACCCCGATTTCGTGCAACCCCCGGCCGGCAGCTGGATGAGCCTGCTGGAGCCCGCCTATCTGGCCAGCCGCGCCCAACTGATCGGTGCGCAGAGCATGAAGGTGGCGCAACCGGGCACGCCGGGCGCCCTGCGCACCAGCTTTGCCCCCATGCCCGAGCAGCCCGAATACGGCACCAGCCACATCAGCATCGTGGACGCCTTTGGCAACGCGGTGGCCATGACCACCACCATCGAAGACCAGTTTGGCTCACGCCAGATGGTCACCACCAGCGCCGCGCGCCGCGGGGGCTTTTTGCTCAACAACGAACTCACCGACTTCAGCTTTGCCCCCACCGACGCGCAGGGCCAGCCCATTGCCAACCGCGTGCAGCCGGGCAAGCGGCCGCGCTCGTCCATGGCGCCCACGCTGGTGTTTGACCAGGCCAGCGGCGAGCTTCTGATGAGCGGCGGCAGCCCCGGCGGCGCGGCCATCATCCACTACACGGCCAAGGCGCTGTATGGCGTGCTCAACTGGGGCCTGATGCCGCAGCAGGCCATCAACCTGCCCAATTTCGGCTCCATGAACGGCCCCACGCTGCTGGAAGAAAACCGCTTCCCGCCCGCCACGGTGCAGGCCCTGCGCGCACGCGGCGCCGAGGTGCGCGAGATGAACATGACCAGCGGCCTGCAGGCCATCACCCGGGGCCAGGCCCATGGCAAAAAGGTATGGCTGGGCGGCGCCGACCCGCGGCGCGAAGGCGTGGTGATGGGTGACTGATAATAATCAGCATCAAAACAGGCTCTAGCGCTTTATAAATAAGCGCAAGCAGCTATACAAAACATAGCAAATACACATGCCCGCACCGACTCCGCACATTCCCCACAGCGCCGGCACTTCGCTGGTTTCCTGCGCCGAGCTGCAAGCCCTGCTCACCCAGATCTTTCTGCGCCACGGCACCTCGGCCGAAGTGGCGGCCGTGCTGGCCGCCAACTGCGCCAGCGCCCAGCGCGACGGCGCCGAAAGCCATGGCATCTTCCGCATCCCTGGCTACCTTTCCACGCTGGCCAGCGGCTGGGTCAACGGGCAGGCCGTGCCGCAGGTGCAAGACGTGGCACCCGGATACGTGGCCGTGGATGCCTGCAACGGCTTTGCACAACCGGCCCTGCAGGCTGCGCGTGGCCTGCTGATCGACAAGGCGCGCCGCAACGGCATTGCGCTGCTGGCCATCCGCAACTCGCACCATTTCGCCGCGCTCTGGCCCGACGTGGAGCCCTTTGCCCGCGAAGGGCTGGTGGCGCTGGCCTTCGTGAACAGCATGGCCTGCGTGGTGCCCACGGGTGGGCACAAGGCCTTGTTTGGCACCAACCCCATCGCCTTTGCCGCGCCGCGCACAGGGGGCGACCCGCTGGTGTTTGACCTCGCCACCAGCGCCATCGCCCACGGCGACGTGCAGATTGCCGCGCGCGCGGGCCACACCCTGCCCGAGGGCTACGGCGTGGACCGCCACGGCCAGCCCACCTGCGACCCGGCCGCCATCCTGGACGGCGGTGCGCTGCTGCCGTTTGGCGGCTACAAGGGATCGGCCCTGTCGATGATGGTCGAGCTGCTGGCTGCGGCGCTCACGGGCGGCAACTTCTCGTTTGACTTTGACTGGTCGCAGCACCCCGGCGCCAAAACGCCCAGGACGGGCGAGCTGCTCATCGTGATCGACCCCGGCAAGGGCGCTGGCCACAATTTTGCGCAGCGCACCGAAACCCTGGTGCAGCAAATGCGCGCCGCCGGCCAGGCCCGCCAGCCCGGCGACCGCCGCTACCAGCAGCGCGCCGAATCCGAGCGCCACGGCATCGCGATCGACAGCGAAGAACTCGCCCGGCTGCGCGGCCTGGCAGCGGCACCCTGGTTCAGTGAACCAGCCGCGCCCCGGCCTCTCGCCTAAGCGGCCTGCTGCGCCAGCAACAGTGCCAGCGCCTTTGGCAAATGGGCCGCAATGGCTGCCGGATGCGGGTCGGAGAGCCGGGGCACATGGCCCAGCAAGGGGGCCGAAAGGCCCGCCTCCAGCGCAGCCAGGTTGTCGGCGCCATGCGGCATGGCGGCATCGACCGTGTTGGCCACCCAGCCGGCCAATGGCAGGCCGCGCGCGCGCACGGCTTCGGCCGTGAGCAGCGCGTGGTTGATGCAGCCCAGGCGCAGGCCCACCACCAGCACCACCGGCAGCCCCAGGTCCACGGCCAGGTCGGCGGTGTCCCAGCCAGGGACTAGCGGCACCCGAAACCCGCCCACGCCTTCGACAAATGCGATGTCCGCCCGCGCCGCCACACCGCGCACGGCGGCCAGCAGCGAATCGCGCGAGATGGTGCGGCCCTCCAGGCGGGCGGCGATGTGCGGCGCACAGGGCGTGCGCAGTTGCAGCGGGCCCACCTCGTCATCGCGCAGGTCCATGTTGCTGGCCGCGCGCAGGCGCAGCACGTCTTCATTGACCCAGCGGCCGTCCACGCAGTCCTGCCCCGCCGCCAGCGGCTTGATGGCAGCCGCGCGCAGGCCCGACTGCGCCGCCAGGTGCGTGAGCGCGGCGGTGATGGCGGTCTTGCCGATCTCGGTGTCGGTGCCGGTGATGAAAAATGCCCCCCACGCTCCGCCGCTTCGCGGGTCGCTGCCCCCCCG
>JAGPIX010000212.1 GCA_018054745.1 Alicycliphilus sp.
AGCGGCTCAGCAGCGCCTCAAGGCGCTGCATTTCGTCAAAGGCCAGGCCTATCGCGGCCTGCAGATAGCGCGCATCGCCGCCGTCGGCGACGATGTCCACGCGCGTGCCCATGAGGTTGCGGCTTGCACGCTGCGGCCCTGCGGCCTGCGCCAGGCCTGGGCTGGCCCAGGCCACGGCGCCCAGCAGGGGCAGCGCCAGGGCGAAGCGCCGCCGCGACAGCTGCCCGCCTTGCCATCCGTTGTTCATGGCACGCACTCCTTGCATTACATCGACTGGTCGGCCATGAAGTCCACGGCAGCCTTGACATCGTCATCGCTGAGCGAGGATGCGCCGCCGCGTGCGGGCATCATGCCCTTGGCGCCGGTGAAGCCCTCGATGGCGTGCTTGTACAGCGTGTCCTTGCCCTGGGCGATACGCGGGCCCCAGTCTTCCTTGTCGCCCGGCTTGGGAGCACCGGCCACGCCGGCGGCATGGCACATGGCGCAGGTCTTGCCGTAGACGCTCTTGCCGGCAGTGTTTTCCGCCACCGGGGCGGGTGCGGGAGCAGGCGCGGGTGCCGCGGCGGGCGCCTCGGCAGCGGGTGCCGGGGCGGGCGCGGGTGCCGGCGCCTCGTTCTTGCCGCAGGCAGCCAGCAACAGCGTTGCGGCGGCCAGCGCCATGGTCAGAGATGTCTTTTTCATGAAAGCCTTTCTTGTACGGAAACGTTGGTAAGCCCCAAGGGCGAGTGCTGCAGACGCACCATGCGGCGCGCCACACCCCTTCTGGCATGGACGCCAGTTTGGTGTTTTCCAGAATTCACTATTTGATTTACATCAACATCAAAAGGAACATTTGGAGTGAACATTTATACACCGTCGCCAAAGTGGTGACCCGTATTTCCGCCACCAGAACCTGCACCACCGTCATGGACTTCCTCCGCCTCCTGAATCGCCAGCGCCGGTGGATTGTGGCCTGGTTCTTCCTGAGCCTGGGCGCGGCGCTGGCGGCGCCCATGGTGCAAGCGCGCACCATGGAGCTGGTCTGCACCGGCGGCAATGGCTTGAGCCTGGTCGTGCATTCCAGCGACGGCAAGGCCGCACCCGACACCCTGGGCATGGACTGCCCCCTGTGCCTTCTGGGCGCGTCGGCACCGCCGCCTGTCCGCCCCTTGCCGCAGGCCGCACCCCTGCCCCACTACACATTCGCTCCACCGTCAGTAGCGCATGCCCTGCCCCCCATGGCTGCGCCACCGCCGGCGCGAGCCCCCCCGGTTTTCCCTTCCGTTTACCCATCCTGAAAAGAGGACTTCATGAGCGACAAGAAAGACAGCCTGAGCACCGAAACCGCCGGCATTGGCCGCCGCCGTTTCATCAACACCGCCGCCCTGGCCGGCCTGACCGTGGGCGTTGCCGCGTGCAACGACAAGCCCGCGGCAGCCCCTGCGGCATCCGCTCCGGCACCCGCGCCTGCCGCGGCCAGCGGCGCTGCTGCCAGCACCCACCTCAAGCCCGGTGAGCTCGACACCTACTACGGCCTGTGGAGCGGCGGTCATACCGGCGACATGCGCGTGCTGGGCATGCCCTCGGGTCGCGAACTCCACCGCATCCCCTGCTTTGTGCCTGATGCCCTGGTCGGCTGGGGCGTCACCAACGAATCCAAGGCGGTCATGGGCACCAAGCCCGATGGCCACCTCAAGTACACGGTGGCCGACACCCACCACACGCACGCCTCCTACAAGGACGGCAACTACGACGGCCGCTACGCCTGGATCAACGACAAGATCAACAGCCGCATCGCCCGTATCCGCCTGGACTATTTCGTCTGCGACAAGATCACGCAACTGCCCAACGTGCAGGGCTTCCACGGCATCTTCCCGGACAAGCGCGACCCGGTCGATCCGGCCATCAACTACACCACGCGCGTGTTCTGCGGCGGTGAGTTCGGCATTCCCCTGCCCAACAACACCGGCATCGAGGACGGCAGCAAGTACCGCTCACTGTTCTCCTGCGTGGACGCAGAGACCATGGAAGTGCGCTGGCAGGTGCTGATCGACGGCAACTGCGACCTAGTGGCAACCTCCTTCGATGGCAAGCTGGCCGCCACCAACCAGTACAACACCGAGAGCGGCGTGCACTATGAGGACATGATGTCCGCCGAGCGCGACGCCTGCCTGTTCTTCAACGTGGCCCGCATCGAAGAAGCGGTCAAGGCCGGCAAATTCAAAACCTTTGGCACGTCCAAAGTACCCGTGGTTGACGGCACACGTGATTCCAACAAGGATCCGCTCACCGCGCTGACGGCGTACGTCAGCGTTCCCAAGAACCCGCACGGTGTGAACGCCAGCCCCGACCAGAAGTACTTCATCTGTGCCGGCAAGCTCTCGCCCACCACCACCACCATCGAGCTGGTCAAGGTGCTGGACTGGTTCGACGGCAAGATGGAAAAACTCGACGATGCCATCGTGGCCGAAGTCGAAGTGGGCCTGGGCCCGCTGCACACTGCCTTTGACGGCCGCGGCAACGCCTACACCACGCTGTTCCTGGACAGCCAGATCGTCAAGTGGAACATCGAAAAGGCCATCGCCTTCCACAAGGGCGACAAGAACGCCAAGTACGTGGTGGATCGCATCGACGTGCACTATCAGCCCGGCCACATCAACGCGTCACAGTCCGAGACCGTGGCCGCGGACGGCAAGTACCTGGCCGTGGGCTGCAAGTTCTCCAAGGATCGCTTCCTGCCCGTGGGCCCGCTGCACGCCGAGAACGAGCAGCTGATCGACATCTCGGGCGAAAAGATGGTGCTGCTGGCCGACCACCCGGTGCGTGGCGAGCCGCATGACTTCATCATCTTCAAGCGCGATCTGCTCAAGCCCAAGCAAGTGTATGACCTGGACGAGTCGCCACTGGCCATCAAGGATCCCAAGGAGTCCGGCGTCACACGCAATGGCAAGAAGGTCACGGTCAAGATCACCTCGCAGGCCCCGGCTTTCAGCCTGCGCGAGTTCAAGGTCAAGAAGGGCGACGAGGTGACTCTGATCCTGACCAACCTGGACAAGATCGAAGACCTGACACATGGCTTCGCCATCCCGAACTACAACGTCAACTTCATCGTCAACCCGCTGGAGACCAAGTCGGTAACCTTCATCGCCGACCAGCCCGGTGTGTTCTGGTGCTATTGCACGCACTTCTGCCACGCGCTGCACCTTGAAATGCGCACGCGTATGATCGTCGAGGCATAAGCCTCTCGCCAACAGTGGGCGCTGCGCTGGTAGCGCAGCGCCCATTTTTTTCAGGATAGTGTGATGTCTGCTATTGGCCAGCGATTTGCGTT
>JAGPIX010000213.1 GCA_018054745.1 Alicycliphilus sp.
TTCTTGCCGCTGCCGCACCAGCAAGGCTCATTGCGACCAGGTTCGGCCAACTTGCGCACGGTTTCGATGCGCGGGCCCAGGCTTTTCCACAGCTGGCGCAGGTCGTACACGGCCCAGATGGCTTCGCCGAAGGCTTCCACGCGCGCCTGGCTGGTGCTGGGTGGGCCGTCTTCGCTGAACATGCAGACCTCGGGCTTGCCGGTGTCGTCCTCGGTCAGGGCGACGATGCTGTCCAGGGCATCGTCAAGCCACTTGGCGGCTTCCTTGTCGCGTGGGGCGGCCCAGTCCTCGGGCCAGTTTTCCACGGCAAACATGAAGCCCAGTGCCCACACCTGGCCAAACGAGGGGATTTCCTGCCCGGCCATTTCGGCGCGCTGGTCTTCAGGCAGGCTGGCCACGGCGCCGCGCATGTCCATGGCTTCGGGCTGAAAGGTGCGGTCGTCGTCCAGCTTTTCGACCGGGGCGTCGAGCTGCGCCTCGACCTCGTTCCAGCGCAGCATCCACAGCTCCATGAACCGCGCCTGCTGGGCGGCATCGGCAAACGCCGGCAGCAGCGGCAGCGGCTCGTCTTCGGCCAGATCGATCGCTGCGCCATCGCCCAGCAGCATGGGCAGGTATTCCGATGGCGGGATGGGGCGGCGGCTGCAGATCAGCGCCGTGAGGAAACCATCGCAAAACTCCCACTGCGGAATCTCTTCGCCCCGCGTGCGCAGGTCGTCCAGCAGCGTGTCGATCTCGTCGAGTTCGTCGGGGCCCAGGGCCGGTGCGGCAGATGCGGATGCGGCGGCGGCGTCCGAGGGTTCTTGGTGGGGGGTGTTCATAGCGGGGCTCCAGTCAGCGGGGCCGTTGGGCTTGGATGCTGCCCACGGCCCCTTGCAAAGGCGGCCAGTGTAGCCGCCCGCCAAGGCAAAAAGTCAAGCCGCCAGCACGGCCAAGGGCGTGGTGGCTGCGCCCACCGGCGACACCCCGGCCCACCCATCTGCCTCAAAAACTATAGCTGTTGCCGCTTGCGCACCAAGGGCTAGCAGCCTTTTTTGCATGCAAAGAACCGCCTTGTCCTTGCTGAGCAGGATGGCGCGGTGGGCTACGGCCAGGTCGATGAAATGCTGGTCGTCGGCATCCTTGCACACGGCCGAAATGCGCGGCGCCACATCCACCCAGCGCACCTGGGCTTCATAGGACTGCAGCAGCGCACCGGCGGTCAGCCCATAAAACGCCAGGCGCGGCACGATCTGCGGATAGGCCAGCACGCGCGCGAGTTCGTCGCGCATGGGTGGCGTGGCCACCCAGCACAGCCGCTGGGCGTCGAGCAGCGTGCGCACGGGCGCCATGGCCGCGTCGGCAAACACCAGCAGGTCGAGCACGATGTTGGTGTCCAGCACCAGCGCGCGCGCGTTGGCACCGCCATCGCCGGGTGCGCCGCATTCGGGCAGCGCCAGCACATGGCGTGCAGGCCTAGCCGCCATGGGCCTTGGGCGCTGGCGCCGACGGGGCCGCACCATCACCACGCGGCGCGCGCACCGAGCCCTTGACCATGTCGAAGCGGAACAAGCGGCACTCGATGGGGCCGTTCCACATGGGCACGCGGCGCGATTCTTTCAGGCGCATCTTGCCGGGCAGCTTGAGGTCGGGGGTGAGCATCCAGGCCTGCCAGCCGGCGTAGTTCTTCTTCCAGTGCGCGGCCAACTGGCTGAAGAACTCGCCGCCATCGTCGGTGTGCGCGGCTTCGCGGCCCACGCTGGCGCCCAGGGCGCGCTCGGCGGCGCGCTCGTTGGCGTTCTGGCCCGCAGCACCGGCGGCGGCAATGCGCTCGCCGTAGGGCGGGTTCAGCAGCATCACGCCCGGCTGCTCGCACGGCGGCATGCGCTGCAGGGCGTCGCCACCACGCAGCTGCACGGCGTCGGCCACGCCGGCACGCTCGGCGTTGCGCTGGGCAAAATCGACCATGCGGTGGGCCACATCACTGCCAAATATGGGTACAGCGCTTGTCTGTATTGCGCCTTCAGCTTCGTTTTTAATAGCACTCCAGACATGTACCTGGAACGGCAGCAGTTTCTCGAACGCAAAACGGCGCAGCATGCCGGCCGGGATGCGGCAGGCGATCTGCGCGGCCTCAATGGCGATGGTGCCGCTGCCGCAGCAGGGGTCGTACAGCGGCACCGGGTTGTCACCCAACGGGTCCCAGCCGCTCGCAGCGATCATGGCGGCGGCGAGGGTTTCCTTCAGCGGGGCGTCGCCCTTGTCCTCGCGCCAGCCGCGCTTGAACAGCGGCTCGCCGCTGGTGTCGATGTAGATCGTGGCTTCGTCGGTGGTCAGGTGCAGGTGGATGCGCACATCGGGCCACTGCGTGTTCACGTCGGGGCGCACGCCGCTCTTGGCGCGAAAGCGGTCGGCCACGGCATCCTTGACCTTGAGGCCCGCGAAATTGAGGCTTTGCAGCGGGCTGTGCTGGGCCGTCACCTCGACCTTGAAGGTCTGGCGCGTGGTGAACCAGATCTCCCAGGCCACGTCGCTGGCGGCGGCATACAGGTCGTTTTCAGAGCGGTAGGGGCGGTGTGCCAGCTGCACCAGCACGCGCTGGGCCAAGCGGCTGTGCAGGTTGAGCAGCAGCGCATCGCGCCACGAGGCCCGCAGCAGCACGCCGCCCCGCCCCGTGAGCAGGTCTTGCCCCGTGAGGCCGGTGATGGCGTGCACTTCGTCGGCCAGATAGCTCTCGACACCAGCGGCGCACGGCAGGAAAAGTTGGAGTTGGTTCATAGACAGGGCAAAAGGATACGCGCCTACGGCTGGGCGGCAGAAACAGGTGGGCGGCTGAGCAGCGCGCGGATGTGTGCGGGCAGCAGCGCCACCTTGCGATCGGACTTGTTGATGAAGACGATGCCGGTCTTGCCGCGTGCCACTTCGCGGCCCTGCGATTTTTCGGTCATGCGAAACACCAGGTCAAAGCCGTAGGGGTTGAAATCGGCGGGAGTCATCTCCACACGCATGGTCTCGCCATGAAAGCCCTCGGATTTGTACTGCGCCACGATGTCGCCCACCACGATGGCCAGACCGCCCACATCCGCCTCGGGATAGCCCTGCGCCTGGAAAAAGCGCACGCGCGCCTCGGACACCAGGCTGAGCAGTTGCGCATTGTCCAGATGCCCGCCCTGGTTCACATGGCTGATGTAGATCTGCATCTCGGTCGAAAAGACAAAGTGGGCAGGAAGATCGAAAACGATGCGGGCCATGGCGTGAGAGACAAATAAAAAACAGAACAAAGGGATGACAAACGGCAGCTGACAGACGCACGACCCACGCGCTCGG
>JAGPIX010000214.1:0-1990 GCA_018054745.1 Alicycliphilus sp.
GAAGTAGGCCTTGCCGCCGCCCCAGAGCACGAAGGCATCGACCTTGTTGCTGAAGGTGGTGGGAAAGCCGGGCCAGTTACCGGCCATGGGCTTGGGATAGCCGGCGTCGGTCTTGTCGGCCTTGGGGTCGTAGCGCAGGTATTGCTTGCCCTTGAAGAAATAGGCCTTGCCGTTGGGCCAGATGCACGATGGCGCCACCGGGCCGGGGTAAATGAGGCCGGAGAACTGGGCATCAAGCGCGTTGATGTCGTTGCCGCCGCTGACGGCCTGGCCGTCCTTCATGATGCTGGCCGGCAGCCAGTAGCACATGATGGAGGTCGGGTCGGCCTGGGCGGTGGCGATCAGGGCCGATTGCGCCAGCGGCGTCAGCACCTGCTGGATCACTTCCTGCTCGCTCCAGCCCTGGGTTTGCATGAAATGGGCAATGGCCTTTTGCTTGTCGATGCGGTCGATGATGTCCTTGCGCATATGCTCATGCGGAAAGCCCAGCGTGTGGCCGGTCTCGTGGCGCACCACGCGGTAGAACTCCGAGTCCGGGGTGTTCATGGTGAAGCCGTCCAGGTTCATCGTCGGGGCGTTGGCCGGTATCAACAGCACGTCGGTGCCCAGGTAGGACCAGTAGCCGTCGCCCGCGGTGCGGGCAATGCGCACCTGGGGGTTGGTCTTGGTCTCGACAAAGCGCACGTTGCTCCACGCACCCCAGGCGTTCATGTGGCTCAGGATGCGCGCGCGCAGGTCGGCCGGCGGGCTGTCCATGAAGCCGACCGTGAGCTTGACGCCCTTGGAGCCCCAGTATTTTTTCGTCAGCACGCTCAGGCGCGCCTGGACCGGCATCTCGGCGGGCATGCCGAGCGCGCGCACCATCTGGATCGATGGGGCATTCAGCGGGTTGATCTGCACCGCCCTGTCCGCTGCCGCCGCCAGTTCGGCAACGGCTACCGTCTTGATGGTGCATGAGTGGGCCTGGGCGTGGGAATGGGAATGCGCTGTCATACAACCTCCTGCCGCAAAAGCGTGAGTCGAACGATCGGGCGCGCGGTGTCGGCCGCCGGCATGCCTGCGCGCCAGTGTCAGCATTTACTCCCATGCCATGGCGCTGTCAACGGTGGCTGACGGCGGTGCTCAGGCAAGGCTCCGGCAAGGCGCCGGGCAGCGGCTTCAGCGCCCCAGGCGGCACAGCTGCAGCGCCAGGCGCGACAGCGCCTGCCAGCCGTCCTGTGGCCAGTCGGCTTGCTTCAAGCCCTTGACGATGCCGTCCACCACATGCGCCGATTGCAGCAGGCGCGCCAGCTGCGCGTCGCTGGCCTGGGGCAGCAGGCGTTCGTAGAGCCGCTCCTTGACGCCCCAGACACGGTTTTCGCGCAGCGCCATGGGCAGCGGTTTGCCGGCGTTCATGGCATCTTTCACGCGCTTCAGGGCGCGTATGTCCTCGGCCAGTGCCCAGTGCACCAGCACCTCGGCCTCGCCCTCGGCCTGCAGGCCGTCAAGCATGCGCTGGGTGCGCGCCACCTGGCCGGAGAGCACGGCCTCGGAGAGCTTGAACACGTCGTAGCGCGCGACGTTGAGCACGGCGGCCTCGACCTGTTCGCGCGACAGCTCGCCCTGGGGGTGCAGCAGGGCCAGCTTCTGGATCTCCTGGTGCGCGGCCAGCAGGTTGCCCTCAACGCGGTCGGCAAAGAATTGCAGCGTGCGCTGGCCCTCCTCGCCGGCGGCCACGCGCTGGCCCTGGGCGGCCAGGCGCTGCGCTATCCAGGCGGGCAGCTGGGCGCGCTCCACCGGGTCGATCTGCACCGTGGCGCCATGCGCTTCAAGCGCCGCAAACCAGGCGCCGGTCCTGGTGGCCTTGTCCAGGCGCGGCAGCACCACCAGGGTGAGCACGCTGTCATTGCCCTGCGCCGCCTGGGCAATCTGCTGCAGGGCGGCGCCGCCGTCCTTGCCGGGCTTGCCCGAGGGGATGCGGATCTCGACGATCTGCCGGTCGGCAAACAGG
>JAGPIX010000214.1:2090-3290 GCA_018054745.1 Alicycliphilus sp.
TCTTCACCGCGGCCAGGCGGCGCATCAGTTGCTGCACCATGTCGGTGCGCATATTGCGAAACAGCATGGCCTCCTCGCCCTCCTTGGACAGGGCCAGGGTTTCGTTGTAGCTGATGTCGCGCTGCTGGCGCAGCTCGGTCTCGGGTATCCATTCCTGGCCCTGCTGGCCGCGCAGCCGAAAGCGCAGGCGCAGGCGCAGCTGCAGCTCGCGGATCTGGCCGGCGGCGCTCATGCCCACGGCAATGCGCTCCTGCTGCTCGCCGGGCAGCTCCAGCACGGCCTCGGCCTGGGGCAGCTGGGCGGGGTCGGTCAGCACCGTGAGGTTGCCGCCCGCACCCTGCAGCGTGCGCACCAGCTCGCGCGCCATGGCCGAGCCTTCGGGCGCCTGCACGTACAGCGTGCGAAAGGCGAACTGCGGCACGCCGCGCAGGCGAAAGCCGCAGGCGGTGAGCGGCGCCACGGCCAGGCAGGCAAGCAGGCTGCGTCTGCGCATCACAGCACCACGTTGACCAGGCGGCCGGGCACGACGATGACCTTCTTGGGCGCCTTGCCTTCGGCAAATTTCTGGAAGTCGGGGCTGGCCAGCGCCGCGGCCTCGATGGCGGCCTTGTCGGCGCTGGCCGGCACGCGGATCGCGCCGCGCAGCTTGCCGCCCACCTGCAGCATCAGCTCCAGCTCGTCCTGCACCAGGGCGCCAGCGTCCACCTGGGGCCAGGCGGCGTCCAGCAGATCGCCCAGGGAGCCGGCGTAGCCCAGCTCGGTCCACAGCGCGTGCGTGATGTGCGGCGTGGCCGGGTAGAGCACGCGCAGCAGGATGCCAAAGCCCTCGATCAGCGCCACGGCGGCGCCTGCGCTGTCCTGGGCCTTGAAGTCCTCCAGCGCGTTGATCATCTTCATGGCGCCGGAGACCACGGTGTTGTACTGCATGCGCTGGTAGTCGTACTCCACCTGCTTGAGCACGGTGTGGATCTCCAGGCGCAGGGCCTTCGCCTCCTTGCCAAACTCAACGTCATTCAGGCTTGTAACGCCCGCTGTACTTGCGCTGGCAGCTTCTCTATCAATAGCAGACAGCTTCACGCCGAAGTTCCACACCCGGCGCAGGAAGCGGTAGCTGCCCTCCACCGCCGCGTCGTTCCACTCCAGCGTCAGCTCGGGCGGCGCGGTGAACATGGTGTACAGGCGCGCGGTGTCGGCGCCGTA
>JAGPIX010000018.1 GCA_018054745.1 Alicycliphilus sp.
TGGAGGACTTCGCGCTGCTGGAGCTCGAAGACCAGGCCGGCGGCAACAGCCGCGCCGGCAGCGTGGGCGGCATTGCCTGCCCGCTGGGCGCGCATTACCTGCCCGTGCCCGGCGACGACGCGCCCGAGGTGCAGGATTTGTTGGAGGAGCTGGGCCTGCGCCAGCGCGTGGCCGGGCGCTGGCAGTACGGCGGCGACGACGGGCGCCACCTGTGCCACAGCCCGCAGGAGCGGCTGTTCATCGATGGCCAATGGCAGGACGGCCTGCTGCCCGTGGCGGGGGTGGGCGCGGCCACGCTGGCGCAGTACCGGCGCTTTGCCGCGCGCGTGGACGCGCTCTCGCGCGCCGCGCGGTTCACCATGCCGGTGGTCAGTGGTTTTAGGTCAAACAAGGCTCTGGCGCCCGTCCATCAAGCGCTGGACGCTATCACTTTCGCAGAATGGCTGGCGCGCGAGGGGCTGGATGACGCGCATCTGCGCTGGTACCTGGACTACTGCTGCCGCGACGACTACGGCGCCGGCAGCGCGCGCGTATCCGCCTGGGCCGGCATCCACTACTTTGCCAGCCGCCATGGCTTTCACGCGCCGGATGGGCAGGGGGGCGACAGCGAGGGAGTGCTCACCTGGCCCGAGGGCAATGGCTGGCTGACGCAGCGCCTGGCCGCGCCGCTGGGCGACCGCCTGCAGGGCGGCGCCAGCGTGCTGCGCATTGCCGAGGGCCGCCACGGCGTGGAGCTGGACGCGCTGGACGCCGCCAGCGGCCAGGTCGTGCGCTGGCAGGCGCGCCGCTGCATCGTGGCGCTGCCGCTGTTCGTCGCCGCGCGCCTGGTGCAGCCGGTGCCCGACTTTTTGACCGAGGCCGCGCGCCGCCTGCAATGGGCGCCCTGGCTGGTGGCCAATATCCACATCGACCGCCCGCTGGCCGACCGGAGCGGCGCGGCGCCGGCCTGGGACAACGTGCTCTTCCAGGACGCCAACCCCGGTGGCCTGGGCTATGTGGACGCCGGCCACCAGCGCCTGGACGCGCGCGCCGCGCAGGCCGCGCCCACGGTGCTGACCTACTACCAGGCGCTGGGCGACCTGCCCGACGGTCGCAGTGCGCTGCTGGAGCGGCCCTGGACGCATTGGCGGGACGCCATCCTGGCGACCCTGGCCGGGCCGCATCCGGACATCCATGAGCGCGCCCAGCGCATGGAGCTCACGCGCTATGGCCACGCCATGGCCATCCCGGTGCCGGGTCTGCAGGTTTTTTTACATGAAATTAGCCTCTCGCACTTATCTGGTAAGCGCTACCAGCTATCAAATGGGGAGCGTGCCGCCGTACCGCCCACGCCAGCCACGCCGCGCCTGCTGTTCGCCCACGCGGACTGGTCCGGCTACTCGGTGTTCGAGGAGGCTTTCACGCGCGGGCATGCGGCGGGGGTGCTGGCTGCGGCATTGGCGGCTCGGTAACCGCGCCCCGCAGTACGGTGGCGCAGACGCGGTTGCGCCCGGTGCGCTTGGCCACATAGAGCTGGCCGTCGGCCTGCTCCAGCAGCTGCTGGGCGCTGGCCGGGCCGGCTTCCAGGGTGGCCACGCCAATGCTCAGCGTCAGCATGGGGTGCCAGGCGCGGGCGTTGGGCAGGGTGAGCCGCTGCGTCGCCTCGCGTATGCGTTCGGCCAGGGCCTGCGCCTGTGTGGCGCTGGTGTCGGGCAGCAGGCAGGTGAATTCCTCGCCCCCGTGGCGCGCCGCCAGGTCGGTGGAGCGGGTCACCACCTTGCGCAGCACCTGGGCCACGGCGCGCAGGTAGTCGTCCCCGATGGAGTGGCCATAGGCGTCGTTCACGCCCTTGAAGTGATCCACGTCCAGCAGCAGCAGGCTCAGCGGCTGGCCCGTGCGCTGCTGGCGTGCATGCTCGCGGTGCAAGGCCAGGTCGAAGGCGCGCCGGTTCGGCAGGCCGGTCAGGGTGTCGGACAGGCTTTGCTGCTCCAGCGCCTGGTTGGCCGCCTGGAGGGCCTGCTGTTGCTGCTGCACCTGCTGGTGGCTGGCGGCCAGCCGGTGCGCCATGCGCCGGTAGTACAAAAAACCCAGGCCGAGCACCAGCGCCAGCAGGGCGCCGGCCACGCTGGTGGTCTGCCACATGGCGCGCTGGCTGCGCTGGGCCACGTAGCGCTCTATGAATTGGCGCTCGCCGATCACATGCGCGGCGACGGATGCCGAGCTGTCGATGGCCGCCAGGTAGCGGTCGAACGCCGCCGCCACGCGCTGGTGCGCCGGCGTGGGGCTGAAGTAGAAGCGGTAGGAGCGCGGGTCATCGCGCAGGGTGTGTATGACCTCCAGGTCGAAGAACTCGTGCGCGTAGCGCTTTTCCTCAAAGATGTCCCGGCTGTAGACGGCCAGGTCTATCGCGCCCGCGCGCAGCGCCTGGAACATGCCCTCGCTGCCGGCCTGGTCGAAGCGGGTGAGCCGGGGTGCGGCAACCACGGCCTGCACCTGTGGCTCCAGCGCCACGCCCTTGACCAGGCCAACGCGGTAGGGCGCCAGATCGGCCAGGCCGTGCACCGGCAGCGGCCGCCCCTTGCGGGCGATGACGGCGTAGTAACTCTCGTAATACGGCAGGGTGAACAGGCCCAGCCGGGCGCGATCGGCCTGGTGGCTCAGCGGCATGAAGACATCGGCGCGCCCGTCCTGCACCTGCTGCAGCTTGTCGGCCAGGCTCAGGTTCTGGCCGGGCAGCAGGTCGTGGCGCAGGCCCAGCTCCCTGGTGATGAAGCACCACACATCGACGCCGATGCCGCTGTAGCTCTTGCTGGCCGGGTCGTAGCGCGCCATCGGCGGCGCATCCACCGCCAGCACGCGCAGCGGCGCCAACGCCCGGAACTCGGCCTTCTCCTGCGGGCTGATCGCTACCGGCTCGCGCAGGCGGACATGCCGCGCACCCGCGCAGTCCAGGGCCGCCGCCGGCAACGCGCAGCACAGCGCCAGCCATGGCGCGCACCGCAGCAAACCCTGTAGAAACCGCTGCCAGCCCATCCGTCAGCTGCCTATTCTGAAGTAACAAAACACTGCATTGTCGCTGCAGTCGTGTACCACAGAGCTTGGTGATCAGGCCTCGCGCAAGGTTATTTCGGGGGCGGCCGGTGACCGTGGAATCTGTTTCATCTTGCAAAATGGTGGTCACCGCATTGCTTTTCACTGGCTGCCTTGATAACCGCCCGCCTGCGCGCCTCGCTGATCCACCGGCTGTCCCTGACCATTTGGGGGCTGTTCCTGGTGTTGCTGCTGTTGCTGGCGCTGCTGGCCTATGCGGCGCTGTGGCTGGGGGCCGATCGCGTCGTGCCGCCGGTGCTGCAGAAGGTGGTGCAGCTCAAGGCGCAGGCCAACGAGGGTTTGCTGCTGCAGGCCGAGGCCAGCGCGCGGCGCCTGCATGGCGAGCTGCTGCAGCGGCTCGACGGCGCCGATGCACGGGCCGCAGAGCAACGCTTTGCGGCCCTGTTTGTGCGCGGTGGCGACGGCCTGTGGCGCCTGCGCCCGCAGCTGGTGGACACCCAGCGCGCGCCCACGCTGTACCTGCATGATGGCGCGCAGGGCCTGTCCGCCTCGGCGCGGCTGCGTGCCGTGGCCAGCTACGAACTGCTGCGCGAGCAGGGGCCGGCGCTGGTGCCGCCGTTTTTCTCGGCCTACATGGACTTTGTCGAAGACGGCCTGATGGTCTACGCGCGCGGCATCGACTGGGGCGCCAATGCCACGGCCCAGGCCAGCAACGCCGGCTACCCCACCATGCAGGGCGCCGACCCGCGCAACAACCCCGGGCGCGAGCTGTTCTGGACGCCGGCGTACCTGGACGAGCAGGCGCGCACCTGGATGGTGTCGGTCATCGCGCCGCTGGACTGGCAGGGGCGCTGGGTGGGCACGCTGGGGCACGATGTGTCGATTGCCAGCCTGATCGACTCGGTGGCCGTGCGCGACGACAGCCAGGCGCGGCAATTCATCATGAACCAGCAGGGCCGCCTGATCGCCCATTCGGACTGGAGCGCGCAAGCTGGCGCGGCCCCGCCGCCGCACCCGGCTGCAGCGCCCGACCGCGCACTGGAGCTGCTGCAGCAGATGGTGCAGGGCACGGGTGCCGACAGCGGCGCCGGGCGCACGCCCGATGGGCGCCAATGGGTGGCCTGGTGGCGCATCCGCGGCCCGGGCTGGTACCAGGTGCTGGTGCTGCCGCAAGAGCGCGTCAACGGCGCGCTGCGCCAGGGGTTGCTGGCCGTGGTCGGCGTGGGGCTGCTGGTGTTGCTGCCGGCCCTGTGGTGGCTGCGCCGGCGCGTGCGCCGCTTGCTGGCCCTGCCCTTGCGGCGGCTGACCCAGGCGGTCGATGAACTGGCCCAGGGGCAGGAGCCGGCACCCATCCGGCTGGCCAGGGCCGATGAGTTGGGACGACTGGCCAACGCCTTCGACACCATGGCCGCAGACCTGTCGCAGCAGCGGCGCTGGCAGATGACCCATGCCCAGGCGCTGCAGACCGAGGTCGATGAGCGCCGCCAGGTCATGCAGCGCCTGCAGCAGGAGCGCGCACGCCTGCTGGCGCTGCTGGGCGCCATGCACCAGGGCATCCTGTTCGTGGATACGGATCAGCATGTCAGCTACTGCAATGCCATGTTCCGCGAGCTGTGGGCCATGCCCGGAGGGCAGGCCATCGTCGGCCTGCCGATGGAGCAGGTGCTGCAGGCATGCCGGGGCCAGTTGCTGGCCGCCGCACGGCTGGACGAGCAGGTGTGCCAGAGCCTGGCCGGCGAGCCGGCGGCGGCCCCACTGGAGCTGGAGCTGGCGAGCGGCCGCATCCTGATGCTGGCCATCCACCGGGTGCATGACACGCAAAACGCTTCCATGGGCCATCTCTGGGTGTGCGAGGACGTGACGCAGCAGCGCCAGACGGCCGCGCAGCTCATCACCCTGGCCGAGCGCGATGCGCTCACCGGCCTGTACAACCGGCATTGCTTCGAGCAGGCGCTGGAGCGCTTCTTCCGTGAGTCGGCATGCCATGCACAGCCGGCGGCGGTGCTGTTTTTCGACCTGGATGAGTTCAAGTACGTGAATGACCGCTTTGGCCATGGCGCTGGCGACATGGTGCTGCTGCGCGTGGCGACGGCGGTCAAGGCCCTGGTGCGCGAGACCGATCTGCTCAGCCGCCTGGGGGGCGACGAGTTCGCCATCTTCATGCCCCAGGCCACGCTGCACAGCGCCCAGCTGCTGGCCGAGCGCGTGGTGCGCGCCGTGGCCCAGGCGGCGCTGCATATCGAGGGCGAAGGCCATACCCTGCGCCTGACGAGCAGCCTGGGCATCGCCCATTTCCCCACCCATGCCGCCAGTGCCCAGGAGCTGGTGGCCCATGCCGACACCGCCATGTACCAGGCCAAGCACCTGGGCAAGAACCGCTGGAGCATCTACCGCGCCGAGAGCGACCGTGCCCAGGCCATGGTCACGCGCATGGCCTGGAACGAGCGCATTGACCGCGCCCTGGCGGGCGGCCTGCTGCGCCTGCATTTCCAGGGCGTGTACCACGCGCAAGAGCGTCGACTGGCGCATCTGGAGGCGCTGGTGCGCATGGTTGATGAGGACAACCCCGAGCAGCTCATTGCCCCCGGCCAGTTCATAGGCCATGCGGAGAAGAGCGGCAAGATCCTGGACATAGACCGCTGGGTGCTGCGCGAGAGCATCCGCCTGCTGGCGGCGCACCCGCGGCTGCCGGCGCTGGCGCTGAACATCTCAGGCCGCTCGCTCGACGACCCGGATCTGCCGGGCTTCATCACGGAGCAACTCGCAGCGCAGGGCGTGGCGCCCGAGCGCCTGCTGGTGGAGCTGACCGAGACGGCGGCCATTTCCGACCTGGGCGACGCCCAGCGCTTCATCGACGCCCTGCAGCGCGCTGGCTGCACCCTGTGCCTGGACGACTTCGGTACCGGCTTTGCGTCGTTTGCCTACCTCAAGCACCTGCAGGCCCGGGTGCTGAAGATCGACGGCCTGTTCGTGCGCAACCTGCCGCGCGAGCATGACAACCAGGTGTTCGTGCGCTCCATCATCGAGGTCGCCCATGGCATGGGCAAGCTGGCCGTGGCCGAGTTCGTCGAAGACGAGCAGACCCTGCAGCTGCTGCAGGGCATGGGCGTGGACATGGTGCAGGGCTACCATCTGGACAAGCCCCGTGCCGATCACCCCGGCTTGCACGGCGATGGGCGCGCCGGCATCGCGCCGGCGTGAGGGCGCTGGCGCCTGCGGCATGGGGCCAGCCCCGCGCCAGAGTCGCTCTATCTGTGTAATAAAAACTATTAAATTTTCAAATAAATCTAAAAATTCTATTATTCAACCGTGGCACTTGCCCATTGATCCCCTTCCCCACCGCAACCCAGGAGATAGCCATGACCGACCCTCGCCCCCAATGCCCCGTCACCCACCTGACGACCGACTTTGGCGCCCCGGTGGCCAGCAACCGCGACAGCCTGACGGCCGGCAGCCGCGGCCCGCTGCTGGCGCAGGACGTCTGGCTGAATGAAAAACTGGCCAACTTCGTGCGCGAGGTCATCCCCGAGCGGCGCATGCATGCCAAGGGCTCGGGCGCGTTTGGCACCTTCACCGTGACGAAGGACATCACCCGGTACACCCGCGCCAAGATCTTCGAGAAGGTCGGCAAGCAGACCGAGATGTTCGCCCGCTTCACCACCGTGGCCGGCGAGCGCGGCGCGGCCGACGCCGAGCGCGACATCCGCGGCTTTGCCCTGAAGTTCTACACCGAGGAGGGCAACTGGGACATGGTGGGCAACAACACGCCGGTGTTCTTCATCCGCGACCCGCGCCAGTTCCCCGACCTGAACAAGGCCGTCAAGCGCGATCCGAAAACCAATATGCGCAGCGCCACCAACAACTGGGACTACTGGACGCTGCTGCCCGAAGCGCTGCACCAGATCACCATCGTCATGAGCGAGCGCGGCATTCCGGCGAGCTACCGCCACATGCACGGCTTTGGCTCGCACACCTACAGCTTCTGGAACGCGGCCGGCGAGCGCTTCTGGGTCAAGTTCCACTTCAAGACGCAGCAGGGCATCAAGAATTTGACCGACGCCGAGGCCGAGGCGCTGATCGGCAAGGACCGCGAAAGCCACCAGCGCGACCTGTTCGACGCCATTGCCCGCGGCGACTTCCCCAAGTGGACGATGTACGTGCAGGTCATGCCCGAGGCGGACGCAGAGAAGGTGCCCTACCACCCCTTCGACCTGACCAAGGTCTGGCCGCACGCCGACTACCCGCTGATCGAGGTCGGCGAGTTTGCGCTGAACAAGAACCCCGAGAACTTCTTCCTGGACGTGGAGCAGTCGGCGTTCTCGCCCAGCAACCTGGTGCCCGGCATCGGCGTGTCGCCCGACCGCATGCTGCAGGCGCGCCTGTTCAACTACGCCGACGCGCAGCGCTACCGTCTGGGCGTGAACCACCAGCAGATTCCGGTGAACAAGGCACGCTGCCCCGTGCACAGCAACCACCGCGACGGCAGCGGCCGGGTGGACGCCAACTATGGCGCAGCCCCGCACTACGAGCCCAACAGCTTTGGCCAGTGGCAGGCGCAGCCTGAATTTGCCGAGCCGCCTTTGCGCATCAGCGGCGACGCCCAGCATTGGAGCTTCCATGAGGACGACAGCAACTACTTCCAGCAGCCGGGCAATCTGTTCCGCCTGATGACGGATGCGCAAAAGCAGGCGCTGTTCGGCAACACCGGCCGGGGTATGGGCGATGCGCCCGAGTTCGTCAAGTACCGCCACATTCGCAACTGCCACGCCGCCGACCCGGCCTATGGCGCCGGCGTGGCCAAGGCGCTGGGACTGGATTTGCAAAAGGCGCTGGCCTCGCAGAAGGACGACCCGATGTTTGGCAACCCGCTGGTGGCGCTGCCAGTCTGAGCATCACGCGGCGCGCCGCTGGCGCGCCAGCCGCAGCCGCAACTGCCGCAACAGCTCCAACCACGCCAGGCAGGGCAGCAGCACGGCGGCGCCGGCCGCCAGGCCCGGCAGACCCGGGTTCCCCAGCCCCATCAGCGGGCCCAGGCCGGGGATGACCAGCAGGGCCGCCAGCAGCAGGCCCACGGCCGCGGCCATGGGCAGCAGCCAGGGGTTGGGCGCGCCGCCGCGCCCCGGCACCCGGCCGTCGCGCTGCGCCAGGATGAGCAGCAGCACGCACAGCACCAGGGTGCCAAACACCACCGTGCGGCCCTCGGCCATGCTCCAGCCCTGGGCCTGCAGCCAGGCCTGCGCGCCCAGCAGCAGCGCGGCGACGCCCGCACCCTGCAGCAGCGCCGGCCATAGCGCACGCAGGGCAAAGGGCGAGTCCGCCACCGCGCGCGGCGGGCGCTGCATGATGTCGGGCGCCTCGGGTTCGGCCTCGAAGACGATGGAGCAGGCCGGGTCGATGAGCAGCTCCATCAGCACGATGTGCACCGGCAGCAGCAGCGCCGGCCAGTGCAGCAGCGTGGGCGCCAGCGCCAGCGCGATGATGGGCACATGCACGGCAAACACAAAGCGCGTGGCCTTGCGCACGTTGTCATCGATGCGCCGCCCCTGGCGTATGGCCGCGACGATATGGGCAAAACTGTCCTGCAGCAGCACCAGCGCCGCGGCTTCGCGCGCCACGTCGGTGCCACGCTCGCCCATGGCAATGCCGACATGCGCGGCCTTGAGCGCGGGGGCATCGTTCACGCCGTCGCCGGTCATGGCCACCACGGCGCCATCGTCGCGCAGCAGCCGCACCAGGCGCAGCTTGTGCGCGGGCTTGAGGCGTGCGCATATGTCCACCTGGTGCAGGCGTGCGCGCAGGGCGCTGTCGTCCAGGCCCTGCAGCTCATCGCCGGTGATCACCTCGGGGCGCTCGGACAGGCCCACCTGGCGTGCGATGGCGCGCGCCGTGGCCGGGTGGTCGCCGGTCATCATCACCACGCGCACGCCGGCGGCGCGGCATTGCGCCAGGGCGTCGGGCACCTCGGGGCGCGGCGGGTCGGCCAGCGCCAGCAGGCCCAGGAACTCGAAGTCGAAGTCATGCTGGCTGGCCGGCCAGAGCGCGCCCTGGGCCGCGCCAGTCCAATGCCCGCGCGCCACGCCGAGCACGCGCAGGCCACGTTCGGCCAGGGACTCGACCTGGGCGCGCAGGGCGTTGCGGCCCGCCTCATCGAGGTGGCACAGGTCGGCCACGGCCTCGGGCGCGCCCTTGGTGGCCAGCTGGTACATGTGGGGCTGGCCGCTGGCGAACACGCGTGTCATGGCCAGGATGTCGCTGGACAGCGGGTACTCGAACTCGGGCTCGCGCCCGTCCTGCACATGCTCCGTGCCCTTGAGCCACTCATGGCCAAAGCGCGCAATGGCCTTCTCCATGGGGTCGAACGGGTCGGTCGGCGTGGCCAGCATGGCGAATTCGACCAGCCGATGGAACGGCTCGGGCAGCGCGTTGGCCCCGGCCGCCTGCCATGTCTGTGCGGGCGTGGCCAGCTCGGCCACGGCCATGCGGTTCTGGGTCAGGGTGCCGGTCTTGTCCACCGCCAGCACGGTGATGGCGCCCAGGGTCTCCACGGCCGTGATGCGCCTGGTCAGTACCTGCTGGCGCGCAATGCGCCAGGCACCCAGGGCCAGGAACACGGTGAGGATGACCGGAATCTCTTCGGGCAGGATGGCCATGGCCAGCGCGATGCCGGCCAGCAGGCTGTCCAGCAGGGGGCGGCCATTCCACCACCAGCCCAGCAGCACCTGGGCCGTGGCCAGCAGCAATGCCAGCGCCCCCAGGGCGCGTACCAGGCGGCGCGAGCGCAGCTGCAGCGGTGAACGCGGCGTCTCGGTGGCCGCCAGGCCCGCACCAATGCGGCCCACGGCCGTGTCGCCGGCGGTGGCCAGCACCCGCGCCAGGCCCACGCCGCGCGTGACCACGGTGCTGGCGTGCAGGCTGTCGGCGCGCGCATCATGAGCCTCTTCGGCCAGGGCTCCATCTGACAGCGGCAGCCTGGCCACCGGCACGGATTCGCCCGTCAGCAGCGACTCGTCCACCTCCAGCTGGCCGTTGAGCAGCCGCGCGTCTGCGGCGATGCGGTCGCCCTCGCGCAGCACCAGCAGGTCACCGCGCACCACCTCGCGCCCGGCGATGCGCCGCTCCACGCCGTCGCGCAACACCAGGGCGCGCGGGGCGGACAGCTCGCGCAGCGACTCCAGCGCGCGTTGCGTCTTGCGCTCCTGGGTGAGGGTGATGCCTATGACCACCAGCACCGAGCCGAGCAGAAATAGCGCCTCGCCCCGGTCGCCCAGCGCCAGATAGGTGCCGCCTGCGGCCAGCAGCATCAGGAACATGGGTTCGGTCAGCACCTCGCGCACGATGGCCAGGTTGGACTTGGGCGCGCTGCCTGGCAGCTGGTTCGGGCCGTCGCTGGCCAGGCGCTCGGCCGCCTGTTGGCTGCTCAGGCCCTGCAGCGGCTCGTCAGGGGTGGGCTGGTCTGGCATGGGGCTTGGCGCGGGTAGGGGTTTTACCCCAGTGTATAAGGGCGGCCATTGCCTGCAGCCACGCCCCCTGACCGATGACCAAGACCGAACACCCTGCCTATTTCGAACAACAGCATGAGCGGCTGGACGCGCAGCTGCATGCCCATTTGCTGGATGTCGTGGGTGGTGATTTCGCCGGCGCATTGCAGCGCCTGCAGCAGTGGCGGCGCGACCTGGACCGGCATACCGAGATCGAGAACGCCCGCCTGCTGCCCCATGTGCCAGAGGGCGCGCGCTGGGCCGCGCGCGTGTACCTGCTGGAGCATGAGCGCATCGCCCTGCTGGCCGACGAGTACCAGCAGCGCGTGCAGGCCGTCATCAATCACCCGCCGCAGGATGAACAGGCGCGGCGCCGCGCGGTGCTGGTGCTGCTGGACGCGGCCCACGCCCTGCGCCATGTGCTGGAGCACCACAACGAGCGCGAACATATCGCGCTGGCCCAGGAGCTGCCGCTGGAGCTGCAAAAGGCGGCCTGGGCCGACGAGCCAGCGTCCCAGGTCAGAACGCCAGGGTCTTGACGGTGGGTTTAAGCAGGTGAGTAGCCACTTCCGCTGGTTTGGCGGGGCTCACACCCGGCAGCAGATCGCTGGGCTGCTTGCCGGTATTGGGCAGGTAGAGCGCGCAGACCTCCACCTTTGCGCCGGCCTTGATAACGCCTTGCAGCATCTGCTGCGGCGTGACGTTGCGGGGCTTGAGGATTGGTTGTGCCTTGGCGGCGTCGGTGTTGGCCAGGGCGATATCGCCAGCGGCATCGCACAGCAACACCCGCACCGGCGCTTTTTGCTCCAGCGCCTGGCCAGCCAGCACGAGGCCTGCGCCCTGTGCCATGGGGCTGGCGGAGTGGATGGAAACAAACAGTTCTTCGGCATGGATGGCCGTGGCTGCGCAGGCGAGCAACAGGGCAGATGCGATCGACTTTTTCATGGAAGGGCTCCTGGGTTGGGGAAGGAAGAGAGTGAGCACTATATATTAGAAACATCTAATAAATATTGCTCGTCTGAAATCAGGGTCATTGCCTTCCATTAATCCAGGGTGCGGGCGTGAGCCGATGAGGCAGGCGATGGCACTCGAGGCGGGCATGCCAGGTGGTGTGCGTCAGTCCTGTGTCTGTGCGCCCGCGACCCAGCGCAGGCCCTTGCCGCGGCTGAGGTAGTAGTCGCCATCGGGGCTGATCACGACAGCGCGATAAGTCGCCGGGTCGGAAAAATAGCGCCAGCCGTGGGCTCTTTCCCCGGGGCCGGCGTTGTGGGCCACGGGTTGCATGCCATGGTCGAAGCCATTGGGGGCCGTTTGCTCGGTGCGCTGCTGGCGCTCATGCCGGTCCTCACGCTCGCCGGCGAGAACGGGTGCGCTGGCCAGCATGGCGATGGCGGCGAGAAGAAGGGTGGTGCGCATGATGATCTCCTTGACCGGTAGTGGCAGTCGGGAGTGACTGTGCTGCCAGTCTGCGCCCCGGGCGCTGAACCGGTGCTGAAGGCGTTGTTCACCGGCCGTTCATGCGCCGCCAAAGCGGCCCAGGCCCAGTTCGACCAGCGCCCCGCCGCGGCGCAGCAGCCATAGCGCCTCCAGGCCGTGCCGCTGCGCAAGCGCCAGGCCTTGCGCGGCGCCGGCGACGAGCAGGGCCGTGGCCCAGGCGTCGGCCAGCATGCAGTTGGCGGCCAGCACGGTCACCGAGGCCACGTCACCCCGTACAGGAGTGCCGCTGCGCGCGTCCATGCTGTGCGCCAGGCGCTGGCCGTTCACGTCAAAGAAGTGCCGGTAGTCACCCGACGTGGCCACGGCCAGATCCTGCAGCGCAAGCACGCCGTGTGCGCGGCGCAGCCCGGTCTGCGGGGATTCGATGGCCACGGCCCAGGGTCTGCCGTCGGCCTGGCCGCCAATGGCGCGCAGCTCGCCGTCGAGCGCGGCCAACGCCTGCGCCACGCCGTGGTGCTGCAGCACCTCGGCCATGCGATCCACGGCGTAGCCCTTGGCGATGCCGCACAGGTCGATCTGCAGCGGCGCCAGCTTGCGTGCGCGGCCCGCGTGCAGATCCAGCTCCAGCGTCTCGTGGGCCGGCCCATGGGCCAGGGCGCGCGCGGCGCGGATGGCGCTGGCGTCCGGTGCGCTGCGTGCGGCACCAAAGCCCCAGGCGTCAACCAGTGCACCTACGCCGATGTCGAAGGCGCCTTGGCTCAATCGCCCGATGTCGAGCGCGCAGGCCAGTATCTGCAGCATTTCGGTGGTCAGCGCGAACCAGGCGCCCACGGGCGCCTGGTTCAGCTGCACCAGGCAGCTGTCCGACCGCCAGGGCGACATCTGCGCGTCCACCCGTTCCACGGTGGCGGCCAGATCGCGTTGCAGCGCTCGCGCATCGATCTGCGGCGCCAGCTCGCAGGTTGCGGACCAGCGCGTGCCCATGGTGGGGCCGTGCAGCACCACGCGGGTCGTCTCCGGTGCCGCACGCTCAGAACAGGTCTTCGGCATAGCGTCCCGTGGCCTTGAGTTCGCGCACGCTCAGGCCCAGCGTGGCGGCGATGGTGTCCAGGACCTCGGTCACGGCGCTGGCCATGGGGCGGCTGCCGCACACGCGCACCATGGCGCCATCGGCCAGCAGCGCGCGCAGGCGCTGCGCGTCGCGGCGCAACGCGTCCTGCACGTAGCCGCCACCGCCGGGCACGCGCGAGAAGGCGGTGTGCACGCTGGCCACGCGCCGTTCGGTAAGCCAGCGCTTGATGTCGGCGCCGAAGTAGTGGTCGTGCGCCGGGTCGCGCGCGCCCAGGTACAGGTGCATGGGCGTGCGCCTGTCGTTGCGCCGTATGAAGCCGGCCAGCGGCGCCACCCCCGTGCCCGCACCGATCAGCAGCACGCTGGGCTGGCGGCCCTGCAGGGCAAAGCCCGGGTTGGGGCGGATGAAGGCCGGCACCTGTGCGCCCGGCTGCAGGCCGAGCAAATGCGTGGAGCACAGGCCGCCGGGCCATTGACGCACGCAGATTTCCAGAAAGCCGTCGGCACTGCCCGAGGCCAGCGAGTAGTAGCGCGGCACGCTGCTGCCCGGCGCCAGGATGGCCACCAGGTCGCCCGGAGCAAACGGCGCCAGGCCATGCCCGCGCAGGCGCTCAAACCAGCCCGGCCGGGGCCAGTCAAAGCGCAGAATGGCCGCAGGACGCCCGTCCTGCGCGCCGGGGTAATCCTGGCGCGAGCGTAGCGTGAGTGCCGTGGTCGGTGGCAGCTGCGGCACGTAGTCCAGCACCAGCACCTGACCCAGGGCCTGGGCCAGCGTCTTGCCCCAGCGGGCAAATTCCTGGCCCGACTGCTGGTGTATGCATTCGAGTGGCAGCAGGGTCGGCCAACCGCGTGTGCGCAGCTGTGCGTCCAGAGCCTTTGCGAAGGAGCAAAAGGCCGGGTACTGCCGGTCGCCAAAGCCCAGCACCGTCACCGGCAGCGGGCGCACCGGCTGCGCCGCGATGCGTGCCTGCGCCTGGGCGGCATGTGCCGGCGCCTGCCCGTCGCCATAGGTGGCGGCCAGGATGAACACCTGCTGTGTCGCCGCCGTGGTCTGGAAATTCTCCAGCCCCGTGGTGTGTACGCGCCGGCCCGCCTGCAGCAGTGCGGCATGCAGCGCCTGGGCAAAGCCCCAGGTGCTGCCGCCCTCGCTGGCGACAAAGATCAGCGCATCGGCTTGCGCCAGCGGGCTGTTGTGCGCGATGTGCACCGCGCCGCGGTGCCCCTGCCACCAGATGAGCAGGCCCGTGGCCCAGAACAGCAGCACGCTGGCGCCCGAGACGCCCAGCACCACAGCCCAGGGCCAGGCGCTCTCGCCCGTGTGCAGCAGCACGGCCCAGTCGTAGAGCCACTGCGCGCCCGTCGCGTCCTGCCAGGCGAGCAGCGCGCCGCTGTGGCGATCCAGCCAGCCCTGGCCGCTGGATGTGGTGACGCGCCAGGTATCGCTGGTATCGGCGGCATCGGGCAGGTTGAGCCTGCGCAGCTGCGACGTGCGCAGCTCCTGTAGCAGGGGAATGCGGCCAGCTGGCAGGTCGGCGGCGCCTGCCCCCGAGCTCACCTCGGGCTCGGGCCCGGCCTCCAGCTGCACCAGGCCCAGCGTGCTCGTGCTCATGGTCAGTGCCGTCACCGAGGTCAACGCCAGGAATGCCAGCAGCACCCGGCCGCTCAGCACATGCAGGCGCTGCGCCAGTGTGCCGCGCACCCGGCCCGTCAACTGGCGCCAGCCACCCATGCGGCGCAGGAGCAGCACGGCGCCCGAGATCGACAGCAGCGCCAGGGCCAGCGCCGCCGCCGCCGCCCCCCAGCGCCCGGCGTCGCCCAGCAGCAGGGCGCGGTGCAGGCTTTTCACCCAGCGCGGCAGCGCCGAAGGCTGGTAGGGGCCCAGCAGCGCGCCGCTGGCGGGATCGACATACAGCGCCTGCGGCTGCTCGCCGTCAAAACCCAAGGCGGCGATACGGCCGGTGGGCAGGTGGCGGATTTCCTCCACGCCGGGCATATGGGCCTGCACGCGCTCGGCCAGCGTGGCCACGGGCAGATCGGGTGCGGCGGCCGGGGCCTGCCAGGCCTGATGCACGGGGTCGATGGCCAGCAGCGCGCCCGACAGGCCGAGCACCAGTGCCAGCGCGCCCAGCGTCAGGCCGAGCCAGCGGTGGATGGTTCTCCAGCCCATGGTGGCTCCTTACTGCAGCTGAAAGCTCAGCGACTGGATGTACTGCTTGCCGGCCTGGGGCTTGCCGGCGTTTTGCGTGCTCAGCGGCACGCGCAGCTCGGACGGACTGTCGCGCATGTTTTCCACGGCGACATCGACGTGGATCTCGTAACCGGCGTCGATCAGCGCGTCGGCCAGGTCGGCCGTTACCTTGAGCGTGCGGCCTGCGCCCACGCTGGCGCCGGTCACGCCGTTCAGGCGCCTGGCATCGCCGGCCGACAGGCGGTTCCAGCTTGCCAGGTGCTTGTAGTACTTGGCCTTGCCACCGGCCACCCACAGCGTGCCGGCGTAGGCCCCCTTGGCGTCCGTCAGATAGATGGCCAGGTAGGCGCCATCGCCGCCGTAGTTTTTCAGCTGAGCGCTGATGGTCACCGGGCGGCTGTGCGCCAGGGTGGGCAGGGCCAGCGCGCAGGCCGCGGCCAGGGTGCCGAGCAGGGGTTTGGACATGGTGTGCTCCTGGGGGTTAGGGTCTGTTACCACTATTTCTGCCATCTGGCGGAAATAGTGGTAACAGACCCTAATCGATCTGACCGCGTGGCGAACCGCCTGGCGTGAAGACTGGGGCCGTGGATCCCTGGGCAGGGGGCGCGCCGTGCTCCTGGGTGCGGCGGCGCGCCTGGTCGCGATGGCCGTCACGGTGCTTGAACTTCAGCACGACCAGGGTCTCGGGGTCGATCTTGGCCTTGAAACGGCGGCCGCTGGCATCCTCTCCGCGCACCTCGTAACAGCCATCGTCGATCTTGATGCGCTGCAGCTGCCAGCCGCGCTGGGCGGCCATCTGGCGCACCGCCTCGCGTGACTGCCAGCGCTGGCTGGGGGCGTCGCAGTCGTCGTCGGCCGCGGCGGACAGGCTGGCTAACGCCAGGCACAGCGTGAGCAGGCCGTGGCGTACAAGGGTGCGGGGGCGCGGCATGGTGCTTCTCCTTGATCTGTGGGGCAGGCGCTGTTCAGCGCATCGCAAACGACTCGCGGTACAGACGCCAGGGCGCGTTGCTGGCGTGGGCGCCAAGCGTGTCGCCCAGGCCCTGCGGGCCGCAGAACCAGATGTCCAGCGGGCCGCCCAGGGCTTCCAGCGTGCGTGGCGTCAGGCGCTGGCCCCGGGCGCCGTCGTGCACCGTGAGCGTGACCGCGGGCTCGGCCTGGGCACACAGGGTTTGCAGGCGCCCCAGCAGCGCGTCGCGCGCCGCGTCGCGGGTGCAGTAGTGCATCTGCACCGGTTGCAGTCTGGCGTCGGCGGTGGCCAGGCCCGGCTGGCGCGCCTCCAGCAGGGCGATGAAGGGTGTCACGCCCACGCCCCCAGCCACCCAGACCTGCTGGCGTGCGCGGCTGCCGCGCCCGTCAAAGCGGCCGTAGGGGCCTTCTATGTCCACGCCCTGGCCGGCCTGAAGGCGCCGGGCCAGGGTGCGGGTGTAGTCGCCCAGGGGCTTGATGACCAGGCGCAGCAGGGCCTCGCCGCGTGCGTTCTCGCCCAGGGCGCCGGGTGCGCTGGCGATGGTGAAGGGGTGGGCGCCCTCGGCGCGGTCAAAGCGAACGAAGGCGAACTGTCCGGGGCAGTGGCCCGGCCAGCTATCGGGCAGGGCGCAGACCACCTCCAGTGGTGCGTCCGGCCCCTGGCCCAACAGCTGCACGCTGTGGATATGCGCGCCGTGGCGCCGGCGCAGCCCTATCCCGCCCGCCAGCGACCACAGCGCGGCGGCGCTGCCCAGGGTCAGCAGGCCGGCCTGCAGCAGGCCCAGCGGCAGCGCCCAGTAGGCCAGCGGCGTGAGCGCCAGGGCGTGGAACACAAAGCCCAGGTAGAGCAGCGGCATGGCGCGGTGCGTCAGGCGCCAGGGCCTGTAGGCCAGCAGGCGCTGCAGCAGGGTCAGGGCAATCAGGACGAGCAGGGCGTAGAAGGCCCATTCGCCCAGATCCTTGGCCAGGTCGCGCGCGTCGGTGAACCAGGGCAGCACGGCGTCGTGCGCCGGCTTGCCTTCGCGGCCCCAGGTGGCCTTGATGAGGCCGCCCCCCTCCTTCACGCCCCAGTGCAGCAGGGCGGTGATGCCTGCGCCCATGCCGGCCCATTTGTGCAGGCGGTACACCTGATCCATGCCGCCCAGCGGTCGCTCGATCAGGGGCAGGCGCAATGCCAGCACCATGATCAGGCCCATCAACCCCATGCACCACAGGCCTGTCAGATAGATGGCGTGCCGGCGCAGCTGCCACCAGCCCGTGGCCTCGCCCTGGGCATTGACCAGGGGGTCAATGCCCAGCTGGGCGGGAGCCACGGCCCACCAGGCCAGGGTGATGAGCGCCAGCCACAAGGCCAGGGCGGTCGCGGGGGAGAGGGTACGGCGCATGATGGACTTGCCTGGTTGCGTGAAGGAGAGATGGGGCGTGCGTCAGTCGTGCTGCTTGCGCGTGCGCGTGCGCTCCACGGCGCCGGTCTGGGCGTTGACGTAGAGCTTTACCGGCGCGCCCTGGGCGTTCAGCGCCTTGGCCTCGTAGCGGCCATGCTCGTAGTCGATCTCCAGGATGTCGCGGTAGCCGGCGGCCTCCAGGCGCTCGGCGATGTCGCGGATGGAGAGCTTTTGCGCCGGCGCGCTGGCGGCCGCGGGGCTGGCCGTGGCGGCAGGGGGGCTGGTCTGTGCCTGCGCCAGGCCCAGGCCTATGGCCGAGGCGGCAATCACGGTGGCGATGAGGCAGCGGCGGGTGGTGGTGCTGTGCATGGTGAACTCCTTGAGGTTGAAGACCGCCAGAAACGACATGCTTCGGGCTTGGATTGCATTCTTCAAAACCATCGCTGAACCCAAGCTGAAGGCGCCGTTCATCTGCCATTCATCGGCGCCGCGCTACAACCGTGCCATGCCTGCCCTCACCCGCCTTCTCGCCCTGCTCCTGACGGCCTGCGCGCTGTCGCTGCCCGCCGCCGCCCATGACCATGATGAACACGAGCGCGCGCGCCAGGCGCTGGAGCAGGGCCGGGTGCTGCCGCTGACCAGCGTCATCGCCAAGGTGGAGCGCGAGCACCCGGGTCAGGTCGTCAAGATAGAGTTCGAGGAGGACGACGGCCGCTACATCTACGAAATCCGCCTGCTGCAACGCGACGGCCGCATGGCCAAGCTCAAGGTGGATGCCGTCGATGGCCGGGTGTTGAAGATCAAACGCAAAGAACGCAAGGAATAGGACGCGCCATGCGCATACTGGTGGTCGAGGACGAGCCCACGCTGCAGGCGCAGCTGGTGCAGGCCATTGCCGGCGCCGGCCACACCGTGGAGGCTGCGGCCGACGGGCGCGAGGCGCAGTACCTGGGCGAGGTCGAGGACTTCGACGCCGTGGTGCTGGATCTGGGTCTGCCGCTGCTTGATGGCCTGTCGGTGCTGCGCCACTGGCGCGCGGCCGGTCGCAGGATGCCGGTGCTGATCCTCACCGCGCGCAGCAGCTGGCAGGAGAAGGTGGCCGGCATGGACGCCGGCGCCGACGATTACCTGGCCAAGCCGTTTCATATGGAAGAGCTGCTGGCGCGCCTGCGCGCCCTGCTGCGCCGCCTGGGCGAGCACGCCAGCGCCGAATGGCAGTGCGGCGCCATCAGCCTGGACACGCGCGCCGCGCGCGTGCTCGTCGCCGGCCAGCCGCTGACACTCACCAGCCACGAGTTCAAGCTGCTGGCGCAGCTGATGCAGAGGAAGGGCGAGGTGCTCTCGCGCACCGAACTGGCCGAGCACCTGTACCCGCAGGACAGCGAGCGCGACTCCAACACCATCGAGGTCTTCGTCGGCCGGCTGCGCAAGAAACTGCCCGAGGGCAGCATAGAGACCGTGCGCGGCCTGGGCTACCGGCTGACCGATGGCGACGCCGCCGCGCCATGAAACACTCGCTGCGCCTGCGCCTGCTGGCCGGCATGCTGGTGTGGATGCTGCTGACCATCGCCGCCGCCGGCTGGGGCCTGCGCGCGTTGCTGCAGGGGCATGTCGAGCAGCAGCTGGCGGTGCAGCTGGTGATGGACCTGGATCACCTGAGCGGCAGCATCGACTGGGCGCCGGACGGGCGCCTGGACGTGGAAAACCAGCCCGACGCGCGCCTGGCGCAGCCGCTGTCGGGCCTGTACTGGCAGATCGACCGGCTGGGCGCCCAGCCGCAGGTGGCGCTGGCGCGCTCGCGCTCGCTGTGGGACCAGACTTTGCGCCTGCCCGCCGCCCCCAGCGCCTATCCGGCGCAGGGTCACAGCCTGCTGCGAATGGCGGACGCACGGGGCCGCGCACTGCTGGTCGTGGCGCGCACCGTGCAGCTGCCCGACGAGGGCGCGCCGCCGCTGCGCCTGGCGGTGGCTGCCGACGAGGCCCTGATTGCCGAGCCGATGGCACGCTTTACCCGCCTGTTGCTCATCGCCCTCGGCGCGCTGGCGCTGGCGCTGGCGTTGGCCGTGGTGCTGCAGCTACAGCTGGCGCTGCGCCCGTTAAGGCTTTTGCGAGAACGCCTGGCGGCCGTGCGCGCCGGGCAGGCTGCGCGGCTGGAGGGGCGCTTTGCCCAGGAGCTTGAACCCCTGGTCGCCGAGTTCAACCATGTGCTGGCCGAGAACGCCGACATGGTGCAGCGCGCCCGCACCCAGGCCGGCAACCTGGCGCATGCCGTGCACACGCCGCTGACCATCCTGGCCAACGCCGCCGACGGCCAGGCCACACCCCTGGCGCGCCTGGTGCAAGAGCAGGTCGCCAGCGCCCGCCGCCAGGTCGATTACCACCTGGCGCGCGCCCGTGCCGCCGCCGCCGTGCGCGCCACCGGACTGGCGACGCCCGTGCTCGAACCCCTGCGAGCGCTCTTGCGCACCATGGCGCGGCTGCACGGCGCGCGCGGCCTGTCCTTTGAGCTGGCCGATGGCGCTCAAGACCTGGCCTTTCGTGGGGAGACGCAAGACCTGTACGAAATGCTCGGCAACCTGATGGACAACGCCGGCAAATGGGCGCGCACGCGTGTCGTGGTCGATGTGCGGCGCGAGGGCCAGCAGCTGTGCTTCACCGTGGACGACGACGGCCCCGGCATTCCCGAGGAGCAGCGCCAGCGCATGTTCGAGCGCGGCGTGCAGCTCGACGAGCGCCGCACCGGCAGCGGCCTGGGCTTGGACATCGTGCGCGCCCTGGCCGACAGCTATGGCGGCAGCGTGCAGGCACTTGCATCGCCGTTGGGCGGCGCACGCCTGGTGCTGCGGCTTCCGGCGGCGGCCTGACCCGGTTGCGCCTGATGCTCCCAGAGGTCCAGCCAAAAGCCAATGGGCAACCTCAGTCTCAGACTCTTTTCTTGCCTCTGGGGGAAGGCTAAGACGGGAGGCAAACTATTATTTTTATAGCTTTTTGCGCTTGTTGCATAAGCGTTGCGGCCACTTTTAACTCAAATATCGCCGCAGGTAGCGCCCCGTATGGCTGCCCTCCTGGGCAGCCACTTCTTCGGGCATGCCCACGGCCACCACGCTGCCGCCGCCCGCGCCGCCCTCGGGGCCCATGTCTATGAGCCAGTCGGCCGTCTTGATCACGTCCAGGTTGTGCTCGATGACGACGATGGTGTTGCCGGCGTCGCGCAGCTGCAGCAGCACCCTGAGCAGCAGGTCTATGTCGGCAAAGTGCAGGCCGGTGGTGGGCTCGTCCAGGATGTAGAGGGTGCGGCCGGTGTCGCGCCGTGACAGCTCCTGGGCCAGCTTCACGCGCTGGGCCTCGCCACCCGACAGGGTGGTGGCGCTCTGGCCCAGGCGGATGTAGGACAGGCCTACGTCGAGCAGTGTCTGCAGCTTGCGCGCAATCGTCGGCACATCCTTGAAGAAGGCGTAGGCGTCCTCCACCGTCAGCTCCAGGACTTGGGCGATGTTCTTGCCCTTCCACTGCACCTCCAGCGTCTCGCGGTTGTAGCGCTGGCCGTGGCAGATGTCGCAGGGCACGTAGACGTCGGGCAGAAAATGCATTTCCACCTTGACCACGCCGTCACCCTGGCAGGCCTCGCAGCGCCCGCCCCCGGCCGATTGCGAGACGTTGAAGGAGAAACGCCCGGGGCCGTAGCCGCGCTCTTTGGCGGTATTCGTCTCGGCCATCAGCTCGCGGATCGGCGTGAACAACCCCGTGTAGGTGGCCGGGTTGCTGCGCGGCGTGCGGCCTATGGGGCTTTGATCGACGTTGATGACCTTGTCGAAGTATTCCAGCCCTTCGATGGCATCGTGCGGCGCGGCCTCCTCGTGCGCGCGGTGGATCAGGCGCGCGGCGGCGCGGTGCAGCGTGTCGTTGACCAGGGTGCTCTTGCCCGAGCCGGACACGCCCGTCACGCAGGTGAGCAGCCCCACAGGGAATTCGGCGTTCACGCCCTTGAGGTTGTTGCCCGTGGCGCCCAGCACGCGCACGGCCTGCAACTGCCCTTGGGTGGCGCGGTGCTCGGCCAGGCGAGCCCTCTTGCGCTGGCTGGCGGCCGTCTCGGGAAAGCGCGACTTCGGCTTGTTTTCGTCCTCGGGCGCGGCGCCCTGCTGCAGCACCGGCAGCCAGGGCGTGCGCCGCGCGGGCACGGGCAAGGTGCGCGCGCCGCTCAGGTACTGGCCGGTGAGCGAAGCGGGATTCGCGCACAGCTCGGCATAACTGCCCTGGGCCATGACACGCCCGCCGTGCACGCCCGCGCCCGGCCCCATGTCCACGCAGTGGTCGGCGGCGCGGATCATGTCCTCGTCGTGCTCCACCACGATGACGCTGTTGCCCAGGTCGCGCAGGCGCGTGAGGGTGGCGATCAGCCGGTCGTTGTCCCTCTGGTGCAGGCCTATGCTGGGCTCGTCCAGCACATACATCACGCCGGTCAGGCCGGAGCCAATCTGCGAGGCCAGGCGGATGCGCTGGGCCTCGCCGCCGGAGAGCGTCTCGGCGCTGCGCGAGAGGCTGAGGTAGGACAGGCCCACGTCGTTCAAAAACCCCAGGCGCGCGCCTATCTCGCGCACGATCTTGTCGGCGATCTCGGCCTTGGCGCCCGAGAGGCGCAGCGCGCCGAACCAGGCCTGGGCGTCAGCCAGCGTCATGTCGCTCACGGCGTAGATGGCGCGCGCGGCCTCGGCCTCGCCGACCAGCACATGGCGCGCCTCGCGCCTCAATCGCGCGCCGCCGCATTCGGCGCAGGGCTGGGTCTGGCGGTAGCGCGCCAGGTCTTCGCGCACCACGCTGGAGTCCGTCTCGCGCCAGCGCCGCGCCATGTTCGGCAGGATGCCCTCGAAGGGGTGCTTCTTGACGATGGGCTGCCCCTTCTTTGGCCCGCTGTCCAGCAGATAGCTGAAGGCGATGTCCTCTTCGCCCGAGCCGTGCAGCACCACCTGGCGCACCTGCTCGGGCAGCTGCTCGAACGGCGTGTCCACGTCAAAGCCGTAGTGCGCCGCCAGGCTCTCCAGCATGGCGAAGTAGTAGCCGTTACGCCTGTCCCAGCCCTTGATGGCGCCACTGGCCAGGCTGAGTGACGGAAAGGCCACCACGCGCGCCGGGTCGAACAGCTCCTGCTGGCCCAGGCCGTCGCAGGCCGGGCAGGCGCCGCTGGGCGAGTTGAAGGAAAACAGGCGCGGCTCCAGCTCGCTCAAGGAGTAGCTGCACACCGGGCAGGCGAATTTGGCTGAAAACAAATGCTCGCGCCCGCTGTCCATCTCCAGCGCCAGCACCCGGCCCGCTCCTTCGGCCCCGCCGATGCGTAGCACGGCCTCCACGCTCTCGGCCAGGCGCTGCTGTGCGTCTGCGCGCACCTTCAGGCGATCGACCACCACGTCGATGTCGTGCTTCTCGGTTTTCTTCAACTCGGGCAGGTCATCGACCTCGTAAATCCGGCCATCGACGCGAAAGCGCACATAGCCCTGTGCCTGCATCTGCTCGAACAGTTCGACGAATTCGCCCTTTTTCTGCCGCGCCACCGGGGCCAGCAGCATCAACTTGGTGTCCTCGGGCAGCTGCAGCACGGCGTCCACCATCTGGCTGACGGTCTGGGCCGCCAGGGGCAGGCCGTGATCCGGGCAGTGCGGCGTGCCAGCGCGCGCGTAGAGCAGGCGCAGGTAGTCGTGGATCTCGGTCACCGTGCCCACGGTGGAGCGCGGGTTGTGGCTGGTGGCCTTCTGCTCGATGCTGATCGCCGGCGACAGGCCCTCGATCAGATCGACATCGGGCTTGTCCAGCCGTCCGAGAAACTGGCGCGCATAGGCCGAGAGGCTTTCCACATAGCGGCGCTGGCCCTCGGCATAAAGGGTGTCAAACGCCAGGCTGGACTTGCCCGAGCCCGACAGCCCGGTGATGACGACCAGCCGGTTGCGCGGTATGTCCAGGTCGATGTTCTTCAGGTTGTGCGTGCGTGCGCCGCGGATGCTGATGCAGGGCGCGCGCAGCACCTGGGCCAGCGGGCGGCCGTCGGAATCATCGGAGGAGGGTGCAGGGTAGGTCACGATCGGGGCGGCGCTGGGGAACCCGCCATGATAGCCACGCGCACCGCGCCGCCCCCACCCGCGGCACGGCAAAACCACCCTGGGCGAGAATACGGGTTTTGCCTGACCACCGAACACCCGCCGTGTCAGAAACCATCTTGCCTTCCACCTCCGCCCCCGCTGCCCCTGCCACACGCATGACCGGCCCCGAGCGCCGCTCCAGCATGGGGCTGGCGGCCATCTTTGCCATGCGCATGCTGGGCCTGTTCCTGGTGCTGCCGGTGTTCATGCTGGAGGCGCGCAAATACCCCGGCGGCGACGATCCGGCCCTGGTCGGCCTGGCCATGGGCATGTATGGCCTGACCCAGGCCTTCTTCCAGCTGCCTCTGGGCATGGCGTCCGACCGCTTCGGCCGCAAGCGCGTCATCGTCCTGGGCCTGGCGGTATTCGCCGCCGGCAGCCTGGTGGCGGCGCTGGCCGATTCGGTCATGGGCCTGCTCGTGGGCCGGGCGCTGCAGGGCGCGGGCGCGGTGTCGGCCGCCGTCACGGCCCTGCTGGCGGATCAGACGCGCGACGCCGTGCGCACCAAGGCCATGGCCCTGGTGGGCATCAGCATAGGCTTGATGTTCGCCATCGCCCTGGTGCTGGCGCCGCTGCTGACGGCCCATATCGGCCTGTCCGGCCTGTTCACGCTGACCTTTGCCCTGGCCCTGGCCGGCGTGGCACTGATCGTCTGGGTGGTGCCGCCCGAGACGCGCCACCACGCCGACCTGCCGCAGGGCCGGCTGGCCGATGTCTGGCGCCATGCCGACCTGCGGCGCCTGAACCTGGGCGTGTTTGCGTTGCACACCATTCAAATGGCCATGTGGGTGGCCGTGCCCGCCCTGCTGGTGCAGGCGGGGTTGCCGAAGGACTTGCACTGGCATGTCTACCTGCCGGCGCTGGTGCTGTCGGTCGTGGCCATGGGCGGGCTGTTCTCCATGGAGCGGCGCGGGCGCCTGCGTGCGGCCCTGCTGCTGTCGATTGGCCTGATTGCCCTGGTGCAGGCGGCCCTGGGCGGCCTGGTGGCCGGCGGCGTGGCACCCGGGGTGATGCTGCTGGGCGGCCTGCTGTTCGTGTTCTTCTGCGGCTTCAACATGCTGGAGGCCACGCAGCCCAGCCTGGTCTCGCGCATGGCGCCGGCCAATCTGCGCGGCGCGGCCCTGGGCGCGTACAACACGCTGCAGTCCCTGGGCCTGTTTGCCGGCGGCGCCCTGGGCGGCGCCCTGGCCAAATGGGCCGGTGCGGGTGGGCTGTTTGCCGCCACGGCGTTGCTGGCCCTGGCCTGGCTGGTCATCACCTGGCCCCTGCAGCCGGTGGGACGGGCCGGCGCGGGCGATGCCCATTTGCGGCCCTCCACCTGACGGCCGGGAGCCAGCCGCCGCACGCGACCCTTAAGGGTTAACGTGGTTCCGGCGCAACATTCGGCTTGCCTACACTGAATCAGCCCCCTGCCGCCGGGGCAGCGCGCGATCCCCACCAGGGCGCTCAACCATTCAGGAGACAAGTCATGGACATGCACCGCAGACAGTTCTTCCGCGTCAGCGCGGCGGGGCTGGTCGGGTCGAGTCTTGTGGCCATGGGGTTCTCACCCGCCGCCGCACTCGCCGAGACCCGGGCCTTCAAGCTCGCCAGCGCCACCGTCACGCGCAGCATCTGCCCCTACTGCTCGGTCAGCTGCGGCATGCTGATCTACAAGCTGGGCGATGGGGCGAAAAACGCCAAGAACCATGTGATCCACGTCGAGGGCGATCCGGACAACCCGGTCAGCCGTGGCTCGCTGTGCCCCAAGGGCGCGGGCGTGATGGACATGATCAACTCCCCCGGCCGCGTCAAGTACCCATCGGTGCGCGAAGCGGGCAGCAAGGAGTGGAAGCGCATCAGCTGGGACGAGGCCCTGACGCGCGTGGCCAAGCACATGAAGGCCGATCGCGACGCCAACTTCCAGACCAAGAACGATGCCGGCACCACGGTGAACCGCTGGACGACCACCGGTTTCCTGATGTGCAGCTCGTCCTCCAATGAATCGAGTTACCTCACCGTCAAGGTCGCGCGCGGCCTGGGGATGGTAGGGATAGATACACAAGCACGCGTCTGACACGCACCGACGGTGTCCAGTCTGGGCCCGACTTTCGGTCGCGGAGCGATGACCAATTCATGGACCGACATTAAAAATGCCGATCTGATCATAGTGATGGGCGGCAACGCTGCCGAAGCGCACCCCGTGGGCTTCAAGTGGGTGGTCGAGGCCATGCAAAAGCGCAAGGCCAGGCTGATCTCGGTCGATCCGCGCTTCAACCGCACGTCGGCGCTGGCCGACCTGTACGCGCCGATCAGAAACGGCACCGACATCGCCTTCCTCGGCGGCGTCATCAACTGGCTCTTGAGCAACGACAAGATCCACCACGACTACGTCAAGTTCAACACCGACGCCACCTTCCTGACCAAGCCCGGCTTTGACCTGAAGGACGGCATTTTCAGCGGCTACGACGCGGCCAAGCGCAAGTACGACAAGTCCACCTGGGGCTACCAGATGGGCGAGGACGGCTATGTCAAGGTCGACGAGACGCTGCAGGATCCGCTGTGCGTCTACCAGCAGCTGAAGAAGCACTACAGCCGCTACACGCCCGAGATGGTCAGCAAGATCTGCGGCACGCCGCAGGACAAGTTCCTGAAGATCTGCGAGATGCTCGGCGAGATGTCGGCGCCCGACAAGACCAGCACCATCTGCTACGCCCTGGGCTGGACGCAGCACACCGTGGGCAGCCAGAACATCCGCACCATGGCGATGATCCAGCTGCTGCTGGGCAACATGGGGCGCCCGGGCGGCGGCGTGAACGCGCTGCGCGGCCACTCCAACGTGCAGGGCGTGACCGACATGAACGCCTACGCCGAGGTGTTCTCGGGCTACCTGAGCGCGCCCACCGACAACGACGACACGTACGAAAAGTACCTGAAGCGCTGCACGCCCAAGCCCATGCGGCCCAACCAGTTCAACTACTGGAGCAACTTCCCCAGGTTCTTCAACAGCCTGATGAAGTCCTACTACGGCAAGGCGGCCACGCCGGAGAGCAACTTCTGCTACGACTGGGTGCCCAAGCTGGCCGGCGGCTTCGACGTGCTGCACATGTTCGAGCTGATGCACCAGGGCAAGATGAACGGTTTTCTGGCGCAGGGATTCAACCCGCTGGCCACGGTGCCGAACAAGAACAAGCTCTCGGCGGCGCTGTCCAAGCTGAAGTACCTGGTGATCATCGACCCGCTGGAGTCGGAGACGGGCGACTTCTGGCAGAACTACGGCGAGTTCAACGACGTCAAGCCCGAGGCCATACAGACCGAGGTCTTCCGCCTGCCCAGCACCTGCTTTGCCGAGGAAGAGGGCAGTCTGACCAACTCCAGCCGCGTGGCGATCTGGAAGGAGCGTGCGGTCGATCCCCCGGGCGAGGCCAAGACCGACTCGGAAATCATGGCGCTGCTCTTCATGAAGCTGCGCTCCATGTACGCCAAGGACGGCGGCGCCTTCCCCGACGCGGTTCTGAACCTGGCGTGGGACTACGCCCAGCCGCTGGAGCCCTCGGCCAGCGAGCTGCTGCGCGAGATCAACGGCAAGGCCCTGGCCGACGTGCTGGCGCCCGCCGACCCGGCCAACCCGGGCGCGCCGCGCGCGGTGCTGGTCAAGGCCGGGCAGCAGGTGCCGGGCTTTGCCATGCTGCGCGACGATGGCTCCACCGCCTGCGGCAACTGGCTCTACTCGGGCTGCTGGAGCGAGGCGGGCAACCTGACCGCGCGCCGCGGCCTGGACGACCCCTCGGGCCTGGGCGTGTTCCAGCATTTCGGCTTCGCCTGGCCGGCCAACCGCCGCATCCTTTACAACCGCGCCAGCGCGGACAAGGACGGCAAGCCCTGGGCGCCGAACAAGAAGTACGAGTACTGGAACGGCAAGGCCTGGACCGGCCCAGACGTGCCCGACATGCGGCCCAATGCGGCGCCCGAAGAGAACGTGGGCTCCTTCATCATGAACCCCGAGGGCGTGGCGCGACTGCACGCCATCGGCATGGCCGAAGGTCCCTTCCCCGAGCATTACGAGCCGTTCGAGACGCCGATTGGCGTCAACCCCCTGCACCCGGACAACCCCCTGGCCATCAGCAACCCCGCGGCCCGGGTGTTCAAGGGCGACCTGGAGGCCTTTGGCAAGAAGGAGGAATTCCCGTATTCGGCCACCACCTACCGCCTGACCGAGCATTTCCACACCTGGACCAAGCATGCGCGGCTCAACGCCATCACGCAGCCCGAGGCCTTCGTGGAGATCAGCGAGGAGCTGGCCAAGGAGAAGGGGCTCAAGCACGGCGACCGGGTCAAGGTGAGCAGCAACCGTGGCCACATCATCACCAAGGCGGTGGTCACCAAGCGCATCAAACCGTTCGCGGTCAACGGCCAGCAGGTGCATCTGGTGGGCATTCCGTTCCACTGGGGCTTCAAGGGCCAGACCAAGAACGGCTACATCGCCAATACCCTGACCCCCTTCGTCGGCGACGCCAACTCGCAGACGCCGGAGTCCAAGGCCTTTCTCGTCAACATTGAAAAGGTGTAGCCATGTCGAGTCTGCAATCACAAGACGTGGTCGCCCGCTCGGCCACCACCACCCCGCCGCCACAGGCACGTGCCCATGTGCCCGAGGTCGCCAAGCTCATCGACGTCTCCAAGTGCATAGGCTGCAAGGCCTGCCAGGTGGCATGCATGGAGTGGAACGACCTGCGCGACGAGGTCGGCAGCAACATCGGCGTCTACGACAACCCCAGCGACCTCACGCCCCAGTCCTGGACGGTGATGCGCTTCTTCGAGGTCGAGCCCGAGAAGGACAAGCTCGAATGGCTGATCCGCAAGGACGGCTGCATGCACTGCGAAGACCCGGGCTGCCTCAAGGCCTGCCCCGCGCCCGGCGCCATCGTCAAGTACGCCAACGGCATCGTGGACTTCATCAGCGAGCATTGCATTGGCTGCGGCTACTGCATCAAGGGCTGCCCGTTCAACGTGCCGCGCATCAGCCAGCAGGACAACAAAGCCTACAAGTGCACCCTGTGCTCGGACCGCGTGGGCGTGGGCCTGGAGCCGGCCTGCGTGAAGACCTGCCCCACGGGCGCCATCACCTTCGGCACCAAAGAGGACATGGTGGCCAGCGGCCAGGAGCGCGCCGCCGAGCTCAAGGAGCGCGGCTGGAGCCAGGCCGGGCTGTACAACCCGGCCGGCGTGGGCGGCACGCATGTCATGTATGTGCTCAAGCATGCCGACAAGCCCGAGCTGACGCAGCTGCCCAAGGATCCCAGCATCAGCCCCTGGGTGTCGGTCTGGAAGGGCTGGACCAAGCCGGCGGCGCTGGCCGTGATGGCCGGCGCGGCCTTCACCGGCTGGTTCCACTACCTGCGCAAGGGCCCGATGGAAGTACCCGAGGAGGACGAGGAGTATGCCGACTCCCCTGACTCCAGGACGCAAGGAGAGCAGTCATGAAAAAGCTCCAGCTGCAACGCTACAACGCCGGCCAGCGCTCCAACCACTGGGCGACGGTGACCTGCTTCGTGCTGGCCGCCGTATCCGGCTTCGCGCTGTTTCACCCGGCGCTGTTCTGGCTCACGGCGCTGGTCGGCGGGCCACAGTGGGCGCGCATTCTGCACCCCTATCTGGGCCTGGCCATGTTTGTGCTGTTCCTGGGCATGTTCTTCATGTTCGTGGGCGCCAACCTGTGGCGCGATGAAGACTCGGCCTGGCTGGAGTCCGCCGGCAAGATGGTCTCCGAAGGCAACCAGGCGGTGATGCCGCCGGTGGGCAAGTACAACGGCGGGCAAAAGCTGATCTTCTGGGTGTTCACGCTCTGTCTGCTGGTGCTGCTGGCCAGCGGCCTGCTGTTCTGGCAGGCCTGGTTTGCCTCCAGCGTGCCGATCTGGCTGCAGCGCATCGCCGTGCTGGCGCACGCCGTGTCGGCCTTCGTGCTGATACTGGCCGTGATCGTGCATGCCTACGCGGCCCTGTGGGTCAAGGGCACGCTGGGAGCCATGGTGCGCGGCCGCGTCAGCGTGGGCTGGGCCAAGCACCACCACCCGCTGTGGTACCGCGAGCAGGTGCAGCAGCAAACGCCCAAGGCGCACAAGTAGGCGTATTCCCCCATCGTGGGCCCGCCCCGGGCTGCTGCGCAGTGGTGCACACTGCCAGCAGCTTTTTTTCTGACCCTGATCCTGTTGCAGCCTTGAACTCCAGCGCCACCCATCGCCAGATCAACAGCCCCGAGGACATAAAGCAGCGCTCGGGCCTGGAAGTCCCCCCGCTGCTGCTGCCCGACCCCGGCAAGCTGTTTGCCGAGCGCGCCCTGCGCCTGCGCCAGCTGGCCGCCGGCCACGCCATGCGCGACTACCTGATGCTCATGGCCGTGGTCTGCGAGGCCCAGCACGCGCGCCTGCAGCAGTACCCGGAGGTAACCCTGCCCGATGCCGCGCAGGCCGCCGCCGCCGGCGAGTCCGGCGAGCCCCTGCTGGCCGCCGAACACTGGCCGCGCGCCGCGCAGTGGCGCACCGAGCTGCGCGCCCTGCTGCGGCAGGTGCTGGACAAGCTGCCCGGTGACAGCCCGGCGCGCGCCGGCGTGCAGGCCGTCATGGCCCTGCCCGACGCGGCGCTGGAGCAGCAGGCCGATCGCCTGCTCGCCGGCATCACGCTGGGGCTGGATCTGGCCGCCGCGCCGCTCGTCGCCGCCGGCCTGCAGCTGTACTTCACGCACCTGGTGGCCGCCACCGGGGCCGCCCGGCCCCAGGCCTTCCAGGTGCCGCCGGACGCCACCCGCTGCCCCTGCTGCGCCAGCCTGGCCACGGCCAGCATCACGCGCGTGGGCGGCCAGCAGGACGGCCAGCGCTACCTGCACTGCGCGCTGTGCAGCGCCCAGTGGCACATGAACCGCATCCAGTGCACGCATTGCCTGGCCACGCAGGGCATTCACTACCAGTCGCTGCAGGCGCTGGCCGATGACAAGCCATCGGCCCAGCGCGCCGCCGTCGAGGCCGAGACCTGCGATGGCTGCCACCACTACCTCAAGACCCTGCATGTGGCGCGCGACCTGCATGTGGAGCCGCTGGCCGATGACCTGGCCACGCTGACGCTGGATCTGCTGGTGTCCGAGGCCGGCTTCGAGCGCCACGGCGTCAACCTCCTGCTGCTCTTTGGCGACGGCGACGCGCAGGCCGGGGGCGACTGATGAAACTGCCCGAAGAATCCGTGGTTCACGGTTCCCCGGCCCCCGCCAGCCCCCCACCCGCCGCACAACCACAGAACCTGCCCGCGCTCGACAGGCTGCTGCGCCTGCCCGCCTGCGCGGCGCTGCTCGATGCCCATGGCCACACCCTGGTCGCCAACGAGGCGCGCGCGCTGCTGGCCACCCTGCGCGCGCAGGCCCTGGCCGGCGACCTGGCACTCGGCCAGATCGGCGCCGACGCCCTGGCCGGCGCCCTGGCCGAGCGCCTGCAGCGGCGCCTGCAGCCGGCGATGCGCGCCGTGCTCAACCTCACCGGCACGGTGATCCACACCAACCTGGGGCGCGCCCTGCTGCCGCAGGCGGCGCTGGCGCATATCCAGGCCATGATGGCCAGCCCGAACAACCTGGAGTACGACCTGGCCAGCGGCAGCCGCGGCGACCGCGACAGCATCGTCGAGGGCCTGCTGTGTGAGCTGACCGGCGCCGAGGCCGCCACCGTGGTGAACAACAACGCCGCCGCCGTACTGCTGACGCTGGCGGCGCTGGCGCCGGGCAAGGAGGTCATCGTCTCGCGCGGCGAGCTGGTGGAGATTGGCGGCGCCTTTCGCATGCCCGATGTGATGGCCAGCGCCGGCGCCCGGCTGGTCGAGGTGGGCACCACCAATCGCACGCACGCACAGGACTACGAGCGCGCCATCGGCGAGCACACCGCGCTGCTGATGAAGGTGCACACCAGCAACTACGCCGTGCAGGGCTTCACCAGTGCCGTGGACGAGGCACGGCTGGCGCCCATCGCCCACGCCCGCGGCCTGCCCCTGGCCACCGACCTGGGCAGCGGTGCGCTGATCGACATGAGCGCCTACGGCCTGCCGCCCGAGCCCACGCCGCAGCAGATGCTGGCCGCCGGCTGTGACCTTGTCACCTTCAGCGGCGACAAGCTGCTGGGCGGCCCGCAGGCCGGGCTGATCGTCGGGCGCAAGGACTTGCTCACGCGCATCCGCAAGCACCCCATGAAGCGCGCGCTGCGCATGAGCAAGCTGCCCCTGGCCGCGCTGGAGGCCACGCTGCGCCTGTACCTGCGCCCCGAGCGCCTGGCGCAGGACCTGCCCACGCTGCGCCTGCTCACGCGCCCGCTGGCCGACATAACGGCCACGGCGCAAGCCGTGCTGCCCGCGCTGCAGGCCGCCCTGGCGCCGCGCTACCAGGTGCAGCCGGTGGCGTTGCAGGGCCAGATCGGCTCCGGCTCGCTGCCCGTGGAGCGCCTGGCGTCCAGCGGCCTGGCGATCGCCCCCGTTGACGCCAAGGGCGTGGGCCGGGCCCTGGCGCAGCTGGCCGAGGCGCTGCGCGCTCTGCCGCTGCCCGTCATAGGCCGGGTGCAGGACGACCGCCTGCTGCTGGACATGCGCTGCCTGGAAGACGCCCAAGTATTCATAGGTCAAATTGGCCTTTTGCGCTTATCTGACAAGCGCTGACAGCTATCAAAATGATTGTAGGCACCGCAGGCCATATCGACCACGGCAAGACCACGCTGGTGCGCGCCCTCACCGGCGTGGACACCGACCGCCTGCCCGAGGAGAAAAAGCGCGGCATCAGCATAGAGCTGGGCTACGCCTACCTGGACACGCCCGCGGGCGGGCGCATCGGCTTCATCGACGTGCCCGGCCACGAACGCCTGGTGCACACCATGGTCGCCGGCGCCAGCGGCATCGATTACGCGCTGCTGCTGGTGGCCGCCGATGACGGCCCCATGCCGCAGACGCACGAGCACCTGGCCGTGCTGTCGCTGCTGGGCATCGCGCGCGGCGCCGTGGTCATCACCAAGACCGACCGCGCCAGCCCGGACAGGCTGCAGGCCCTGCGCGCCGAGATGGCGCGACTGCTGCAGGGCACATCGCTGGCCGGCGCACCCGTTGTCAACGTATCGGCGCAGACCGGCAGCGGCATCGAGGCACTGCGCCAGCTGCTGTTCGACGCCGCCCAGGGGCAGCCACAGGCAGCGGCGGCCGGCGCCGCGCAGGGCCTGCGCCTGGCCATAGACCGCGCCTTCACACTGGATGGCACGGGAACGGTGGTCACCGGCACCATCCACGCCGGCAGCGTGCGTGTGGGCGACGAGCTGGCCATCAGCACCAGCGGCGGCGGCGCGCCGCTGCGCGCGCGCGTGCGCAGCCTGCACGCGCAAAACCAGGGCGTGCAGCAGGCCCATGCCGGCCAGCGCTGCGCCGTGGCCCTGGCCGGCCTGGCGCGCGAGGCCGTGGCGCGCGGCCAGTGGCTGACCACGCCCGCCGTGGCCCAGGCCAGCACGCGCCTGGACATGCTGCTCACGCTCTGGCCGGGCGAGGCGCGGGCGCTGCGCTCGGGCGCCCAGGTGCAGGCGCATATCGGCGCGGCGCACTGCAATGCCACCGTCGCGCTGCTCGACGCCGCCCAGCTCGCCCCTGGCGCCACGGCCCTGGCGCAGCTGGTGCTGCAGGCGCCCCTGGGCGCCTGGCATGGCGAGCGCGTGCTGCTGCGCGATGCATCCGCCAGCCGCACCATCGCCGGCGCCCGGGTGCTGGACCCACAGGCCCCCACGCGCTACCGGCGCACGCCGCAGCGCCTGGCCGAGCTGGCGGCGCTGCAGCAACCAGGCGCGCCAGAGCGTCTGGCCGCCCTGCTGGCCGTGGCCCCGCAGGGCGTGGATCTGGCGCGCTTTGCCGCCGCCCAGGGGCTGCTGCTGGCGCCCGCGCT
>JAGPIX010000215.1 GCA_018054745.1 Alicycliphilus sp.
ACACCGCGTTTCGCGGCTTTGGCGGGCCCCAGGGCGCGATTGCCATCGAGTACATCCTCGACAGCATCGCACGCCAGCTGCAGCAAGACCCGCTGGCCGTGCGCCGCGCCAACTTTTACGGCACCGCCACGCACAACATCACCCCCTATCTGCAGCCGGTGCGCGACAACGTCATCCACGAACTGGTCGACCAGCTGGAAGAGCGCAGCAGCTACCAGGCACGCCGCGCCGCCATTGCTGCGTTCAACGCCACCAGCCCGGTGCTCAAGCGCGGCCTGGCGCTGACGCCGGTGAAGTTCGGCATCAGCTTCAACGTCAAGCACTTCAACCAGGCCGGCGCGCTGGTCCATGTGTATACCGACGGCTCCATCCTGGTCAACCACGGCGGCACCGAGATGGGCCAGGGCCTGAACACCAAGGTGGCGCAGGTCGTGGCGCACGAGCTGGGCGTGGACTTTGCCCGCGTGCGCGCCACCGCCACCGACACCAGCAAGGTGGCCAACACCTCGGCCACGGCGGCGTCCACCGGCACCGATTTGAACGGCAAGGCGGCGCAGGACGCGGCGCGCCAGATCCGCGAGCGCCTGGCCGCCTGCGCCGCCGCCCGCCACGGCGGCGCGGCCGAGGACGTGCGCTTTGCCAACGGCCAGGTCACGGTGGCCGGCAAGACGATCAGTTTTGAAACCCTGGTCGGCGAGGCCTACCTGGACCGCGTGCAGCTGTGGTCCGACGGCTTCTACGCCACGCCCGGCCTCTCCTGGGACCGCGAAAAAATGCAGGGCAACCCGTTCTACTACTTCGCCTACGGCGCCGCCGTCAGCGAGGTGGTGGTGGACACACTGACCGGCGAATGGAAGCTCTTGCGCGCCGACGTGCTGCACGACGTGGGGCGCTCGCTCAACCCGGCCGTGGACATAGGCCAGGTCGAGGGCGCCTTCATCCAGGGCATGGGCTGGCTGACCACGGAAGAGCTGGTCTGGCATCCGCAAACCGGCCTCTTGATGACGCACGCGCCCAGCACCTACAAGATTCCCACGGCCAACGACTGCCCGCCGGAGTTTCATGTGCAGCTGTTCGAGGGCGCCAATGCGATGGACTCGATCCACCGCAGCAAGGCCGTGGGCGAGCCGCCGCTGTTGCTGCCGTTCTCGGTGTTCTTTGCCATCCGCGACGCGGTGGCCGCTGCCGGCGGGCACCAGGCTCTGCCACCGCTGCAGGCTCCAGCCACCAGCGAGGCGATCCTGCGCGCCATTGGCGCCGTGCAGGCCGGCTGAAATCCCACGCCATGCCGCCCTCAACACCCCCCACCGCGCCCGCCGGTGCCGGCGATCAGCACCTGTTCGACCGCATAGACCTGCACCTGATACGCGTGCTGCACACCGTGCTGACCGAGCGCAGCGTCTCGCGCGCGGCGCTGCGTCTGGGCATGCACCAGCCGGCGGTATCCACGGCGCTCAAGCGCCTGCGCGAGCTCTCGGGCGATCCGCTGCTGGTCAGGAACGGCGCCCACATGGTGCCCACCGAGGCCGGCCAGCGCATGCTGGAGCCCGCCGCCAACGTGCTGCGCGCGGCCGAGACCCTGTTCACCGAGGCGCGCAGCTTTGACCCGCGCACCAGCTGCCAGACCTTCCACATCGCCGCCAGCGACTACCTCGATCCGCTGTTCCTGCCGCGCCTGGTGGCCGACATCAAGCGCCAGGCACCGCTGGCCAGGGTGGAGATCCATGCGCTGACGCGCGAGGCCGACTACCGTGCCCAGCTGGCCCTGGGCGAGATCGACCTGGTCATAGGCAACTGGCTGCAGCCCCCGGACGAGCTGCACCTGGCACGGCTGTTCGAGGACGAGGTGGTGTCCCTGGTCAGCCGCCACCACCCGGCCGTGCGCCGTGGCTGGGACCAGGACGCCTGGCTGGCCGCCGAGCATATCGCCCCCATGGCCACGCACCCGGGCGCGCGCGGCATCATCGACCAGATGCTCGACGGCCTGGGGCTCAAGCGCCATATCGCCGTGCGCAGCGCCTACTTCAGCCTGATACCGGACATGGTCGCCGGCACCCAGCTGGTGCTGACCACGGGGCGCCGCTATTGCGAGCGCGTGGCCAGCCGCCTGCCCCTGGTGATCCTGCCCTGCCCCGTGGCCCTGGCGCCACTGCAGTACTACCAGCTGTGGCATGCGCGCAGCCAGCATTCCAGCGCCGCACGCTGGCTGCGCGAGCGCACGCGCGACGCCATTGCCGGCCTGCAGCTGCAGCCCACAACGCCGCTCTCACCGCTTTCCTGAGCACAACACCACAAGGAGACATACGCCATGAATGCCAAGGACCTGACAGGCATGCCGACCACGCCACCACAAGCCGCGGCCACGGGCTTGTTGGAGCGGCTGTTCAAGCTGCGCGAGCATGGCACCACGCCGCGCACCGAGGTGATCGCCGGCATCACCACCTTTCTGACGATGGCCTACATCATCTTCGTCAACCCCTCCATCCTGGGCGATGCCGGCATGCCCAAGGACGCGGTGTTCGTCGCTACCTGCCTGATAGCGGCCTTGGGCTCGGCCATCATGGGGCTGTACGCCAACTACCCCATCGCCATGGCGCCGGGCATGGGGCTGAACGCCTACTTTGCCTACGCCGTGGTGCTGCACATGGGCTTTACCTGGCAGGCGGCGCTGGGGGCGGTGTTCATCTCCGGCTGTTTGTTCCTGGTCGTGACGCTGTTCGGCATACGCAGGCACATCATCGACGGCATACCGCAGTCGCTGCGCAGCGCCATCACCGTGGGCATCGGTCTGTTCCTGGCACTGATCGCGCTCAAGAGCGCCGGTATCGTCGTCGGCGACAAGGCCACGCTGGTGACGCTGGGCGACCTGCACTCGGCCCCTGTGATCCTGGCGGTGCTGGGTTTTCTGGCCATCGTGGCGCTGGACAAGGCGCGCGTGCCGGGCGCCATCCTGATCGGCATCGTCGGCGTCACCGTGGCCTCGTTCTTCTTTGGCGGCAACCAGTTCCGTGGCATCTTTTCGGCGCCGCCATCGATCGCCCCCACCTTCCTGCAACTGGACATCCACACCGCCGTCACCAAGGGCCTGCTCAACGTGGTGCTGGTGTTCTTCCTGGTCGAGCTGTTCGATGCCACCGGCACGCTGATGGGCGTGGCCAAGCGCGCCGGCCTGCTGGTGCCGGGCAAGATGGAGCGCCTGAACAAGTCGCTGCTGGCCGACAGCGGCGCCATCTT
>JAGPIX010000089.1 GCA_018054745.1 Alicycliphilus sp.
AGCACCACCGGCACGGCGATCGCCGGGATCAGCGTGGCGCGCAGGTTCTGCAGAAAGACGAACATCACCAGCACCACCAGCACCATGGCCTCGGCCAGGGTGATGACCACCTCCTTGATGGAGGCGCGCACGAAGGGCGTGGAGTCGGAGCTGACGAAGTAGTCGATCTCGTTGGGGAAGAAGGGCTTGAGCTCGGCCAGCTTGGCCGCCACGGCGTCGGACACGGCCATGGCGTTGGCGCCGTCGGCCAGCACGATGCCCATGCCGGCGCCGGGCCGGCCGTTGAGCTTGGCCTTGATCGACAGGGTATCCGGGCCCAGCTCCACGCGTGCTACATCTTTGATAGTTACCACCGCACCATCCGTGGCGGTTTTGAGTACTATGGCTTCAAATTCAGGCACGGTCTGCAGCTTGGTGCGCGCGGTGATGGTGGCGTTGAGCTGCTGATCCGGCACGGCCGGCAGGGCGCCCAGCTGGCCGGCCGAGACCTGCGCGTTCTGCGCGTTCAGCGCGGCGATCAGGTCCGAGGGCATGAGCTGGTACTTCTCCATGCGCGCCGGATCCATCCAGATACGCATGGCGTAGAAGGTGCCGAACACGCGGATGTCGCCCACGCCGTCCAGGCGGCCGATCACGTCCACCAGGTTGGAGTTCAGGTAGTCGCCCACATCCACGGCCGTGACCTTGGGGTCGCCCGAGAAGAAGCTGTAGGTCACCAGGTAGTCCTGGCCGCCCTTGTTGACGAACACGCCGCGGCTCTTGACGGCCTCGGGCAGGCGGTTCATGGCCGACTGCAGCTTGTTCTGCACCTGCACCTGGGCCACGTCGATGTTGGTGCCTGGCGCAAAGGTGAGGGTGGTGGCCGATCGGCCCGACGCGTCCGACGTCGAGCTCATGTAGATCATGTTGTCTATGCCCTTGAGCTGCTGCTCGATGATCTGCGTCACCGAGTTTTCCACCGTCTCGGCCGATGCCCCCGTGTACTGCGCCGAGATGGTGACGCGCGGCGGCGCTATGTCGGGGTATTGCTCCAGCGGCAGCGTGAAGATCGCCAGGCCGCCGGCGAGCATGACGATGATGGACAGCACCCACGCGAAGATGGGGCGGTTGATGAAGAACTGGGCCATGTGCGCCTGCCGCTTATCGAGGGGCGCCGGCCTGCGGCGTGGCGATGTTCACGCCCTGGCCATTTTTGGGGCGCAGGCCGTCCTCGGGGGCCTGGGGCGGGCCGGCCTCGCCCTTGCTGGTCTTCAGGACCACCGGTTGGGGGCTGACCTTGTCGCCGGGCTTGACGCGTTGAAAGCCGTCCACCACCAGGCGCTCGCCGGCGACCAGGCCGCTGTCCAGCAGCCAGCGGCTGCCCAGGGCGCGCGCCAGCTCCACGGGGCGCTTTTCGACCACGTCGTCGGCGTTCACCACCAGCACATTGGCGCGGCCCGTCAGGTCGCGGTTCACGGCCTGCTGCGGTATCAACAGGGCGTCGCTCGCCAGGCCCGTGGGCAGCAGTGCCTGCACATACATGCCGGGCATCAGCACGCCCTCGGGGTTGGGCACCACGGCGCGCAGCGTCACCGTGCCCGTGCTGTCGTTGACGATCATGCCGGCGAATTGCAGCCGGCCCTCGTGCGCGTAGTCGCTGCCGTCGTCCAGGCGTATGCGCACGCGCGCCTGGTTGCCGTCCAGCTTCTGGTAGCGGCCCGCGTCCCAGTCGCGGCGCAGCTGCACGATCTCGTTGCTGGACTGGGTGAAGTCCACGTACATCGGATCCAGCTGCACTATGGTTGTCAGGGCGTTGGTCTGGTTGGCCGTGACCAGGGCGCCGGGCGTGACGCTGGACAGGCTGATGCGCCCGGCGATCGGCGCCTCGATGCGGCTGTAGCGCAGGTTGATGCGTGCCGTCTCCAGGTTGGCGCGGGCCACGCCCATGTCGGCGCGCGCCTGCGCGGCCGCGGCCTGGCTCTCGTCATGGGCCTGGTGGCTGATGGCGTCTATCTTCAACAGCTCGGCGTTGCGCCGTGCCGTGGCCTCCAGCGTGCGTGCGCTGGCCTCGGCCCTGGCCAGGGCGGCCTCGGCGCTGGCCTCGGCGGCGCGCAGCGCGCGGTCGTCGATCTGGTACAGCGCCTGGCCCTTGCGCACCAGGGCGCCTTCGGTGAACAGGCGCTGCTGCACGATGCCCGAGACCTGTGGCCGCACCTCGGCCGTGAGCGAGGCGCGGGTGCGCCCGGGCAGGGTGGCGTCAAGCTGCTGCTGCTGCGTCTGCAGCGTGATCACGCCGACCTGGGCCGGCCCCTGCTGGGCCACCGGGCTTGCCGCCTTGTCACCACAGGCCGCCAGGGCCAGGGCCAGGCTCAGTGATCCCAGCAGCCGTCCGCCGTGGCGGCGCAGCGGGTGCGGAAATACGAGGGCGGTGGGGCGGTGGTCGCGGGTCGCGGTAGTCATGGGGGCGCAGCGCAATAGTCCTGGCGAAGCCATCATTGTCTTCGTGGTGTGGCAAGCCTCGGTTGAATGTCACCGAAGGTAAACGTCGCACTGTCGCATATCGCCGCCGGGCCTGTTGCGCTGGCTGCGTTACTTCATTTTTCTTTACTCGCCCCTGCCGCGCGCAATTGTCAAACTTGGTTGCTTGGCCGGGCCTTGCCGCATGTCCGGTTTCGGGTAGCGCATACCATGCACGGTTGGGTCGCTGTCGCTGATCCCATTGACCTTGCATAGGAGCAACCTGTCATGAACACCCCCGCATCCACCCCCCTGTTGGCCCAAGAGTTGATGCAGCACCTGCAGGGCGCGCCCCTGCAGCAGATGGCCCAGCAACTGGGTTCCGACCAGGCACAGACGCAAAGCGCGGTGGAAATGGCCTTGCCGCTGTTGCTCGGCGCCCTGGGCCGCAACGCCCAGGACGAGCAGGGCGCGCAGTCGCTGTTCGGCGCCTTGCAGCGCGACCACATGGATGCGGCGTCGCAGCAGGCACTGGGCCTGGGCGGCATGGATCTGGGCGGCCTGCTTGGCTCCGTGCTCGGTGCTGGCGCGCCGTCGGGTGCTGCGATGGGCGGTGGTGCCGGCGCTGCCATCCTGGGGCATATTTTTGGCGGTGGACGCGAGCGTGCCGAATCCGGGCTGGGCCAGGCCAGCGGCCTGGGGGCAAACGCCGGCCAGCTGATGCAAATGCTGGCGCCCATCGTCATGTCCTTTCTGGCCCAGCGCGTGAGCTCGGGCGGCATGGACGCCGGCGGCCTGGGGCAGATGCTCGGTCAGGAGCGTGCCAGCGCCCAGCGCCAGGGCGCGCCCGGTGGCGACCTGCTGAGCAGCCTGCTCGATCAGGACGGCGATGGCCAGCTGGGATTGGGTGATTTGCTCAAACTTGGTGGTAGTCTGTTGGGCGGGCGGCGCTGATACACGCTGACAGGTACCGGGTTGCATTCAGGCCCCGGTTCGGCGGAAACTCAGGCCCTCGTTTCACTTGACAGCCTGGGAGGCCGCTTTGACAACTGTTGCAGAAATCATCAAGTCCAAACCCGACGGCAAGGTGCATTCGGTCAAGCCGACGGACACCGTGCTCTCCGCCTTGAAGCTCATGGCCGACATGCACATCGGTGCGCTGCTGGTGATGGAGGGCGACAAGATCGCCGGCATCTTCACCGAGCGCGACTATGCCCGCAAGGTGGTGCTGCTGGGGCGGGCCTCCATCGACACCCCGATCAGCGAGGTCATGACGCGCGCCGTGCGCTTCGTGCACCCGACCAACAGCGCCGAGGAATGCATGGCGCTGATGACCGAAAACCGCCTGCGCCACCTGCCGGTGATGGACGGCGAGCAGGTGGTGGGCCTGGTGTCCATCGGCGACCTGGTCAAGAGCGTGATCTCCGAGCAGCAGTTCATCATCACGCAGATGGAGCAATACATCACCCGCGTCTGGTGATGCCGCGATAGCCCCCGCGGCCGCGGCGCCGCGGGGCGCCACTACACTCCCGGGCATGAGTCAGCTGATCCTGGGCATCGAATCTTCCTGTGACGAAACCGGCGTGGCCCTGGTGCGTGCCGAGGGCGGCGGCGTGCCGCGGCTGCTGGCCCATGCCCTGCACAGCCAGATCGACATGCACCAGGCCTATGGCGGCGTGGTGCCGGAGCTTGCCAGCCGCGACCATATCCGCCGCGTGCTGCCGCTGACGCAAACCGTGTTGCACGAAGCCGGTGAACATCTGGACGCCGTGGATGTGGTGGCCTACACGCGCGGCCCCGGCCTGGCGGGCGCGCTGCTGGTCGGCGCCGGCGTGGCCTGTGCGCTGGGCGCGGCGCTGGACATTCCGGTGCTGGGGGTGCACCACCTGGAAGGCCATCTGCTGTCGCCGTTTTTGAGCAGCGACCCGCCCGAGTTTCCCTTCATCGCCCTGCTGGTCTCCGGCGGCCACACCCAGCTGATGCGCGTGGACGGCGTCGGCCGCTACGAAATTCTGGGCGAAACCATAGACGACGCGGCCGGCGAGGCCTTCGACAAATCCGCCAAGCTCATGGGCCTGGGCTACCCCGGTGGTCCCGCCCTGTCGCGCCTGGCCGAGCAGGGCGACGCCAAGGCCTTCAAGCTGCCGCGCCCGCTGCTGCACAGCGGCGACCTGGACTTTTCCTTTGCCGGCCTGAAGACGGCGGTGCTGACCCAGGCCAAAAAGCTGGGCGACGAGCTGGTGACGCGCAAGGCCGACCTGGCCGCCAGCACCCAGGCCGCCATCGTCGAGGTGCTGGTCAAGAAGACCCTGGCGGCCCTGGACCAGAGCGGCATGCGCCGCGTGGTGGTGGCCGGCGGCGTGGGCGCCAACCGGCTGCTGCGCGCGCAGCTGGACGCCGCCTGCGCGGCACGCGGCGTGCGCGTGCATTACCCCGAGCTGGAACTGTGCACCGACAACGGCGCCATGATCGCGATGGCCGCCGCCATGCGCCTGCAGGCTGGCCGTCAGCAGGCCAACCGTGACTACGCCTTTGACGTCAAGCCGCGCTGGCCGCTGGATGCCATAGCTACCTGAAGGTTGCGCTGCGTCTTTACAAAAGTTCATGCGCCGCTGGCGGGCGCTACAAATGGCGCGGTAACAATGCCGGCATGTTTGTTACGCCGCAATCTCCCCTCCCGGCAGCCCGGCCGCGAGCGTTGGCTCTGGCGCCGCTGCTGGCCTTGGCGCTGGCCGGCTGCGCCGCTACGGGTCCATCCGAGCCGCTGGGCAGCCCTGTGGTCGTACCCACAGCCTGGGCGAATCGGCCAGCCACGCAGGCTGCGCCCGGGCCAGACAACCTGGCCCAGTGGTGGCAGCAGCTGGGCGACGCCCAGCTCACCGGCCTGATCGACGAGGCGCTGCAGGCCCACACCAGCATGCGCAGCGCGCGCGCCGCCGTGGAGCAGGCGCGCGCCCAGCGCGACATGCAGGCCGCGGGCCTGCTGCCGTCGGTGGATGGGTCCGCTTCGGCCCAGCGCAGCCGCAGCAGCGGCAATACAGCCAACAGCTTCCAGGCGGGGCTGGACGCGAGCTGGGAGCCCGACCTGTTTGGCCGCATTGGCAGTGGCGTACGCGCTGGCGACGCCGACCTGCTGGCCGCCGAGGCCGGCCTGGCCGCGGCCCGGGTGGCGCTGGCGGCCGAGGTGGCGGTGAACTACATCGACCTGCGCGGCCAGCAGCAGCGCCTGGCGATTGCCGAGCGCAACCTGGCCGCGCAGCGCGAGACGGCGCAGATCACCCAATGGCGCGTGCAGGCGGGCCTGGCGAATTCGCTGGCCGAGCAGCAGGCGCGCACCAGCGTCGAGCAGACGGCCGCCCAGCTGCCCGCGCTGCGCTCGGCCATGGCCCAGTCGCGCCATGCGCTGGCCGTGCTCACCGGTCGCCCGCCCGCGGCGCTGGACCAGGCTCTGGCGGCCAGCGCCGCCGTGCCGCTGCCGCCGGCCGACCTGGCGCTGGCCTTTCCCGCCGATACCCTGCGCCAGCGCCCCGATGTGCGCCAGGCCGAACACCGCGTGCGCGCCGCCTGGGAGCGCGTGGCCCAGGCCGAGGCCCAGCGCCTGCCCAGCCTGCGCATTGGTGGCACGCTGGGCCTGCGCGCGCTGACCCTGGGGGCGCTCACGGGCGGCGGCGCCACGGCGGCATCGCTGCTGGCCAGCGTGTCGTTGCCGGTGTTTGATGGTGGCGCGCTGCGCGCCCAGGTGCGCGCGCAGCAGGCCGCGCTGGAGCAAAGCCGCGCGGGCTATGAAGAGGCGGTGCTGGGCGCGCTCAAGGATGTGGAGGACGCGCTGGTGGCGCTGCAGGGCGAGCGCGAGCGGCTGACGCGCCTGAACGCCGCGGCCGATGCCGCGGGCAACGCGGCCCTGCTGGCGCAGCAGCAGTACGCCAGCGGTCTGGTGGACTTTCAGACCGTGCTGGACACGCAGCGCCAGCTGCTCTCGGCCCAGGACGGCGTGGCCAGCACCACCGCCAGCATAGGCACGGGCCATGTGCGCCTGTACAAGGCATTGGGCGGCGGCTGGCAAAGCAATTGACAGGGACAGGAATGAACAAGCAAACACAAGCAGCGGCGCAGGCCGCCTCGTCCACCGATCTGCAGACCCTGCTGGGCGACGGCCTGGCCCGGCGCTGGTGGCAGAGCATTACGCTGTGGCTGGGCCTGCTGGCCGTGGCCGCCGTGGCCGGTGGCTGGTGGTACTGGCAGTCCAGCCAACAGGCCCAGGCCGCGCCGCGCTATGTGACGCAGGAGGTGCAGCGCGGCCAGGTCAAACTGACCGTGGCGGCCAACGGCACGCTGCAGCCCACGCGCTCGGTGACCATTGGCAGCGAGCTGTCGGGCACGGTGCGCCGCGTGCTGGTGGATGTGAACGACCAGGTGAAGAAGGGCCAGGTGCTGGTGGAGCTGGATACCACCAAGCTTGACTCCCAGGTGCTGCGCTCGCGTGCCTCGGTGGCCTCGGCCCAGGCCAGGCTGGCGCAGGCTACGGCCACCACCAAGGAGGCGCGCGCCAGCCTGGCGCGGCTGGAAGAGGTGGCGCGCCTGTCTGGCGGCAAGGTGCCCTCGGCCGCCGAGCTGGACGCCGGCCGCGCCGCCTACGAGCGCGCCCAGGCCGACGAGGCCGCCGCCCGCGCCAGCGTGCAGGACGCCAGGGCGGCGCTGGCCACCGATGAGACCAACGTCACCAAGGCCTCGATCCGCTCGCCCATCGACGGCGTGGTGCTGTCGCGCGTGGTCGAGCCGGGCAATGCCGTGGCCGCCTCGCTGCAGGCCGTGACCCTGCTCACGCTGGCCGAAGACCTGGGCCGGCTGCGCCTGGAGGTGAACGTGGACGAGGCCGACGTGGGCTCGGTGCAGCCGGGCCAGCAGGCCAGCTTCACCGTCAGCGCCTACCCCTCGCGCCCTTACCCGGCGCGCACCACGCGCGTGGCCTTCGGCTCCACCAAGACCGACAACGTGGTCACCTACATCACCTACCTGGAGGTGGACAACGCCGACCTGAGCCTGCGACCGGGCATGACGGCGGCGGCCACCATCACCTCCACCGAGCGCAATGACGTGCTCACCGTGCCCAACACGGCGCTGCGCTTCACGCCCATGGGCGCGGCCGGCGACGGCGCCGCCCAGGGCGCCAAGCCGGCCGCCGGCGGCGACAAGGCGGGCGGCGGCAGCGGCATCATGGGCCAGCTGATGCCGCGCATGCCGCGCCCCACGGGCCAGCGCCGCAGCGCCGCCGACGGCAATGGCAAGGCGGGCGCCGGGCAGCGCCAGATCTGGGTGCTGGAGGCAGGCAGCCCGAAGGCCGTGCGCGTGCAGACCGGCATCAGCGACGGCCGTGTGACCGAGGTACACAGCGACGCGCTGCAGCCTGGCATGCAGGTCATCACCGACCAGCTGGCGGCGGGGGCCAAGCCATGAGCGCCCAGGCGCAGCCGTCGCAAGACAGCCAGCCGCTGATCCGCCTGCGCGGCATCACCAAGGTCTATGGCGAGGGCGCGCTGGCCTTTCAGGCGCTCAAGGGCGTGGATCTGGACATAGCGGCCGGCGAGTTCCTGGCCATCATGGGCCCCAGCGGCTCGGGCAAGTCCACGGCCATGAACGTCATCGGCTGCCTGGACCGGCCCAGCGCCGGTGACTACCTGTTTCGCGGCGTGCCGGTGCAGGCCCTGTCGCGCGACGACCGGGCCAGGCTGCGCCGGCGCTTCATGGGCTTTGTGTTCCAGGGCTTCAACCTGCTGGCGCGCACCTCGGCGCAGGAGAACGTGGAGCTGCCGCTGCTCTACCGCGGCGAGAGCGCGGCCGCGCGCCACGCGGCCGCGGCCCGGGCGCTTCAGGCTGTGGGCCTCACGGGCTGGGAGCACCATACGCCGGCCGAGCTCTCGGGCGGCCAGCAGCAGCGGGTGGCGATTGCACGCGCCATGGTCAGCCAGCCGGCGGTGCTGCTGGCCGACGAGCCCACGGGCAACCTCGACACCCAGCGCAGCCGCGAGATCATGGAGCTGCTCTGGCGCCTGAACGTCGATCAGGGCATCACCGTGCTGATGGTCACGCACGAGATGGAGATGGCGCAGTACGCGCGGCGCATCGTGCGCTTTGTCGATGGCCGCATCGACAGCGACCGGGCCAACCCCGAGCCCTACGCGCTGGCGCGCGCGGCGGCGGCGCAGCCGGCGGAGGTGGCGCCATGATGCTGCTCAACTCGCTGCTGCTGGCGCTGCGCTCGATACGGCGCAACCTGATGCGCTCGTTTCTCACCGTGCTGGGCATCGTCATCGGCGTCAGCGCGGTGATCACCATGGTCACGCTGGGCAACGGCGCCACGCTGTCGGTGCAGGCGCAGATTGCCAGCCTGGGCACCAATTTGCTGCAGGTGCGCCCGGGCCAGCGCATGGGGCCGGGCGGCGCCAGCGGCGCGCCGGCCTTCAAGGACGTGGACGCCGACGCCATCGCCCAGCAGATCGGCGGCATTCTGGCCGTCGCGCCCGAGGCGCGCACCAGCGCCACCGCCGTCGCGGGCGGGCGCAACTGGACCACCAGCGTGCTGGGCAGCACCAATGACTGGCTGCAGACCGGCAGCTGGACGCTGGCGCGCGGCCGCGAGTTCACGCCCGACGAGCAGCGCGTGGGCGCGGCCGTGTGCCTGATCGGCCAGACCGTGCAGCGCGAGCTGTTCGGCGCCAGCACCGACCCGCTGGGCGAGCGCGTGCGCGTGCGCCAGTTCTCCTGCGAGGTGGTGGGCGTGCTGGCCTCCAAGGGGCAGGGGGCGTTTGGCAACGACCAGGACGATGTGGTGCTGCTGCCGCTCAAGACCCTGCAGCGGCGCGTGATCGGCAGCACGCGCGTGCCCACGCTGCTGGTGTCGATGAAGGACGGCAGCGACGCCGAGCGCGTCAAGGCCAGCCTGACCGAGCTGCTGCGCGAGCGGCGCAAGCTCTCGGACAGCGACGACGACAACTTCAACGTGCTCGACACCAAGCAGCTGGCCGACACCTTCTCGGGCACAACGCGCGTCATGACGACGCTCTTGGGCGCGGTGGCCGCGGTGAGCCTGCTGGTGGGCGGCATAGGCATCATGAACATCATGCTGGTGAGCGTCACCGAGCGCACGCGCGAGATCGGCCTGCGCCTGGCGATCGGCGCGCTCGAGCGCGAGGTGCTGATGCAGTTTTTGATAGAGGCCGTGGTGCTGGCGGCGCTGGGCGGGCTGATAGGCATCGTGCTGGCCACGGGCGCCTCGATGCTGCTGGCCGGGGCCATGGGCATTCCCTACATCTTCCATCCGGGGGTGAATGTGCTGGCGTTCGTGTTCTCGGCCGTGATCGGCGTGGTGTTCGGCTTCTTTCCCGCGCGGCGCGCGGCCCGGCTCGATCCCATCGAGGCGCTGCGGCATGAGTGAGGGTTGAAGGAAAATTGGCCGTTTACGCTTTATGGATAAGCGCAAATAGCTATTTTAATTATAGCAAAATCGATGCTGCCAAGGGCCTTCGGCCGGCCACGGCCCCGGCCGGCCTGCACAATGCGGGTTGCACTGCCGACTGTTTCGCCGTGATTGCTTCCCTGATTTCATCCCCACGCCTGTTCCTTGCCGTTTGCACCGGCCTGCTGGCCAGCGCCCTGGCGGGCTGCGCGCGCCTGCCCGAGGCCATGCCCGGGCTGGAGCAGCGCCACCTGCAGTTCACCCCGAACGATTTCGATGCCGCCAGCATGCACACGCGCCATGTGCTCGATTCGCAGGCCAACACCTGCGAGGCCGCGCGCCGCGCGCTGCTCAGCCAGGGTTACCTGGTGAACACCGCCAGCGCCGACACGGTGGCCGGGCGCAAGTACTACCAGCCGCACCAGGACGTGCACTACGAGGTGCAGATGCGCGTGGTCTGCGCGCCCGAGGGGCAGGGCGATGCGCGCACCTCGGCCTTCGCCAGTGCGCTGCAGGACCGCTACGTGATCAAGAAGGTGAACAACTCTGCCTCGCTGGGCGTGGGCGGGCTGGGCTCGGTGTCGCTGCCGGTGTCGGCCACCGACGACACCCTGGTCAAGGTCGGCAGCGAGACGATCACCGACGCGCAGTTCTACGCCCGCTTCTTCCAGCTGTTCGAGCGCTATGTGCGCCTGGCGCCGCCGGGCACCGAGCCGGCGCTGATGCACCCGGCCAGCACCCCGGCGCAGGCGCCGGTGCTGGCGCCAGCCCCGGCCACCACCGCCGGTGTGGTGCAACCGGCAGCCAGTTCCCAGCCGCTGCCGCTGCAAGAGCCCGAGGCCGAGCAGCGTGCCGCAGCCACGGCGTTGCCGCCGGATGCGGCCATGCCGCCCGCTGCGCCCGTCGGGCAGCAGTAATTTTTCTCAGGTTCTTCCATGCCCTCCCTATCCCGTCGCCAGGCCGTGCGCGCCTGTTCACTGGCGCTGCTGCCGCTGTCTGCCACCACCACCAGCGCCCAGGGCGCGCCCACCAAGCTGGCGCTGATCGAAAGCCTCTCGGGCAGCTTTGCCAACACCGGCGAGGCGGTGTTCCGCAACCTGCTCTGGGCCACCGAGCGCGTGAACGCGCGCGGCGGCGTCAAGCTGCCGGGCGGTGCCAGGCCGCTGCAACTGCTGCGCTACGACAGCAAGGGCAGCAACGAGGAGGCGCTATCCGCCCTGCGCGCGGCCATCGACGATGGCGTGCACTTCGTGCTGCAGGGCAACAGCTCGGCCACGGCGGCGGCGCTGATCGAGGCTATCAGCAAACACAACCAGCGCGAACCGGGCCGGCGCGTGGTCTTCCTCAACTACTCGGCCGTCGATCCGCTGCTGACCAACGAACGCTGCAACTTCTGGCATTTCCGCTTCGACGCCCATGCCGACATGCGCATGGCCGCGCTGATGGAGGTGCTGCGCGAGGACAAGGCTTTGCAGCGCGCCTACCTGATAGGCCAGGACTACAGCTTCGGCCAGGCCGTGCTGCGCGAGGCGCGGCGCCAGCTCTCCGCGCAGCGGCCGGACGTCACCATCGTCGGCGACGAGCTGCACCCCGTCGGCCGGGTGAAGGACTTCGCCCCCTACGCCGTGAAGATCAAGGCCAGCGGCGCCCAGGCCGTCATCACCGGCAACTGGGGCAACGACCTGACGCTGCTGGTCAAGGCCGCGCGCGAGGTGGGCTACGACGGCATGTTCTACACCTTCTACGGCAACGCCCTGGGCGCGCCCGCCGCCCTGGGCGAGGCCGGCGTGGGCAAGGTGGTGGCCGTGGCCGACTGGTTGCCAAACCTGCCCACCGAGGGCAGTGCCGCCTTCTACCGCGCGTTTCGCGAGCGCTTCCCCAAGCCGCAGGACGACTACGTGCACATGCGCATGCA
>JAGPIX010000216.1 GCA_018054745.1 Alicycliphilus sp.
GGTGGTGGGCCTCTCCGGCGGGGTGGATTCCGCCGTCACGGCCTATCTATTGAAACAACAGGGCCACGAGGTGGTCGGCATCTTCATGAAGAACTGGGAGGATGACGACGACAGCGAGTACTGCTCGTCCAACATCGACTTCGTGGACGCAGCCGCCGTGGCCGATGTGATCGGCATAGAGATCGAGCATGTGAACTTTGCGGCCGAGTACAAGGATCGCGTGTTCGCCGAGTTCCTGCGCGAGTACCAGGCCGGGCGCACGCCCAACCCCGATGTGCTGTGCAACGCCGAGATCAAGTTCAAGGCATTCTTGGACCATGCTTTTGCGCTGGGCGCCGAAAGCATCGCCACCGGCCATTACGCCCGCGTGCGCCGCAATCCGGCCACGGGACTGTTCGAGCTGCTCAAGGGGCTGGATCCGTCCAAGGACCAGAGCTACTTTCTGCACCGTTTGACGCAGGCGCAGCTGTCGCGCACGCTGTTCCCCGTGGGCGAGCTGCACAAAAGCGAGGTGCGCCGCATCGCCGCCGAGATCGGCCTGCCGAATGCGAAGAAGAAGGATTCGACCGGCATCTGCTTCATCGGCGAGCGGCCGTTTCGCGAATTTTTAAACCGCTACATCAGCCATGCGCCCGGCCCCATCGTCGATGACCGGGGTCGCAAGCTGGGAAAGCATGTGGGTCTGTCTTTCTACACCCTGGGCCAGCGCCAGGGGCTGGGCATAGGTGGCGTGAAAGAAAAAGGCGCGCAGCGCGGCGCCGGCGAGCATGCCCCCTGGTTCGTCGCGCGCAAGGAGCTTGCGACCAACACCCTGCGCGTGGTGCAGGGGCACGACCACCCCTGGCTGCTGTCGCACGGCCTGAGCGCGCAGGACGCGAGCTGGATCGCCGGCCACCCGCCCGCCCTGGGCAGCTGCGCCGCCAAGACGCGCTACCGCCAGCAGGACGCGGCCTGCAGCGTGCTGGCGGCCGACGGCGCCGCCTTCAGCCTGCGCTTTGCCGACGCCCAATGGGCCGTGACGCCGGGGCAGTCGGCGGTGCTGTATGACGGCGAGGTCTGCCTGGGCGGGGGTGTGATTGCCGTGGTCGAGGATTGATGCGGAGACTGTTTGGTTTCAGCATGATTTTTGGCTGCAACGCCCGCTGAATAAGCGCAAGAAGCTACCAATAAAATAGCAACGGGCGCCCGAGGCGCCCGTGCTTATTGGCAGCTGACGGGTATCAGAACGGGATGTCGTCGTCCATGTCGTCAAAGCCCGAGGCCGCGCGCGGGGCCTGGGCCACGGGGGCGGGCGCCGGGGCCGGGCGGGCTGCGGGGGCAGCCGCGGGGCGTTGCTGCGGGGGCGCGGCGCGGCGCGGGGCCTCGTAGCCGCCGCCGGCGTCGCCGTAGCCACCGTCGTCATAGCCACCGGCGCCGCCGCCCTGGCCGCCGCCCATGCCTTGGCGGCTACCCAGCATTTGCATGGTGTCGGCGCGGATTTCGGTGGTGTAGCGCTCCTGGCCGCTCTGGTCGGTCCACTTGCGCGTGCGCAGGCTGCCTTCCACATAGACCTGGCTGCCCTTCCTCAGGTACTGGCCGACGATCTCGGCCAGGCGGCCGTTGAAGACCACGCTGTGCCACTCGGTGGCTTCCTTGTTCTCGCCGGTGTTCTTGTCGCGCCAGCGATCGGTGGTGGCGATGCGCACGTTGGCGACCTGGTCGCCGCTGGGGAAGGTGCGCATCTCGGGGTCGCGCCCCAGGTTGCCGACGATGATGACTTTGTTCACGGATGCCATGGAATTCCTTTGCGGTAGCCCGGACGGCAGGGGGGAGGATTCCGGGCCAGATGAGCTTGAATGCGCGGCCTCCTCCGAGGCCGCAGGTGCGCAGCATAGCGCACAGCGGCGCGGTTGGTGATGCCCGCATATCGGCAATTGCGCACCGTGGCTATCATGCCTCTCGCCCCACCGCCATCACCCCTGCCATGACCGCCTTGCAACTGCAATTTCCGCCCGATCTGCATTACCTGCTGGAGCACCAGGTCTGGGCGCGGCTGGACGGCGACGGCCTGGCCACGGTGGGCATCACGGCACTGGGCATTGCCCTGTCGGGCGAGATCTACATGTGCCGCCCCAAGCGCCTGGGCACGGCCCTGGCGCAGGGGGCGACGCTGGCGGTGGTGGAGCTGGCCAAGTCCATCGTCGCGGTGAAGACCCCGGTGTCGGGCAGCATCGTCGCCATCAACCCAGCCCTGGAGCAGCGCCCCGGCTTGGTGCATACCGACCCCTATGGCGCGGGCTGGATCGCGCAACTGGCGCTGACCGACTGGGCCGCCGACCTGGGCGCGCTGGTGCATGGCGACGCGGTCGGCCCTGCCATGGCCGCGCATGCCCGTGCCTACGGCCATGAGCTGGCAGCGGGCGGCGCCGGGGCGGCGCCATGAGCTTTACCGAGCACGATGCGGCCGGCATCGCCATCCTGCTGTGGTCGGCCGACCCTGGCTGCCCCGAGCGGCTGGCGACGCCGTTCTTTCACGCGGCGGCGGCGGCGGCCATGGACATGCCGGTGGAGATCTACTTCAGCGCCGCCAGCGTGCGCCTGCTGGTGCCGGCGGTGGCGGCCGGCCTGCGCGCCAGCAGCCGGGTGGAGAAGACGATTGCCGACAACCTGGGCGAGGCGGTGCAGCTGGGGGCGCGGCTGTTTGCCTGCTCCGACGCGCTGGCGGCCCAAGGCCTGGCCGCGCCAGACCTGATGCCGGGCTGCGAGCGCGGCGGTGCGGTGCAGTTCATGGCGCGGGCCATGGATCTGCGCTGGCGCGCCCTGGTTTTTTGATGGCGGAAAGGCATGGGAGTCGAACCCACCCGGCGGCGCTTGGCGCCACCCACCGGGTTTGAAGCCCGGCCCACCCACCAGGGTGGTTGCCCTTCCGTTGTCATTGCTCCGCCCCAATCAGGTCAATATTCATCTAGGCCCTTTGAAGCGTGCACCGGCCGTGGGAGCGGCTTCAGCCGCGAACGGCGCCATTCGCGGCTGAAGCCGCTCCTACGGGTTCAAACTTCGAACAAAGCGCAGTCGCCGCGCAGCCGGTGCATGTCCGCGACGCGGCGCGTGAAGCCGATGCGGTCGAAGTATTCCAGAATTTGTATCGCCCGCTTGCGCCCCAGGCCCGTCATGTCGCGAAACTGTGCCGCCAATACCACGCCGTGGTGCGCCTGGCCCACCTGGCGCGCCAGGGC
>JAGPIX010000090.1 GCA_018054745.1 Alicycliphilus sp.
ACAGCGGCAGGGCCAGGCTCATCAGCGCCTGCAGGCTGAAGCTGGGCGCGGTAAAGACGGGAACGGCCAGCGCGAAATGCACCTCGGACCAGCGCATCTGCCCATCGACCGCGGCCCAGGCGATGCCCACGGCCAGCGTGAGCACCACCGCGTAGCGCGGCAGCAGGCGACGCGCCAGCAGGTAGGCGGCCAGCATGACCAGCACCAGCGGCAGCGCCGTCTGCAGCGCCGCAAAGGCCTGCATGCCAAAGCGCGCCAGCACGCCCGCCAGCAGGGCCGAGGCGATTTCCATGGGAATGCGGTTCATCACACGCTCGAACCAGCCGGTCACCCCCGCCAGCGTGATCAACAGCGCGCAGACCATGAAGGCGCCTATGGCCTCGCCCATCGAAAAGCCCCCCGCCAGCCCGGCCGTGGCCAGCACCGCAGCGCCCGGCGTGGACCAGGCCACCATCACCGGCTGGCGCAGGATGAGCGAGGGCACCAGCGAGCACAGGCCCATGCCTAAGCCCAGGGCCCACATCCACGAGGTGATCTGCCCCGGCGTGGCGCCAAACGCCTGGGCCGCCTGGAACACGATGGCCACCGAGCTGGTGAAACCCACCAGCACGGCCACAAAGCCCGCGGTGGCTGCCGACAGGCTCAGGTCTTTGAAGAACTGCATGGCGACGGATTGTGGCAGCGCCGCCGGTATCGCGCAGCGGCATTCACTATATATTTGATAGCTGTTTGCGCTTTACCAGCATGTGCAAACGGCCAAAAACACTTCAAATCTCCACCTTGGAGCCCAGCTCCACCACCGCGTTGTTGGGCAGATTCAGGAACTCCGCCGCCGCGCTGGCGCTGTGGTGCATCTGGGCAAACAGCTTTTCACGCCACAGCGCCATGCCCACACCCAGCGTGGGCGTGACGATGTCGCGCGAGAGGAAGTAGCTGGTCGTCATCGGGTTCAGATCCACGCCCTGCTCCCGCAGCAGGGACAGCGCCTTGGGCAGGTCGTAGTCGTTCTTGAAGCCGTAATTGACGATCACGCGCCAGCAGTCATTGCCCAGCGCCTCGGCCTCCAGCCGCTTTTCCATGCCTATCCAGGGCACCTCGTGGTTCTGCACGGTGACGAACAGGTTTTGCCCGTGCAGCACCTTGTTGTGCTTGAGGTTGTGCAGCAGGGCATTGGGCACGATGCCGTCGCGCGAGGTAAGGAACACCGCCGCGCCCTCGACGCGCGTGGGCGGGGCGATGAACAGCGCCGACAGAAAATCCTTCAGATCCAGCGCCTGGTCCTGCAGCGCCTGGGTCAGCAGCGCGCGGCCGTCGCGCCAGGTCACCATCAGCAGGAACACCGCCCCGGCGATCACCAGCGGGAACCAGCCGCCGTGGATCAGCTTGAGCAGATTCGACGACCAGAACAGGATGTCCACCGTGAAGAACAGGCCCGTCGCCCCTATGCACAGCAACAGCGGCAGCTTCCAGGCATAGCGCACGACGAAGAAGGTGAGCACGGTGGTGATCAGCATGTCGGTGGTCACCGCAATGCCGTAGGCCGCCGCCAGGTTGCCCGAGCTGCGGAACATGCCCACCGCCAGCACGATGAGCGCGAACAGCCCCCAGTTGACAAAGGGCATGTAGATCTGCCCCTTGTCATGCACGCTGGTGTGCTGGATCTGCAGGCGCGGCAGAAACCCGAGCTGTATCACCTGCTTGGTGACGCTGAAAGCGCCCGAGATCAGCGCCTGCGAGGCGATCACCGCCGCCGCCGTGGCCAGGCAGACCAGCGGCAGCGTGGCCCATTCGGGCGCCAGGTTGAAGAACGGGTTCTTCACCGCCTCGGGCTCGGCCAGCAGCAGCGCGCCCTGGCCAAAGTAGTTCAACACCAGCGCCGGCATGGCGATGGAGAACCAGGCCAGGCGAATCGGGCGCTTGCCAAAATGCCCCATGTCGGCGTACAGCGCCTCGCCGCCGGTCACGCACAGCACCACCGCGCCCAGGATGATGAAGGTGATGCCCGGGTTGTGCAGCGCGAACACCCAGGCGTAATGCGGCGAGACGGCCCACAGAATCTCCGGGTGCCGGGCGATGTGCAGCAGCCCCAGCGCCGCGATGGTGGCAAACCACAGCAGCATCACCGGGCCGAAGAACTTGCCTATGCCGGCCGTGCCCTGCTTCTGGAACAAAAACAGCAGAAACAACACCAGCAGCGTCAGCGGGATGACGTACTTGGTCAGCTCGGGCGACATCACCTCCAGCCCCTCCATGGCGCCCAGCACCGTGATCGCGGGGGTGATGACACCGTCGCCATAGAACAGGCAGGTGCCAAAAATGCCCACCAGCAGCATCCAGTGGCGCAGCCGGGGCCGATCCGCCACGGCGCGCGACGCCAGCGTGAGCATGGCCACCAGGCCGCCCTCGCCGTTGTTGTCGGCGCGCAGCACCAGCACCACATATTTGACGGAGACGATGATGGTGAGCGTCCAGAAGATCAGCGACAGCACGCCATACACGTTGTCATGGGTGAACTGCACATGGCCGGTGGCGAACACCTCCTTGACGGTGTAGAGCACGCTGGTGCCGATGTCGCCGAAGACCACGCCGATGGCGCCCACGGTCAGACCCGCGAGCGAGGATTTCGAGTTTTGCACGGACTGTCTCCCGGCGCGCGGCCGGGGTTCCTGGTAGGAAGGGATGCTGATTGTGCGCCCGCCGCAGGCGCCGCGCACCAAGCCCGTGGCAGGGCTGCCACGGGCGCTGAACCGGGCTCAGTCGTAGACCTCGGCCTCCGGGTCGGTGGCCTCCAGCTCGTAGCTGGCCGCCAGCATGGCCAGGCGTGCGATCACGCCGTACATGTAGAAGCGGTTCGGCGCGCTGACACCCGGGCGCGCACCGGGCTGCGGCAGATGGGTGCTGTGCTCGAAGGCCAGCGGCACAAAGCTGGCGCCGGGGGCGTTCAGGTTCTCGTCCACGCCGCGCTCGGAATTGATGCGATAAAAGCCCCCGACCACATAGCGATCCATCATGTAGACCACGGGCTCGGCGACGGCCTCGTGCACGCGCTCCTGCGTCAGCACGCCCTCCTGCACGATCACGTCATGCACCACCTGGCCGTCCTTGATCACGGCCATCTTGTTGCGCGTCTTGCGGCTCAGATCGTCCAGCTCCTTGGCGTCGTGCACCGTCATGATGCCCATGCCATAGGTGCCGTTGTCGGGCTTCACCACGACGAAGGGCTTTTCCTTGATGCCGTATTCCTTGTACTTGCGCCGCACCTTGGCCAGCACCGCATCCACCGTGGCGCGCAGGCCGTCCAGGCCGGTGCCCTCATTGAAGTCCACGCCCTCGCAATGACCGAACAGCGGGTTGATGAGCCAGGGGTCTATGCCCAGCATCTTGCCAAAGCGCTTGGTCACCTCCTCGTAGCTCTTGAAGTGGTGACTCTTTCTGCGCACGCTCCAGCCCGCGTGCAGCGGCGGCAACAGGTATTGCTCGTACAGCTCTTCGAGGATGCCCGGCGCACCGGCCGACAGGTCGTTGTTCAGCAAGATGGTGCAGGGGTCGAAGTTCTTCAGCCCCAGGCGGCGCTTGTTGCGTATCACCGGCTCCAGCGTCACCGACTCGCCATGCGGCAGGTTGATGGTGGTGCTCTTCTTGATGTCAGCGCTGATCGAGCCCACGCGCACGTTCAGCCCCGCCATGTTGAAGATGCGCATCAGCTGAGCAACGTTGGCCAGGTAGAAGGTGTTGCGCGAATGGTTCTCCGGGATGATGAGCAGGTTGCGCGCCTCGGGGCAGATCTTCTCGATGGCCGCCATGGCCGCCTGCACCGCCAGCGGCAGCATCTCGTTGGTCAGATTGTTCCAGCCGCCGGGAAACAGGTTGGTATCCACCGGCGCCAGCTTGAAGCCGGCGTTGCGGATGTCCACCGAGGTGTAGAACGGCGGCGTGTGCTCCATCCACTCCAGGCGAAACCAGCGCTCGATGGCCGGCATGGAGTCGAGAATGCGCTGCTCCAGCTCGTTGATCGGGCCCGTGAGTGCGGTAACAAGGTGCGGAACCATATAACCCCATGTAATGCAGTCAAGCGCAGCATTGTAGGGACGCGCCCCAGGCGGGCGCATACGTAGTTCAACGACGCCAGAACGCGGGGGACAGCAGCGCCATGAAGCTCAGAATCTCCAGCCGCCCGAGCAGCATGCCCAGCGTGCAGACCCAGACCTGGAAGTCGGTCAGCTGCGCGTAGTTGGAGCTGGGCCCAATCATGCCCAGCCCCGGCCCGGTGCAGTGCACGCTGGCCAGCACGGCCGAAAACGCCGTCACCGCATCCAGATCGGTCAGCAGCAGCACCATGCTCAGCACGATCACCGTGGCGCCGTAGACCAGCATGAAGGCCATCACCGAGAAGATCATGCGGCTGTCCACCACCCTGCCGCCCAGCAGCACCGGCTGCACGGCGCGCGGGTGCACCAGGCGCGTGAGCTCGCGCCGCGCCTGCTGCACCAGGATCAGCATGCGCACCATCTTGATGCCGCCGCCGGTCGATCCGGCGCTGGTGGCCACGCCCGACAAGAGCAGCATGAACACCGGCGCGAACACCGGCCAGGCCAGGTAGTCCACCGTGGCATAGCCGGTGGTGGTGGCCACCGACACCACATGGAACATGCCGTGGCGCAGCGCCGTCAACGGCCCGTACATCCCCTTGGCCCAGAGCAGCAGCGCCACCAGCAGGCCGCCGCCGACCAGCGCCACCAGCGTGGCGCGCACCTCGGGGTCGCGCCAGAACGACTGCCAATGCCCCTTGCGCAGCGCCACGAAGTACAGCGCAAAGTTGCAGCTGGCCACCAGCATGAAGAACACCGCCACGGCCTCCAGCAGGGGCGAGTCAAAGAAGGCAAAGCTGCTGTCGTGCGAGGACAGCCCGCCCAGGCTGACGGTGGTGAACATATGCATCAGCGCATCCATGGGTGACATGCCCGCCGCCCAGAAGGCGATGGCGCACAGCACCGAAAACCCCGCATACACACCCCACAGCCCCTTGGCCGTCTCGGTCATGCGCGGGGTCAGCTTGGTGTCCTTGATGGGGCCGGCGGCCTCGGCCTTGAACAGCTGGCTGCCGCCCACGCCCAGCAGCGGCAGCACGGCCACGGCCAGGATCAGGATGCCCATGCCGCCCATCCACTGCAAAAAGGTGCGCCAGATATTGACCGACAGCGGCAGCGCATCCAGCCCCGACAGCACCGTGGAGCCGGTGGTGGTCAGGCCCGAGACGGCCTCGAAATAGGCATGCGTGAAGCTGATCGGCCGCGCCACCTGCGCCATGGCCAGCCACAGCGGCAGGCTGGCCGCCAGCGGCAGCAGCACCCACACCAGCGTCACCAGGATCACGCCATGGCGCGGCTGCAGCTCCTGGCGGTGGTGGCGCAGCAGCCACCAGAGCAGCAGGCCCGCGCCCATGGTCACGGCCATGGACAGCGGGTAGACGCGCCACACGCTCTCCTGCTGCCACCACGACACGGCGCCGGGCAGCGCCATGGCCAGCGCAAACATGCACATCAGCATGCCCAGCACACGCAGAACGGGGAACAGGTCACGCATGGCCGAGGGCTCAAAAGAACGTGGCGCTCACGCGGAACAGCTTTTCCACCTCGCGCACCAGGCGCTTGTTCGGCAGAAAGAACACCACATGGTCGTTGCTCTCGATGACCGTATGGCTGCGCGGAATGATCACCTCGGGCTCCGCCGGCGCGGCCGGTGGTGCCTCGCCCTCGCCCTCACCCTCACCCTCGCCATCGGCCGGTGGCGGCGCGTCGGCATCGGGCAGGCCGCGCACGATCAGGCCCATGTGCACCTGGGGCGGCAGCGGCAGCTCTTCCACGCGCCGGCCGACCACGCGCGAGCTCTTCCTGTCGCCGCGCGCCACGATCTCCAGCGCCTCGGCCACGCCGCGGCGCAGGCTGTGCACCGCCTGCACGTCGCCACGGCGCGTGTAGGCCAGCAGCTCGCCCAGCATGGCCTGGGCCGGCGACAGCGCAATGTCGATCTGCGTGCCGTGCATCAGCTCGGCATAGGCCTGGCGGTGGATCAGCGCCAGCACGCGGCGCGCGCCCATGCGTTTGGCCAGCAGGCAGGACATGATGTTGTTCTCGTCGTCGTCCGACAGGGCCAGGAAGAAGTCCACCTCCTCGATGCCCTCCTCGGCGAGCAGCTCCTCGTCCGAGGTCTCGCCCTGCAGCACCAGCACCTGTTCGGGCAGGCTGGAAGCCAGCGCCACGCTGCGCTCCTGGCCCGGCTCGACGATCTTGATATGAAAGCGCTCCGGCTGCTCGGCCAGCAGGCGCGCCAGGCGCTCGCTGACCACGCCGCCACCGGCCATCATGATGCGCTTGACCACGCGCGGCGGCTGGCCCGCACGCAGGCGCAGAGCGGCCAGCACCTGGCGCACGCGCTGCATCCCCGCCAGCGCGAACACCTCGTCGCCCGGCTCGATGCGCGTGGTGCCGTCGCAGGGCACGAAGCGGTCGGGCTCGTCGGGAAAGCGCCGGTAGATGGCGACGATGCGCACCGCCACCTCGGGCATCTGCTCGCGCAGGTGCCTGATTTCCAGCCCCACCGCCGGCGCGCCGGCACGCGCGCGCGCCGACACCAGGCAGGCACGCCCGCCGGCGAACTCGCGCACCTGCAGTGCGCCGGGGTACTCCACCAGCTTGGCGATGTAGTTCACCAAGGAATTTTCGGGGCACAGAATGTGGTCTACCGCGAAACCCTCGCGCGAGAGCAGCGCGCTGCCGTCCTCGAAGCCACTGGTGCGCACGCGCGCCACGCATTGCGGCACGTTGAACTGCATCTGCGCCACCTTGGCGCAGACCAGGTTGGTCTCGTCCTGCGCGGCGCAGGCAATCAACAGGTCGGTATCGCGCGCGCCGGCCTCGGCCAGCACCTTGGGGTCTATGCCGCTGCCCACCACACCGCGCAAGTCCAGGCGCGACTCCAGCTCGCGCAGGCGCGCCGCGTCGGTGTCGATGACGGTGATGTCGTTGTGCTCCGACACCAGACTGGCCGCCGCACTCTGACCCACGCGGCCGGCGCCGAGGATGATGATTTTCATGTTTGCCGACCTGTCTTGACCCACCGCACTGGGCCACCATGCGCACACCTGTCGCCAGCGCGCGGCGTCTCGACTCCCTCTCCCGCGCGCGGGAGAGGGCGGGGGTGAGGGCTGTATGTCAACAGCCACTGCGCCTGAACAACCCCCTCACCCCTACCCTCTCCCCCAAGGGGGCGAGGGAGAAGCCGGGCCCCACCCTTGCGGATACGGCGCAACGCGCTATCCAAAAACAAGCGCATGGCCCAGCGGCTCAGCGCCGCACCTCGCCCTCGCCCAGCACCACATACTTCAGCGACGTCAGCCCCTCCAGCCCCACCGGCCCGCGCGCGTGGAATTTATCGGTGCTGATGCCGATCTCCGCGCCCAGACCGTACTCAAAACCATCGGCAAAGCGCGTGCTGGCGTTGACCATGCAGCTGGCCGAATCCACCTCGCGCAAAAAGCGCTGCGCATGCCGGTGGTCGGTGGTCAGAATGGCCTCGGTGTGGTGGCTGCTGTAGCGGTTGATCCAGGCAATCGCCTCGTCCAGCCCCGCCACCACGCGGATAGAGATGATGGGCGCCAGATACTCCTCGCTCCAGTCGGCCTCCGTCGCATCGACCAGTTTTGCTCCTGAAACAGTAGCTAGCAGCGCCCTACTTTCAGCGCAAACCCGCATTTCCACCCCTTTTTCGGCGAAGACGGCGCCGATGCGCGGTAAAAAGGCCGGCGCCACGGCGCGCGCCACCAGCAGGCTCTCGGTGGCGTTGCAGGGGCTGTATTTCTGCGTCTTGGCGTTGTCCACCACCGTCACGGCCAGATCCAGGTCGCAAGGGTCATCGACATAGCTGTGGCAATTGCCGTCCAGGTGCTTGATCACCGGCACCTTGGCCTCCGCGCTGATGCGCTCTATCAAGCCCTTGCCGCCGCGCGGAATGATCACGTCCACGTACGCGGGCATGGCGATCAGCTGGCCCACGGCGGCGCGGTCTGTGGTCTGTACCAGCTGCACACCGTGCTCGGGCAGGCCGGCCTCGGCCAGCGCCAGCGCCACCAGCCGCGCCAGCGCGCGGTTGGAGTCAATCGCTTCCGATCCGCCGCGCAGAATGCAGGCGTTGCCGCTCTTGATCGACAGGCTGGCGGCCTCGATCGTCACATTCGGCCGGCTCTCGTAAATCATGCCGAACACGCCAATCGGCACGCGCATCTGGCCCACGCGGATGCCGCTGGGCTGCTGCTTCATCCCGATGATCTCGCCAATGATGTCCGGCATGGCCGCCAGCTGCTCGCAGCCCAGGGCGCAGGTCTCCAGCACCGCGGGGGTCAGCTTCAGGCGATCGACCATGGGCTCAGGCAACCCGGCGGCGCGGGCGCGCGCAAGGTCGGCGGCGTTGTCCGCCTGCAGGGCCTGAACGTTCTCGCGCAACAGCCGCGCCAGCGCCAGCAATGCTTTGTTTTTAATAGCTGCTGGCGCCCGCGCCATAAGCGCGGAAGCCGTTTTTGCCTGTAAACCCAGGGTGTGCGTGTATTCGGCGATGTTCAGGGCATTCATGGGTGCGATTCTGACGCAGATCACCACGCCACGCGCCCGCCAGGGCACAGGCGCTACGCTACGCCCCATGAGCCACAACACCGCCCTGCGCCAGCTCGACGAGCTGCAAGCCCAGCTGCACGCCCTGCGCGCGCAGCAGACCAGCAACCACGCCTTCAGCGCCGGCGCGCGCGGCCACGCCGCCCTGCTGGCCGCCCTGCCGCCGCGCTACGCCGAGGTGCTGCTGGCCCTGCTCGACCGCCTGGAGGCCGGCGCCCTGTTCACCGAGGAAAGCTGCTCCTTCAGCCACCAGGGCCTGCTGGACAGCCTGCAGCAATGGCTGGACAAGGCGCGTGCCACACTTGCGGGCAAAACCGCCTGATACGCCCGCCAAACCAGCGCCAGCAGCTAGCAAAACAAAAGCAACCCGTGACCACCCCCACCGACTTCATCGCCCAATGGGGCCCCGGCGGCAGCAGCGCCCACCTGAACGAGGAGCAGGGCGCGCAAAGCCATTTCCTGGGCCTGTGCGAGCTGCTGGGCGTCCCCAAGCCCGGCAGCCCCGACGTCGCGCAGGAATACAGCTTCGAGCGCCAGTCCCTCATCCTGGGCGAGGCGCGCGGCTATGCCGACGTGTTCTACCGCGACCATTTCGCCTGGGAGAACAAGGCCCCCGGCAAGAACCTGGACGCCGCGCTGCGCCAGCTGCAGCAGTACAGCCTGGCACTCTCCAACCCGCCGCTGCTGGTGGTCTGCGACCGCCTGACCATCCGCATCCACACCCAGTTCAACGGCCACCCGAGCGAGACGCACACCGTGCGCATCGAGCAGCTCGACCAGCCGGAGAAGCGCCAGCTGCTGCGCCGGCTGTGGACCGACCCGCAAAGCTTTCGCCCGCGCCAGACCAACCGCGACATCACCGAGGCCGCCGCCAAAAGCTTTGCCCTGCTGGCCGAGCAGCTGCGCGGGCGCGGCCACCACCCCGACGCGGTGGCGCATTTCCTCACCCAATGCCTGTTCTGCTTCTTTGCCGAAGACGTGGGCCTGCTGCCCGGGCGCATGTTCGAGCGCCTGGTGGGCAACCGCCAGATCACCAGCGAGCGCCTGACCACCGGCCTGGCGCAGCTCTTCACCACCATGCAGACCGGCGGCCTGTACGGGCCGGACGACATCCCCTGGTTCAACGGCGGGCTGTTCGCGCACATCCATGTCCCGAAGCTGGAGATCCTGGACATCACCGAGTTGCGCAACGCCGCCGGCCTGAACTGGAGCGCCATCGACGTCTCCATCTTCGGCACCCTGTTCGAACGCGGCCTGGATCCCGCCAAGCGCAGCCAGCTGGGCGCGCACTACACCGACCCGGCGACCATTGCCCGCATCATCGAGCCCGTCATCACCCGGCCATTGCTACAAGAATGGGAGCTTCTGGCGCAAGACCTGCAAGCGCAAACGGCCAAGATCAGGAAACATGGCGACGCCGCCTACAAAAAGGCCCACAACCGCTTCGTGCAATGGCTGGAGCGGCTGCGCGCGTTCCGCATCCTCGACCCCGCCTGCGGCAGCGGCAACTTTCTGTTCCTGGGCCTGAAGGCACTGAAGGACGTGGAGCTGTACTGCATCACCCAGGCCGCCAACCTGGGCCTGGCGCGCGAGCAGGATCTGGTCACCGGCCCGCACAACATGCTGGGCATAGAGCTGAACGAATACGCCGCCGAGCTGGCGCGCGTGTCGCTGTGGATAGGCGAGATCCAGTGGCGCATCGCCCACGGCTACGAGGTCAAGACCAACCCCGTGCTGGAGCCGCTGGAGCAGATCGAATGCCGCGACGCGCTGCTGCGGGTATTTCTCCCTCTCCCTCTGGGAGAGGGCAGGGGTGAGGGCCTGCCCACCACCGGGCGCGGCGCCCCAATACCCCCTCACCCCCACCCTCTCCCCCAAGGGGGCGAGGGAGCAACAGCCGCCGAAGCCCCCTGGCCCCGCGCCGACGTGGTGGTGGGCAACCCGCCGTTTTTGGGCGGCAGCAAGAAACGCCGGGAACTGGGAGCGGACTACTTTGACGCACTCAACCACGTCTATGGGCAACAGGTTCCGGGCGCGGCCGATCTCGTTTGCTACTGGTTCGCCAAATCACTGGCCTACATCAGTGCCCAGCGCTTGAATGCCGCCGGCTTCGTCAGTACCAACTCGATTCGCGGCGGCGCCAACCGGCGCGTTCTCGATGCCATCGTTGAACACAGCCAGATCTTCGATGCCTGGAGCGACGAAACCTGGGTGAATGAGGGTGCAGCAGTACGGGTGTCCCTCGTGTGCTTCGGGGCAGGCAGCGGCACGCAACTCAATGGCGAGGAGGTTCACTCCATCCTGCCTGACCTAACCGCCGTGCTGGGCGAGGGCCTGGCCATCGACCTGTCCAGCGCCAAGGCCCAACCCGGCAACGGCACAAGCGCCTTCGAAGGCCTGCGCAAGGATGGCCCGCTGGACATCAGCGGCCAACAAGCGCGCAGCTGGCTTGCCATGCCGAATCCACACGGGCGCAGCAATGCCGAAGTGCTCTTTCCGCTCATCAACGGCATGGACATCACCCGGCGCACCCGCGATGGCTGGGTCATAGACACCGGCGAATCCATGGCCGAGCAGGACGCGGCGCTCTACGAAGCGCCTTTTGAGCACATCCTGCGGCATGTCAAACCCGTCCGCGAGCAGAACAACGACCGGATTCGCCGCACGTTCTGGTGGCGCTTTGGCAGAAATGGCGAGCAGTTGCGCGCCGCGCTCAAGCCTTTGGCACGCTACATCAACACACCGCGTGTGGCGAAACACCGATTGTTCGTGTGGCAGCACATGCCGTCCATCCCCGACACCGCCACCGTCGCCATCGCCCGCGCCGACGACACCACCTTCGGCATCCTGCACAGCCGCATGCACGAACTCTGGTCGCTGCGCATGGGCACCTGGCTGGGCGTGGGCAACGACCCGCGCTACACCCCCACCACCTGCTTCGAAACCTTCCCCTTCCCCGCCGGCCTGACGCCGCAAGACACGGCCCACCAGCGCACCGAGGCGCTGGAGGGCGGCGCCCTGATTCCGGCCGGTCTGCCCG
>JAGPIX010000091.1 GCA_018054745.1 Alicycliphilus sp.
CAGGACAGTGAAACGACTTCGCGCCGATGATAGTGCGGATCCCCGTGTGAAAGTAGGTCATCGTCAGGCTATTACAGCCCAAACCGCCCTCCCACTTACATAGTGGGAGGGCGTTTTGCTTTGGGGGTTTGATGCGTGTCTCGGTTCACACGCGCAAGCTGCGGTAGCATTGACGTTCACGTTAACGTCAAGACATGCCAACCTACAGCATCAGTGATCTGGCACGGGAGTTTGATCTGACTACCCGCGCCATGCGTTTCTACGAAGACATGGGTCTATTGCGCCCCGAACGCGCGGGGCCAGGTGGGCGCAACCGCGTCTATAGCGGGCGCGATCGGGCGCGGCTCAAGTTGACGTTGCGAGCCAAGCGCCTGGGCCTGTCATTGAATGAGGCCAAGGAGATCATCGACCTCTATGACAGCCCACGCGACACAGGGGTGCAGCTACGCAAATTCCTGGAGGTTTTAGCCATGCACCGCAAGCAACTGGAGTTGCAGATGCGCGACTTGCAGGCCAATCTCGACGAGTTGCGTGAACATGAGCGTGAAGCCATGGATCTGCTCGGAAAAATTGAACCACCGACGGCTGAAACTACAGCATAATTGACGTTTACGTAAACGTAATGCGCCAGGGCTTTTGCGGTCTGCCGGCGATAGGTATCCATCTCACACCCCCTTCCAGGAGAGACTCCATGAGCATTGCCACCCAGTTGCCAGGCCTGAATTTTCAGTTGGGCGAAGACATTGACGCATTGCGCGATGCCGTGCGCGAGTTTGCCCAGTCCGAGATCGCGCCACGCGCGGCGGAGATCGATCGTGATGACCAGTTTCCCATGGACCTCTGGCGCAAGTTCGGTGACCTGGGCGTGCTCGGCATCACCGTGCCCGAGGAATTTGGCGGCGCCAACATGGGCTATCTGGCGCACATGGTGGCCATGGAAGAGATTTCGCGCGCCAGCGCATCCGTGGGCCTGTCCTATGGCGCGCACAGCAATCTGTGCGTGAACCAGATCAACCGCAACGGCAACCCGGCGCAAAAGGCCAAGTACCTGCCCAAGCTGATCAACGGTGAGCATGTGGGCGCCCTGGCCATGAGCGAGCCGGGCGCCGGCTCCGACGTCATCAGCATGAAGCTCAAGGCCGAGGACAAGGGCGGTTACTACCTGCTCAACGGCAGCAAGATGTGGATCACCAACGGCCCGGACGCCGACACCCTGGTGGTCTATGCCAAGACCGAGCCCGAGCTGGGCGCACGCGGCGTCACGGCCTTTCTGATTGAAAAGGGCATGAAGGGCTTTTCGATTGCGCAAAAGCTCGACAAGCTGGGCATGCGCGGCAGCCACACGGGCGAGCTGGTGTTCCAGGATGTGGAGGTTCCGGCGGAGAACGTGCTGGGCATGGTCAACGGCGGCGCCAAGGTGCTGATGAGTGGACTGGATTACGAGCGCGCCGTGCTCACCGGCGGTCCGCTCGGCATCATGCAGTCAGTGATGGACAACGTCGTGCCCTACATCCACGACCGCAAGCAGTTTGGCCAGAGCATTGGCGAGTTCCAGCTTATCCAGGGCAAGGTGGCCGATATGTACACCGTGCTGCAGGCTGGGCGGTCGTTCGCCTACACCGTGGCCAAAAATCTGGACATGCTGGGTGCCGAGCATGTGCGCCAGGTGCGCAAGGACTGCGCCAGCGTGATCCTGTGGACGGCCGAGAAGGCTACCTGGATGGCGGGCGAGGGGGTGCAGATTTTTGGTGGTAATGGCTATATCAACGAGTACCCGCTGGGCCGCCTGTGGCGTGATGCCAAGCTGTACGAGATCGGCGCCGGTACCAGCGAGATCCGCCGCATGCTGATAGGCCGTGAGCTGTTCGCCGAAACTTGCTAAGGTAAGCGCCCCGTAACCACCAAGGAAGCCCATGCCCAGCAGCTCCATCAACGACCTCTTTGAGCACAACCGCGCCTGGGCGGCGCGGATGGAGCGCGAAAAACCCGGCTTTTTCACCGGCCTGATGGCGCAGCAGAAGCCGCGCTACATGTGGATAGGCTGCTCCGACAGCCGGGTGCCGGCCAACCAGATCACGGGCCTGGAGCCGGGCGAGGTGTTCGTGCACCGTAACGTCGCCAACGTGGTTGTGCCGACCGACCTCAATTGCCTGTCCACCATCCAGTACGCGGTCGATCAGCTGAAGGTGGAGCACCTGATGGTCGTTGGCCACTACGGCTGCGGCGGCGTGCTGGCGGCGCTGGAGGATGTGCGCGTGGGCCTGGCGGACAACTGGATCCGCCATGTAAAGGATGTGCGCGACAAGCATGCCGCGCTGCTGGACGGCATCGACCTGCAATGGCGCCACGACGCGCTGTGCGAGCTCAACGCCATCGAGCAGGTGCTGAACATCGCCCATTCGACGGTGATGCAGGATGCCTGGGCGCGCGGCCAGAAGGTGCAGATCCACGGCTGGTGCTATGGCCTGCGCAACGGCCTGATCACCAATCTGCACATGACCGTGCCCGGCGTGGGCGGTCTGCACGAGGTGCACCAGGCCGCCGTGGAGCAGGTGGCGCAGCGCGCGCGCCAATAGCCCACGGGCCACGGCACAGCGCAGGCAGGCCCCATGTTTCCGCAGCGGCTGGACGCCCCGCAGGCCTTTGACATCGCCAAGGCGATGCTGGACGGCTTCAACCGCCACTACCGTCTGTTCCGTGCCGAATCGGCGCGCGCCAAGCACCGTTTCGAGACGGCGGACTGGCACGGCCAGCAGCGCGCGCAGCGCGAGCGCATAGAGTTCTACGACCTGCGCGTGAAGGAATGTGTGCGCCGGCTGGACAAGGAGTTCAACGCCGGCGCCCTGCCCATGGTCGTGTGGCACCAGGTCAAGCTGCACTACATCGGCCTGATGGTGAACCACCTGCGCCCCGAGCTGGCCGAGACCTTCTTCAACTCGGTCACCACCAAGATCCTGCACCGCACGCATTTCCACAACGATTTCATCTTCGTCTGGCCGGCCGTCAGTACCGAGTACATAGAAAGCGAAGACCCCGGCGCGCGCCCCACCTACCGCGCCTACTACCCGGCGGGCGATGGCCTGCACCAGGCGGTGGCCGACATCATCGAGCAGTTTGCGCTGCAGCGCCCGTTTGCCGACCTGCGGCGCGACGTGGACTGCGTGGTGCGCGCCATGCAGCAGCAGCTGGGCGCCGCCAAGCTGCGCAGCAATTTCCAGATCCAGGTGCTGACCAGCCTGTTCTTTCGCAACAAGGGCGCCTACGTGGTTGGCAAGCTGATCAACGGCTTCACCGAACTGGCGTTTGCGCTGCCCATACTGCATGGCGAGCAGGGCACGCTGGTGATCGATGCCGCGCTGTTCGGCGAGAACGATTTGCAGATGCTGTTCAGTTTTGCGCGCGCCTACTTCATGGTGGACATGGAGATTCCCAGCGCCTACGTGCAGTTCCTGGCCACGCTGATGCCGCGCAAGCGCCGGGCCGAGCTCTACATCTCGCTGGGCCTGGCCAAGCAGGGCAAGACGCTGTTTTATCGCGACTTCCTGCACCATCTGCGCTATTCCAGCGACCAGTTCCGCATTGCGCCCGGCATCAAGGGCATGGTGATGCTGGTCTTCGACCTGCCGAGCTTTCCCTATGTGTTCAAGCTCATCAAGGATCATTTCCCGGCGCCCAAAGACACAACGCGTGAGCAGGTCAAGGCCAAATATCTGCTGGTCAAGCAGCATGACCGCGTGGGCCGCATGGCCGACACGCTGGAATACAGTCTGGTGGCCTTTCCGCGCGACCGCTTCAGCGATGAGCTGATCGCGGAAATTCAAAAGCATGCGCCCAGCCAGTTGGAGATCAGCGACCGCGATGGTGACGGGCGCCAGGAGGTCATCATCTCCCACCTGTACATAGAGCGGCGCATGATCCCGCTGAACATCCACCTGCAGGAATGCCTGGATGCCGGCCTGGACGAACCCGAGTCAGCCAGCGCGCTGGAGCATGCCGTGCTCGAATACGGCAACGCCATCAAGGATCTGGTGGCCGCCAACATCTTCCCCGGCGACATGCTGTGGAAGAACTTCGGCATGACGCGCAACGGCAAGGTGGTGTTCTACGACTACGACGAGATCGAATACCTCACCGACTGCAACTTCCGCCGCGTGCCCGCGCCGCGCTGCGAGGAGGATGAACTGTCCGGCGAGGTCTGGTACGCGGTCGGCCCGCACGATGTCTTCCCCGAAACCTTCGGCCCCTTCCTGCTCGGCAACGACGCCGTGCGTGCCGCCTTTATGCGCCACCATGCGGATCTGCTGGACGTGGATTTCTGGCAGTCGCACAAAGAGCGCATACAGGCCGGCCATGTCTATGACGTGTTTCCCTACGACAGCACGCGGCGCTTTGGCGGCGTGCCGTTACCAACCCAACCCCCAGGAGATATCACATGAGCCAACACCAAGACCCCGTCGTCATCGTCAGCGCCGCGCGCACGCCCATGGGCGGCTTCATGAGCGACTTCGCCGACCTGGCCGCGCATGACCTGGGCGGCGTCGCCATCAAGGCCGCCGTTGAGCGCGCCGGTATTGCGCCCGCGCTGGTCGAGGAGGTGCTGTTCGGCAACTGCCTGATGGCCGGCCAGGGCCAGGCGCCGGCGCGCCAGGCGCTTTTCAAGGGCGGGCTGCCGCAAAGCACGGGCGCGGTGACCCTGTCCAAGATGTGCGGCGCCGGCATGGAGGCCACCATCCTGGCCCATGACCAGCTGATCGCCGGCAGCCGCGAGGTGATGGTCTCCGGCGGCATGGAGAGCATGAGCGGCGCACCCTACCTGCTGAAGAAGGGCCGCGGCGGCTACCGCATGGGCCACGACAAGGTGTTCGACCACATGATGCTCGACGGCCTGGAAGACGCCTACGAGCCCGGCCGCTCCATGGGCACCTTTGGCGAGGATTGCGCCGCCAAGTACCAGTTCACGCGCGAGCAGCAGGACGCCTTTGCCATCGCCAGCGTCACGCGCGCACAGGAGGCCGCCAGGAGCGGCGCCTTCGACGCCGAGATTGCCCCGGTTACGCTCAAGACGCGCAAGGGCGAGGTCACGGTCAGCGTGGACGAAGGCCCGGCCAAGGCCCGCCTGGACAAGATCGCCAGCCTCAAGCCCGCCTTCAGGAAGGACGGCACCATCACCGCAGCGTCCAGCTCCAGCATCAACGATGGCGCCGCCGCCATGGTGCTGATGCGCGCGTCCACCGCCCAGCGGCTGGGCTGCAAGCCGCTGGCGCGTATCGTCGGCCATGCCACCCATGCCCAGGCGCCGGAATGGTTCAGCACCGCCCCGGTGGGTGCGACCGAGAAGCTGCTGAAGAAAATCGGCTGGCAGGTGGGCGACGTGGATCTGTGGGAGATCAACGAGGCCTTCGCCGTCGTGCCCATGGCCCTGATGGCGGATCTGAAGATTCCCCACGACAAGGTCAACGTCAACGGCGGCGCCTGCGCGCTGGGTCACCCCATAGGCGCCAGCGGCGCGCGCATTTTGGTCACGCTGGTGCATGCGCTCAAGGCCCGCGGCCTGCAGCGCGGCCTGGCCACGCTGTGCATAGGCGGCGGCGAGGCCACGGCCATGGCCATCGAGCTGATCTGAGGCTTGCTCATTTTTCAATAGCTGTTGGCGCTTATTTCATAGGCGTTGGCGGCATTTTTGGCCGCAAGCCACTATTTTGTGAGAGCACGACCATGCTGCTGACCCAAGACCAGGAAATGATCCGCGACGCTGTGCGTGCGTTCGCCCAGGAAGAGCTCTGGCCCCACGCCGCGCGCTGGGACAAGGAGCACCACTTTCCGCGCGACGCGCACCAGGGCCTGGCCGCCTTGGGCGCGTATGGCATCTGCGTGCCCGAGGATCTCGGCGGCGCCGGGCTGGACTACCTGTCGCTGGCCCTGGTGCTGGAAGAAATCGCCGCCGGCGATGGCGGCACCAGCACCGCCATCAGCGTCACCAACTGCCCGGTCAACGCCATCCTCATGCGCTACGGCAATGCGCGGCAACAGCGCGACTGGCTTGCCCCCCTGGCGCGCGGCGAGATGCTGGGCGCGTTCTGCCTGACCGAGCCGCATGTGGGCTCGGACGCCTCCGCGCTGCGCACCACGGCGGTGAGGCAGGGCGACGAATACGTCATCAACGGCGTCAAGCAGTTCATCACCAGCGGCAAGAACGGCCAGGTGGCCATCGTCATCGCCGTCACCGACAAGGGCGCGGGCAAGAAGGGCATGAGCGCCTTCATCGTGCCCACCAGCACGTCCGGCTATGTGGTGGCGCGGCTGGAGGACAAGCTGGGCCAGCACAGCAGCGACACGGCGCAGATCAACTTCGACGACTGCCGCATCCCGGCGGACAACCTGATCGGCGCCGAGGGCGAGGGCTACAAGATCGCCCTGGGCGCGCTGGAGGGTGGGCGCATAGGCATCGCCGCGCAAAGCGTGGGCATGGCGCGTAGCGCCTTTGAATTCGCCCTGCAATACGCCAAGGAGCGCGAGAGCTTCGGCCAGTCCATCTTCAACCACCAGGCCGTGGGCCATCGCCTGGCCGACTGCGCCACGCAGATCGAGGCCGCACGCCAGCTCATCTGGCACGCCGCCGCCCTGCGCGACGCGGGCCGCCCCTGCCTGAAGGAGGCGGCGATGGCCAAGCTGTTCGCCAGCGAGATGGCGGAACGCGTGTGCAGCGCCGCCATACAGACGCTGGGCGGCTACGGCGTGGTGAGCGACTTCCCTGTGGAGCGTATCTACCGCGACGTGCGCGTGTGCCAGATCTACGAGGGCACGAGCGACGTGCAGAAGATCATCATCCAGCGCGCGCTGGCCTGAGGGCCGGGCCCGTTCATGCCTGCCGCCAGCGCACTGCCCGCCTGCCCCTGCGGCCGCACCGACAGCCGCCGGCGTGCGCTGCCGTATGCGCAATGCTGCGGCCGCTATATCGACCATTTCGCGCAATGCCCGGCGCCCGATGCCGAGAGCCTGATGCGCTCGCGCTACACGGCCTTCGTGCGTGAGGACGCGGCCTACCTGCTGGCCACCTGGCAGGCCGCGCACCGGCCGGCGCAGCTCGACTTCGAGCCTGGTGCGCGCTGGCTGGGCCTGCAGGTGCGCGCCCATCTGCCACTGGACGCGACCCACGCCGAGGTCGAGTTCGTCGCCCGCCAGCGCGACGCCACGGGCCGGGCACACCGCCTGCACGAGCGCAGCCGCTTCCTGCGCGAGCAGGGGCGCTGGTACTACGTAGATGGAAAACTTATATAAATAGTGGCTGTAACGCTTGTATGGCAAGCGCAGCACGCTATCAAATTTAAAGCACTACTCCCACCACATGGCAGCAATGTCGTGCACGAAGATGGGGTAGTTCATCCAGGTGCCGCGCAGCCCCTTGCGCACCACGGTGCCCACCTGGGGCGCGAAGATCCAGGCGTTGACGGCATCGCGCGCCAGCTGGCGCTGCAGCTCGGCCCACAGCAACTGGCGCTCGCGTGCGTTGTCGGCGGCGCCATGGCGCTGCACCAGGTCGCGGAATGCCGGGCTGTCATAGCCGAAGTAGTAGCCCGGGTCGGCGTAGATGCGGTAGTCCAGCGGCTCCACATGGTTGATCAGCGTCATGTCGAACTGGCCCTTGAACGGGCCGTTCAGCCATTGCTCCCAGGACAGTCGCTGCAGCTCGGCCACGATGCCGACGCGGGCCAGGTCCTGCGCGATCACCGGGCCGCCCTCGTGCGCGTAGGGCGCCGGCGGCAAGGCCAGGGTCAGGCGCAGCGGCGTGGCGACGCCGGCGCTCTTGAGCAGGGCGCGGGCGCGCTCCGGGTCATGGGGGTACATGTTGGCCAGGTGCAGATACCCTGCATCCGCCGGGCTGAAGTGGCTGCCAATGGCCACGCCGCGGCCGTCGAGCACGCTGCGTATGAAGCCCTCGCGGTCGATGGCGTGGGTGATGGCGCGGCGCACGCGCACATCATTGAGCGGTGCGCGCCGCTGGTTCAGCGCCAGCAGGCCCTTGCCGGTGGAGGCGCCTATCAGCACCTGGTAGCCGGTTTCATCCTGGAAGCGACGCACGGTCTGCGTGGCGAAGTTGAACGCCACGTCGATCTCGCCGGAGCGCAGCGCGGCGTTCTGCGCCAGGGGGTCGTGCAGAAAGCGAAAGCTGGCCTGGTGCATGCGCAGCCTTGCCGCCTGGCGGTACATGGGCGCCTGGGCCAGCTCGATGCCGTGGCCACGGCGCCACTGCGCCACCTGGTAGGGCCCGGTGCCGACGGGGCGGGTGGCGGCCTGGGCCGCCGTGGCCGGGTGCAGCATCACGGCCGGCCCCTCGCCCAGACGGAACAGCAACTGCGGGTCCGGGTGGTGCAAGGTGAGGGCCACGCTGTGCGCGTCCGGCGTGCCGATGCTGGCAATGTTGTCGAACAAGGCCTTGCGCGCCTTGTTTGTCGCGCTGGGGGCCACGGCGCGCTCGAAGCTGAAGCGCACGGCCGCTGCATCGAAGGCCGCGCCGTCGTGAAAGCGCACGCCCTGGCGCAGGCGCAGGTGGTAATGCCGCCCCGTGCCATCCACGCTCCAGGACTCGGCCAACAGCGGCGCCACCGCGCCGTTTTCCTCGATGCGGGTCAGACCCTCCAGCACGTTGTAATGCGTCACCTCGCCCACGGCCGCCGCCGCGGCCATGGTTGGGTCCAGGCTGTCGGGCTCCAGTGCCATGTTGATCACCACGGCGCGCCGGGTGGAGCGGGCCTGGGCGGGGCCGGCGGCCCATGTGCCCAGGCATAGCGCGGCCGACTGGGCCAGGCAGGAGCGGCGGGTAAGGGCAGTTGCTGGCATGGTATTGGGGTATTGTTGCGGAGAGATACAAACTGTGACATAACATCCGGGGTTTGACGACCCCTTCTCCTGTTTTCATTCGCCCGCCTCTTGTCATGAAAGCGCCCGACACCATGCCGCCGCACCACGCGCGCTCGCGCGCATGGCTGCTGTTGCTGTTGGTGGCCCTGCTGCTGGGCGGCATGGCCTGGGGGCTGTCGCATGTCTACCAGGAGCGCGAGCAGCGCTACCGCCACCAGATCGAAGGGAGTCTGCAGGCCGTCAACCAGCTGCAGCTGCGCGCCGTCACCGACTGGCGTGCGCGGCGCATGGCCGAGGCTGCGGCGCTGACGCAGGACAGCCTGTTTGCCCGGGCCGTGGCGCAGTGGCGCGGCGCGCCGTCATCGCCCCAGCAGGCGGCGCTGCGCGAGCGCCTGACCATCCTCATGGAGCAGGTGCGCTACACCGCGGCCTACCTGGTCGATGCGCAGGGCCGGCTGCTGCTGGACGCCCAGGGCGCCGCCACCGGACAGCTGCCAGAGCCCGAGCAGCAGGCCCTGCAGCTGGCGCTGGCACAGGCCCGGCCGGTCGTCGTCGAGCTGCGCCGCGACCCGGCGTTTGCCTTTGCCTTCTACGGCCTGATCGCGCCCCTGTTCGATGGTACGCGTGCGCTGGGCGCCGTGTGGCTGCTGGTGGATGCGCGCGCCACCCTGTATCCGCTGCTGGAGACCTGGCCCAACCACAGCCCCACGGCCGAATCCGTGCTGGTGCAGCGCAGTGGCGACGAGGTGGTCTCGCTCAGCCCGCTGCCCCTGCGCGGCAGCGAGTCAGGGGCGCTGCGCCTGCCGTTGGTACAGGGCGGGCGCGACCCCATGGCCATGGCCGCCACCGGGGTGCGCGGCGCCTTCTACGCCCATGACTACCGTGGCCAGGAGGTGCTGGCCGTCGCCAGCGCCGTGGCCGACTCCCCCTGGCTGCTGCTCTCCAAGGTGGATGTGGGCGATGCCTTCACCGATGCCCAGCGCCGTGAATGGCTGGGCCTGAGCCTGTTTGTCAGCCTGGGTTTGCTGTCGCTGGGCCTGGTCGTGCTGCTGTGGCAGTGGCGCGCCTGGCGGCGCGAGCGTGCCTTGAAGCGCGAGCTCGAACGCAACCTGCGCTGGCTGGACAACGCGCAGAAGGCCGCCACCGTGGGTTATTTCACCTATGAGACACGCAGCGAGGCCTTTGTCATGTCGCGCATGGCCAGCGCCATCTTCGGCCTGCCCGACGAGGGCCGCATGAGCTTGCGCCAGTGGATGACCATGCTGCACCCGGACGAGAGCGTGCAAACCCTGCGGATCCACGGCCAGGCCATGATGGAGCGCACGCCGCTGCGCACCCAGTACCGCATCCTGCGCCACGGTGACCGGCAGGAGCGCTGGGTGGAGGTCTGGGGGGAATACAGTCAGGCCTCGGAAAATGAACCGCTGCTCATGACCGGCACGGTGCAGGACATCACCGAGCGCAAGCACACCGAAGAGCAGCTGGCGCGCTACCGCACGGCGCTGGAGGCGCAGGTGCGCCTGGACCCACTGACCCAGGTGGCCAACCGCCTGGCGCTGCACGAGGCCGTGACCCAGGAGTGGAGCCGAGCCCAGCGCGAGGGCCAGCCGCTGGCGCTGGTGATGATCGACGTGGACCATTTCAAGGCCTACAACGACAGCTACGGCCATGTCGCGGGCGACCAATGCTTGCAGCAGGTGGCGACGGCCATGTCGGCCCTGCTGGGCCGCGCGGGCGACCTGCTGGCGCGCTATGGCGGCGAAGAGTTCGCCGTGCTGCTGCCCGGCGCTGATGCCCCCGCTGCCATGGCCGTCGCCCTGCGGTTGCAGGATGCCGTGCGCCAGCTGGCACTGCCGCACCGTGGCAGCGCCTGCTGCGACAGCGTGACCCTGAGCATGGGCGTGACCAGCCTGCAGGCGGCGCACTATCCGGGCGCCGATGCCGCGCAGGCCCTGTTCCAGCAGGCCGACGCCGCCCTGTACACGGCCAAGCAGACCGGGCGCAACCGCGTCGTGCTGTTTGGTGCAGACTGCATGCAGGCCCTGCATTCATAGCCCTGGTGGGCCAGGGGCAACCACCCAACCCCATGACCCATGATGTTTGACGCGATCTTGTTTGACTGTGACGGCGTGCTGGTGGACAGCGAGCCGATCACCAACGGCGTGCTGTGCCAGATGCTCAATGAGGCCGGCTGGCCGCTGCCGCCCGAGGAATGCATGCGCCTGTTCATAGGCAAGACCGTGCGCAGCGAGACGGCGCGCATCGAGGCCCGGACCGGCCGCCCGCTGACCGATGCCTGGATGGCCGAGTTCTACGCCCGCCGCAACGCGCGCCTGCAGGCCGAGCTGGTGGCCATTCCGAATGCCGTCGAGACCGTGCGCGCCGTGCATGCGCGGCTGCAGGGGCGCATCGCCTGCGCCTCGGGCGCCGATCGGCAGAAGGTGGAGATGCAGCTGGCCCAGGTCGGCCTGGCGCCCCTGTTTGCCGGGCGCATCTTCAGCGGCCATGAAATGCCGGCCACCAAACCCGCGCCCGACGTCTATCTGGCCGCCGCCGCGGCCCTGGGCGTGCCGCCCGCGCGCTGCCTGGTGGTCGAGGACACGGTCACCGGCGTGCAGGCCGGGGTGGCCGCAGGCGCCACCGTGGTGGGCTTCAGCCCGGACGGCGTGGGCCACGGCTCGCCCGCTGCGCTGCGGGCTGCAGGGGCGCAGTGGGTGCTCAGCGACATGGCCTTGTTGACCAAAATGATTTAAGTTGCAAGCAGAATCGAACGAAAATAACAAAAAGAGATCAATTGCCAAGGTTGGTACTCACTAAGCCGC
>JAGPIX010000092.1 GCA_018054745.1 Alicycliphilus sp.
CGTCGGTCACCGTGCCGCTGATGATGAGGGGCAGGCGCTCGCCGCTCTTTTCAAAGAACTCGTCAATCGCAAACAGCGCGGCCTTGGCGTTCAGGGTGTCGAAGATGGTCTCGACCAGCAGCACGTCAGCGCCGCCTTCGACCAGCGCTTCGGTCTGCTCGTAGTAGGCAGCGCGCAGGGTTTCAAAGTCGATGTTGCGGGCGCCGGGGTCGTTCACATCGGGGCTGATGCTGGCCGTCTTGGGCGTGGGGCCCAGGGCGCCTGCCACAAAGCGGGGGTGGTCGGGCGTGCTGAACTTGTCGCAGGCGGCGCGCGCGAGCTGGGCCGACTTGAGGTTCATCTCGCGCGCCAGGTGGGCCATGCCGTAGTCTTCCTGCGCGATGGTGGTGGCACCAAAGGTGTTGGTCTCGATCAGGTCGGCGCCTGCGGCCAGGTAGCGCTCGTGGATGTCGCGAATCACATCGGGGCGCGTCAGGCTCAGCAACTCGTTGTTGCCCTTCACATCGCGGGGAAAGTCCTTGAACCGGTCGCCTGCTCCGTCTGGCCCGGTGTAGCCCTCCCCCCGGTACTGGGCCTCACCCAGCTTGAAGCGCTGGATCATGGTGCCCATGGCACCGTCAAGGATGACGATGCGTTGGGCGAGGATGTCGGGGAGCTGCTGGGCGCGGGTGTAGGTGATCTGCTGCATGGCGCAATTGTAAGAAGCGGCGATTCAGGGCGCCGCTGGGGCCTCTTCGGCAACGGCACGCAAGGCCAGCAGCGAATCGATCAGCAGCGTCAGCGCCGGATGGCGGTGCGCGTTGCGCCGCGCGATGAGTTCGTACGGCTCGCTGCGCGACTTGAGCCGCAGCGGCAGACGGGCGACCATGCCGTGCTGGCAGACGTAGTCGGCCACGTCGTCCGACACCAGGGCCACCAGATTGGGGTTGTGGCTCAGCAGCGAAAGCGTGGCCAGCGCGGATGTGGTCTCGATCAGATGCGTCGGAAATGACAGGTTCTCTTCGAAGAATTCGCGCTCCAGCGTGCGGCGCATTGGCATGTGCGCGCGGTACACCACCCAGCGGCTGGCAGACAGATCCTCCAGCGTGATCGATGCCAGGCCCGCCGCCGGATGCGCCTGGTGCGCGATGACGGCGAGAGACTCATCCTTGACCACGTCAGTGTCGTACAGGTGGGGTTTGGGACTGACCGACGAGCGGCAGATGGCCGCGTCCAGCCGCCCCTGGTCGATGAGCGCGAGCAGACTTTCGCTGGTGTCCTCGACGATCTCCACCGAGATGTCCGGCTGCTGGTCCATCAGCTGCGTGAGCGCCCGCGTCAGGAGCGGCACCGCGCCCATGATGGTGCCTACGGCAATGCGGCCACCTGCGCCACTGGCGATGGCGCTCAGCTCCTGCTGCAAGTGGCTGATGTCGGACTGGATCAGCCGCGCGAAGCGCACCGCGCAGGTTCCCGCTTCCGTAGGCACAAGCCCGCGGTTGGTGCGCATGAAGAGCGGCGCGTTGAGCGTGGACTCCAGCTCCTTCAACGCCTTGCTAGCCCCGGGTTGCGTCAGCCCCACGCGGTCCGCCGCCGCCAGCAGCGAGCCCTGCTCCGCCACCGCGATCAGCAACCGCAGCTGCCTGGCATGCAGACGCGACATCACAGAGTTGAGGTTGTAAGGGCTCTGCATTGACTTGGAGTTATAGCTATATCGATAACGGTTAGTTTATTCGACGTCGCCTCACTCATAGACTTCCGCGATTGACGGATGAATATGAAAATTCTTGATATCAGGAGATAAACGATGGCGATGATCAACTACGTGACGGAAATCCGCTTCGGCGCGGGCAGTGCCGCTGAGCTGGCACAGGTGTGCCAGGCACTCGGCTTCAAAAAACCGCTCTTCATCACCGACAAGGGCGTGGTTGCGGCGGGGTTGATCGAGCGCATCCTTGCCGTGAACGACCTGCCGCACTTTCACGTGTTTGACGGCACGCCCTCCAACCCCACCGAGGCGGCGGCGCGCGAAGGGGTGGCAAGCTTCCATGAAGCAGGCTGCGACGGCATCATCGCCGTGGGTGGCGGCTCGTCCATCGACCTCGCCAAGGCCGTGGCCGTGTCGGCCCGCCATCCGGGGCCGCTGCGCCAGTTCGCGCTGATCGAGGGCGGGCTTGCCCGCATCACGGCGGCCACGGTGCCGGTGGTGGCCATTCCCACTACGGCGGGCACGGGCAGCGAGGTCGGGCGCGGCGCGATCATCATCCTGGACGATGGCCGCAAGGTGGGCATCATCTCGCCCTACGTCATCCCCAAGGTGGCGCTGTGCGACCCGACGCTGACCGTGGGCCTGCCACCGGGTCTGACGGCCGCCACCGGCATGGACGCCGTGGCGCACTGCATCGAGACCTTCCTCGCGCCCAGCTTCAACCCGCCCGCCGAAGGCATCGCCCTGGACGGCCTGCGCCGCGCCTGGAAGAACATCGAAACCGCCTTCCACGAGCCAAGCGACATCGAGGCCCGCACCAACATGATGAGCGCGTCGCTGCAGGGTGCGCTGGCCTTTCAGAAAGGCCTGGGCTGTGTGCACAGCCTCAGCCATTCGCTGGGCGGTATCGACCCGCGCCTGCACCACGGCACCCTCAATGCGGTGCTGCTGCCGGCGGTGGTGCGCTTCAACCGCGAATCCGACACAGTCGTGCGCGACGAGAAGATCGACCGCCTGGCGCAGGCCATGGGCCTGCCGGTACACGTGTCGGTGGAGGATGCGATCCAGGACATGTCCCGCAGGCTCCGGCTCCCGGCCGGCCTGGGCGCAATGGGCGTGACGGCCGACCTGACGCCGCGCATCGTCGCCGGCGCGCTGGCCGACCACAGCCACAAGACCAACCCGCGCGAAGCGAGCGCGGACGACTACGCCCGCCTGATCGAAGCAGCGATGTGAGCGCTTCTGCCCGCCCCGGGTGCGGGCGGCGATACCGCCACCGGCGCTCCCGGTGGTTGTCCCGTTTTCTTTTTCACAACGAGTCCCCCATGACCATGACCACGACCCTCACAGGCAAGATGCTGATCGGCGCCGCTGCGGTCGCCGGCACCGACGGAGGCCAGCGGGCCTTCAACCCCGCCGCGAATGCCGAGATCGCCGAGCCACTGTTCGGCTTCGGCACGGCCGCCGACGTGGACCGCGCCGCAAGCCTGGCGGCATCGGCCTTCGACGAATACCGCGCGCTGCCGCTCGCGCGCCGCGCCGCCTTCCTGGAAGCCATCGCCGACAACATCATGGCGCTGGGCGATGCGCTGCTGGAGCGCGCCCATGCCGAAACCGGCCTGCCGATGGCGCGCCTGACGGGCGAGCGCGGCCGCACCGTGGGCCAGCTGCGCCTGTTCGCCCGCGTGGTGCGCGACGGCCATTTCCTGCACGCCACCATCGACCCCGCCCAGCCGCAGCGCCAGCCAATGCCGCGCGCGGACCTGCGGCTTGCCAAGGTGCCGCTCGGCCCCGTGGCGGTGTTCGGCGCCAGCAACTTCCCGCTCGCGTTCTCGGTGGCCGGGGGCGATACGGCCTCGGCCCTCGCCGCCGGCGCGCCCGTGGTGGTGAAGGCGCACGGCGCCCACCTGGGCACGTCCGAGCTGGTGGGCCGTGCCATCCAGAACGCGGTGCGCGAGCAGGGCCTGCCCGAAGGCGTGTTCTCGCTGCTGATCGGCGCCGGCCGCAGCATCGGCGAGGCGCTGGTGGCCCATCCCGCCATCAAGGCCGTGGGCTTTACCGGCTCGCGCCAAGGCGGCCTGGCCCTGGTGGCCATCGCCAACCGCCGGCCCGAGCCGATTCCCGTCTATGCCGAGATGAGCGCCATCAACCCAGTCTTTCTGCTGCCCGCCGCCCTGGCGCAGCGCGCTGACGCCATCGGACAGGCTTTTGCCGACTCGCTCACCATGGGCGCCGGCCAGTTCTGCACCAACCCCGGCCTGGTGCTGGGCATCGACGGACCGGATCTGGACCGATTCGTGCAATCCGCGGCTGAGGCCCTGGAACGCAAGAGCGCGCAGACCATGCTGACCGCTGGCATCCATGGCGCCTACCGCAGTGGCGTGGAGACGATGGCCGCCACGCCAGGCGTGCAGCGGGTGGCCGAGGGCCAGACTGCGAGCACCTTACACAACGCCGCGCAGGCCGCGCTGTTCATCACCGACGCCCGTACCTTGATGGAGCAGCCTGCGCTGTCGTCCGAGGTTTTCGGCCCCGCATCGCTGGTGGTGCGAGCGAAGGACGCGGATGAGCTGATCGCCGTGGCCGAGCAGCTGGAAGGCCAGCTCACCGCCACCCTGCATCTTGAAGACGCGGACCATCCGCTGGCCCGCCGCCTGCTGCCGGTGCTGGAGCGCAGGGCCGGCCGGTTGCTGGTCAACGGCTTCCCGACGGGCGTGGAGGTGTGCCATGCCATGGTGCACGGTGGGCCGTATCCGTCGACTTCCAACGCAATGTTCACCTCGGTGGGCGCCAGTGCCATTGACCGCTTCCTGCGACCCGTGTGCTACCAGGACCTGCCCGACGCCCTGCTGCCCGAGGCGCTGCAGCAGGCCAACCCGCTGGGCCTCTGGCGGCTGGTCGACGGCGCGCCCGTCCGCGCATGACGGCCATGCCACCGGCAGCCGCCCTCGCACCCTCCGACCTGCTGGCCCGCCTCAAGGAGATCGTCGGCGGCGGCCATGTGCTGACGGGCGATGCGTCCACGCGCCGCTACCGCAGCGGCTTTCGCTACGGCGGCGGCGACGTGCTGGCCGTGGTGCGCCCCGGCAGCCTGACGCAGCTGTGGCACACGCTGAAGGCCTGCCACGCCGCCGGCACCATCATCCTCTGCCAGGCCGCCAACACAGGCCTCACGGGCGGCTCCACACCGATGGAGGGCGGCTACGACCGCCCGGTAGTGCTCATCAACATGCTGCGGCTCAAGCAGCTGGACCTGCTGCAGCGCGGCGAGCAGGTGCTGGCCCAGCCCGGCGTCACGCTCGAACAGCTCGAACGCAGGCTCAAGCCGCTGGGCCGCGAGCCGCATTCCGTGATCGGGTCGAGTTGCATCGGCGCCTCGGTGACAGGCGGCATCTGCAACAACTCCGGGGGCTCGCTCATCCGGCGCGGTCCTGCCTTCACGCAGTTCTCGCTCTTCGCTTGCATCGACGAGGACGGCCAACTGCGGCTCGTCAACCACCTGGGCATGGCACTCGGCGACGATCCCGAGCAGATCCTCGCCAACCTGGAGAGTGGCCGTTTCGCTCGCGACGACCTGCCGGCCGAACCCGGCCGCATGGCCTCTGACCGCGAGTACTCGCAGCATGTGCGCGACATCGATTCCAGCGAGCCAGCACGCTACAACGCCGACCCGCGCCGCCTCTACGAGGCCTCGGGCTCCGCCGGCAAAATCGCCGTCTTCGCGGTGCGCCTGGACACCTTCGCGGCGGATACGGACACCCGCGTGTTCTACATCGGCACCAACCAGCCGCGCGACCTCGCGGACCTGCGCCGCCACATGCTGGCCCGCTTCGCTTCCCTGCCCGTGGCGGCCGAGTACATGCACCGCTCGGCCTACGATCTGAGCCGCACCTACGGCAAGGACCTGTTCGTCTACATCCGCAAACTGGGCACCGCGCGCGTGCCGCTGGCCTTCGCGCTCAAGAGCCGTTTCGACGCGCTCGCCGAGCGCTGCGGGCTGGGGCGGAACCTGGCCGACCGCCTGCTGCAGCGGCTCGCCAACCGGATGCCCGAACACCTGCCTGCGCGCATGAACGCTTTTCGCGACAGCTACGCGCACCACCTGCTCTTGAAGGTAAGCGACGCGGGCATCGAGGAAACGCGTGCCTATCTGCAGACCTTCATGGCCGAACGCCCGGAGGCAGGCTTCTTCGAATGCAATGAGGAGGAGGCCGGCGCGGCCTTCCTGAACCGCTTTGCCGTCGGCAACGCCACCAACCGCTACCGGGCGGTGCATGCCGACACGGTGGAAGACGTGGTGGCGCTGGACATCGCGCTGCCGCGCAATGCGCTGGACTGGTTCGAGATCCTGCCGCCGGAGCTGGCTGCGCAGGTCGAGCAGCCCATGTACTGCGGACATTTCTTCTGCCACGTGATGCACCAGGAATACCTGGTGAAGAAGGGCGTGGACTGCGCGCAGTTCAAGGAGCGCGTGCTGGCGCTTCTGGACGCGCGCGGCGCGAAGTACCCGGCCGAACACAACGTCGGTCACATCTACCGCGCAGGCCCGGTGCTCGAGGGCTTCTACCGCAGCCTGGATCCGACCAACACCTTCAATCCCGGCATCGGCCAGACCTCGACGCGGTATCGCTGGCGGGCGGTGTGCTGCGACGAGCATCGCGAGCCGCCCGGCCGGTGATACCGCGGTCCTTCGGGCCGGGCCCTGGCGGTCCGGCCCTTTTTTTGCGTCCGGCCCGCGCCCGTTCCGACCCGAGCGCTAGCCAAGAAGAAACGGCCTGAAGACCTCTTGCGAGTCTTCAGGCCGTGAGCCCGGGGCGCCGCAGCGCTCCCGTCGACCGGCGCAGGCTCGTGGGCCCGGCGTCAGCCGTCACCCATGGAACCAGCGCGCAGGCCCCGTGACCAGGATGGGGAAGAAGATCATCAGGAACATGACCGCGAACTCGGCCAGCATGAAGGGCAGCACGCCGCGCGTGACATCGTCCATGCGCATCTTGCCCACGCCGGCCACCACGTTCAGCACCACGCCCACGGGCGGCGTGATCAGGCCGATGGAGTTATTGATGATGAACATCACGCCGAAATACACCGGATCGATGCCTGCCGCGTTGACCACCGGCATCAGGATGGGCGTGAGGATCAGGATGGTGGGCGTCATGTCCATCGCCGTGCCGACGACCATCACCAGCACCATGATGGCGGCCATCAGCAGAATCTTGTTGCCCATGAAGGGCTCCAGCAGGCCCACCACCTTGGAGGGCAGGTCGGCCACGGTGATGAGCCAGGCGCTCACCATGGCGGCGGCGATCAGGAACATCACGATGGCGCTGGTCTTGGCAGCACCCACGAAGACGCGGTAAAGCTGGCGCAGCGTGAGTTCGCGGTACACGAAGGTCGCCACCACGAAGGCATAGACTGCGGCCACCACGGCGGCTTCCGTCGGCGTGAACACGCCCATGCGCAGGCCGACGAGGATGATGATCGGCAGCAGCAGCGCCCAGCTGGCCTCGCGCGCAGCGGCCAGGACTTCGCGCATGGACTTGCGCGGCGGCGGCTGGATCTTTTCACGCCGCACCAGCCAGGCCCAGGTCACCCACAAAGCACCGCCGATCAGCAGGCCCGGCACGATGGCCGCCATGAACAGCTTGGAGATGGACACGTTGGCCGCTACGCCGAAGATGACGAGCCCGATGCTCGGCGGGATGACCGGGCCGATGACGCCTGTGGCTGCAATCAGGCCGCCAGCCTGGGCCTTGTCGTGCCCGGCTTTCACCATCATGGGGAGCAGCAGTGCCGTGAGCGCCGCCGCGTCAGCCACGGCCGAACCGGACAGCGCGGACAGCAGACAACCGGCCATGATGGTCACGTAGCCCAGGCCGCCGCGCACGTGGCCGACCAGCGACAGCGCCAGGTTGACGATGCGTTTGGACAGCCCGCCCACATTCATGATTTCGCCGGCCAGCATGAAGAAAGGCACGGCCAGCAGCGGAAAACTGTCGGCCCCGCCGATCAGGTTCTGGATGAGGATCTGCGCATCGAACAGGTCCAACTGCCACATGAGGGCCACGCCGCTGGCCAACAACGCGAAGGAAATAGGCATGCCGATGGCCATCGCCAGCAGCAGCGACACAAGAAAAACCGCGATGATCATGATCAGGAACGTGTGGAGTGTTGGGAGCCACCAGCGGGGGCGGCGGGAGAGGTGCCGAGCGCGCCTAGCGACCCGTGCGGACCGAGCGCCTGGGCCAGGGCACCGGCTTCTTCGGACTCCTGGATGGCCACCAGCTCGTCCACCGACATCCGGCCTGTCAGCAGCCGGACGCCATCCGTCAGCAAGATGAGGGCAGCACAAACGGCGAAGACCGCCCCGGCGGCATACACGATGGCCATGGAGGCGCCGGTGACGGGCGCTTCGGTGTCCCAGTTGATGCGCACCTGCGCCAGACTGCCTTCATACAACAGCCACAGGATGTAGAGCATGCAGGCGTAGCTGGCCGCCAGGCAGAGCTTTTTGCCCGCCACGGGGAGCCGCGACACCAGCATGTCCACGCCCAGGTGCGCCCGTTCTCGCAGGGCCACCACGGCGCCCAGGAAGGTGATCCAGATGAAGAGCCAGCGGGCCACTTCTTCGGAGATCGCTATGCCGGAGTTGAAGCCGTAGCGCAGCACCACGTTGCCGAAGACCAGGATCACCATCAGCGCCAGCATGAGCGCGATCAGGAACTCGAAGATGCCGCAATAGATGTCGATGATTTTTCGCACGAGATCGTCCCCTGAGCGAAGGTCGCTGTGTTGTTATGGTTTTTAAGAAAGGCCGAAGCCACCGGCCAGTGCGCACATCCGTGCACGCGCACAGACCGGCCGAAGCGCGCTTGCACGCCGCGACCTGGCACGCCTGTTGGTTATTTCTGCTTGATCTTCTGCAGTTCGGCGAAGAAGCCGCGCGTGATCGCCGGGTCGTACGTGGCGGCGAACTTGTCGGTGACGGGGCGCACCACGGCCTCCATGCGCTGCAACTCGGCGGGGCTTACGTCGTTGATCTTCATGCCCTTGGCCTTCACTTCCGCTATCGCCGAGGTGGTCGCCTGGCGGCTGAGCGCGCGCTGGTAGGCCTGCGCCTCTTTGAAGGCGGCCTGCAGGATCTGCCGCTCGCTGTCGGAGAGCTTGTCCCAGAAAGGCTTGCCGGCCAGCACGATCAGCGGGCTGTAGACGTGGTTGGTGTTGCTGGCGAACTTCTGCACCTCATAGAACTTCGAGGTGTCGATCAGCACGTAGGGGTTCTCCTGGCCGTCCACGGCCCGCGATTCGAGCGCGCCGTACAGCTCGCCGAAGGGCAGCGGCGTCGGGTTGGCGCCCAAGGCCTTGAAGGCTTCGATGAACACGGGGTTGGGGATCACCCGCAGCTTGAGCCCTGCGAAATCCTCTAGCTTCTGGATGGGCCGTGCGCTGTTGGTGACGTTGCGAAAGCCGTTCTCCCAGTACCCCAGGCCGATGAGACCCTTGGCGGGCAACCGCTCGAGCAGCGCGGCGCCAGCAGGCCCGTCAAGTAGCGCTTCGGCCTGCGCCGTCGTGGAGACAAGGAAGGGGAAGTCCAGCAGGCCGAATTCCTTGATCACGGACGCGAGCGAAGTGGTGGTAGGAATGAAGAGTTCCTGCGTGCCGCCGCGCAGCGCGCCCAGCTGCTGGGCTTCGTTGCCCAGCTGCGAGGCGGGGAATTCCTTGATCTTCAGGCGCCCACCGCTCTTTTCGGCCACCAGTTCGGCGAACTTGCGTGCGGCTTGCGAGATGGGAGCATCGGGCTGGGCCTGGTGGCCCACGCGGATCGTGCGGTCGGCATAAGCCTGGGCGGCCGCGTGCAGCGACACGCCCGAAACGAGCAGGGCCACCGCGAGGCGGCGCAGCGAGGTGATTTTTTTCATGACAGTCTCCTTCATTGTTTTGACGGGTAAGCAGCTGCGGGCTGCCATCCGCATGTGCGAATGCGCCTGCCGCCAGGCAGTTGCGCCGGCCCGTGGGGGGCCATGCCGTGACGGCCGGTATTTGCGCAAGTCAAGTCTAGTGGCCGCAATTTGCGAAATGAACTGACGACTGGGGATATGGATATAGCCACAAGCAATACCAGGACGGGGCTTGGCCGCCATGCATGAGTCCGGGTCGATGGTGTGCACGGGCTGCGCAGCTATTGCACGCGAGGGCAGAGCGGCGGCGGAGCGCGCAATGGAGCTTCATCGCAGTGAGGGTCTGACTGGCCGGCAGTGCGATATTTCAAGCCTTTTCGGCCCTTAGCGCTTATTCCATATGCGCCAGCTGCTATCAATAGGAGAGTTCATGTTTTGTCTTTCCTGGCGCATTTCGCTCCCGAGCGGCCGCCCAAGGCCACTGCGGGTGATTCCCGTCCTACCGGGGATTCCGCGCTTTTAAAACCCCAAAGAATATGGATGACAAACTACATTACAGATTGAAATATAATCACCTCAGTTGCAGTCACGTGTCCTGACCAGTTTCGTCACCGCAACGCCTGCGCACCGCGGCGACTCGCCGTCCCCTGCAGGCTGATCTTTGCGACCTTTGTCGCCCCAGGGATCTGTCGAGCTGCAGTCCACCGAGTCCGTTCGATGCTCACGCAGGCTGCCTTAAGCGCTTGCGTTCCAGACTGAGTGCACACCATTTCACAGACAGCCATTTCCATGGGCCCGTTCGTCGTTTCGCCCTCGACACATCCGACCGACTGCGGCCGCTTCTTCCGCGCCTCGTTTTCCGTCCACCGATCCCAGGGCAACGGCAGCTACAGCCGCGTGTTCCGCTTCGACAAAGCCTTTGCCTCGCGCGAAGCCGCACGGCTTTTTGCCGTCACCCAAGGCTGGCTGCAAGCGAGCATGGCGCACCCGCCTGCGTGCTGACAAAGCACCGCAAGGCCCGAACGCATCCTGAATCCCCCTCCCGGTTGCCGCGGATTCCTGATTCGCACAACCGCCTCCCCACGGCGCGCTCTTGCTGGCGCGCCAGCATTCTTCAGAAAAACTCCCCCTATGAGCGCCAAGATCTACGTGGGCAACCTTCCCTACTCCGTGACCGATTCCAGCCTGGAAAGCAACTTCGCCGAATTTGCCGGTGTCTCCTCCGCCAAGGTCATGATGGACCGCGAAACCGGTCGATCCAAAGGCTTCGGTTTTGTCGAAAGGGTCAACGCCGAAGTGGCGCAGGCGGCGACGGCGCCCAGGGCTACCGCTCCAGCAAACGCTCCGACGTGGGCTATGGCAACGGTGGCTACGGCAGTGGCCGCTACTGAGCCAGACAGCTCCCTGTAAAAAGCCGGCACTCAGGGGCCGGCTTTTTTTTCGCCCTGCCCATCCGCCGACGCGCCCCGGTGGACCGGCCCACGGCCCGGCGGTGGTAGACGCCGCCGCGCGGGGCGCAGCACCCGGCGCACAATACGCGCTTCGCCAGCGGCACGCCCGCCAAGAAATATCAGTCAAATCAGCCTCTAGCGCTTTATTTATAAGCGCTGATAGCTATCAAATTCAGAGTCACCGCTTGTCTTCCCGTCCATCTTCCGCGCTGTCGCCTGCCCAATCGGTTTTGCAGGATGTCTTTGGCTACGAGGAGTTTCGCGGCCCGCAACAGGCCATCGTTGAGCATGTGATTGCGGGCAGTGACGCGCTGGTGCTCATGCCCACAGGCGGCGGCAAGAGCCTGTGCTACCAGGTGCCTGCCATCGTGCGCCAGCGGCAGGGCAAGGGCGTGACCATCGTGGTGTCGCCGTTGATTGCGCTGATGCACGATCAGGTGGGGGCTTTGCACGAAGCCGGGGTGGATGCGGCGTTTCTCAACTCCACGCTCGACTTTGACGCCACGCAAGACGTGGAATGGCGGCTGCAAACCGGCCAGATCACGCTGCTGTATGCCGCGCCCGAGCGGCTGAACACGCCGCGCTTTCTGGGCCTGCTCGACAGCCTGTACGACAGCGGTAACCTGTCGCTGTTCGCGATTGATG
>JAGPIX010000217.1 GCA_018054745.1 Alicycliphilus sp.
GCTTCAACGGCCATGCCTGCATGGTGCTGGGCCACCAGAAGGGGCGCGACACCAAGGAGCGCGCCGCGCGCAACTTCGGCATGAGCCGCCCCGAGGGCTACCGCAAGGCATTGCGCCTGATGAAGACGGCCGAGAAGTTCAAGCTGCCGGTGTTCACCTTCGTGGACACGCCGGGCGCCTTCCCCGGCATCGATGCCGAGGAGCGCGGCCAGTCCGAGGCCATTGGCCGCAACATCTACGAGATGGCGCAGCTGGAGGTGCCCATCATCACCACGGTGATCGGCGAGGGCGGCTCCGGCGGCGCGCTGGCCATCAGCGTCGCCGATCAGGTCATCATGCTGCAGTACTCGATCTACTCCGTGATCAGCCCCGAGGGCTGCGCCTCCATTCTCTGGAAGACCAGTGACAAGGCGCAGGACGCGGCCGACGCCATGGGCATCACGGCGCACCGTCTCAAGGCCCTGGGTCTGGTGGACAAGATCGTCAGCGAGCCCGTGGGCGGGGCGCATCGCGACCACAAGCAGATGGCGGCCTTCCTGAAGCGTGCATTGGGCGACGCCTACCGCCAGCTGTCCGACCTGAAGCCCAAGGAACTGCTGGACCGCCGCTATGAGCGGCTGCAAAGCTACGGCCGCTTCAACGACACCAAGGCCGAGCGTTAATCACGTATTCGGCGCCACGGCAGACGGCCCCGCGGGGCCGTTGTGCTTTGTGCGAGCATCCGCCCCATGACCCAGAGTTTCGATGCCGCCATGCAGGCTTTCGCGCCCCGGCTTCCGCTGGCTGTGGCCTTCAGCGGCGGGGCGGACTCCACGGCGCTGCTGCTGGCCTGCGCCGAGCGCTGGCCGGGCCAGGTGCATGCCTTTCACGTACACCATGGCCTGCAGGTTGCGGCCGACGATTTCGAGCGGCACTGCATCGCCCTTTGCATGCGCCTGGGCCTGCCCTTGAGCGTGCAGCGTGTCGATGCCCGGCACGCGCCAGGCCAAAGCCCCGAGGATGCAGCGCGCCAGGCACGTTACAAGGCTTTTGAGGCTCTTGCCCATGACAGACAAGCGCAATCAGCTATTCAAACAATAGCATTGGCGCAGCATGCCGACGACCAGGTCGAAACCCTGCTGCTGGCCCTGTCGCGCGGCGCGGGTGTGGCCGGCCTGGCGGCCATGCCTGCGCATTGGCAGCGCGGCGGCCTGCACTGGCAGCGGCCGCTGCTGGGCGTGGCGGGGCAGGAGGTACGCGCATGGCTGCGTGCGCGTGGCCAGGCCTGGGTGGAAGACCCGACCAACAGCGACGAACGCTACACGCGCAACCGCATCCGGCGCCAGCTGCTGCCCGCGCTGCAGCAGGCGTTTCCGCAGTTTCGCGACACCTTCGCGCGCAGTTGCGCCCATGCGGCCCAGGCCCACGAGTTGCTGCAGGAACTGGCGCAGGCCGATCTGGCCACGGTGGGCCAGCCGCCGCGCATCGCCGCGCTGCGCTCTTTGAGCCGTGCACGCCAGGCCAATGTGCTGCGCCACTGGCTGCGCAGCCAGCATGGCGCCACGCCCACGGCCGCGCAGCTCGATGCGCTGCTGCGCCAGATCGCCGCCTGCAGCACGCGCGGGCACCGCATTCAATTGAAGGTGGGCAGCGGCCATGTGCTGCGTGAAGGCGAGCTGCTCGGTTGGTACAATCAGCCGGTTTTGGATTTCATTTCCGCACGGGACGGCGGCGCACCAAAACAATCTTCGCAATAGCGCCGCTCCTCAGCGTTCCGTCATTGCAGATATTCCATGGCACTGTTCGTTCATAAATACGGCGGCACCTCGATGGGCTCCACCGAGCGCATCCGCAACGTCGCCAAGCGCGTAGCCAAGTGGGCGCGGGCCGGCCACCAGGTGGTGGTGGTTCCCAGCGCCATGAGTGGCGAGACCAACCGCCTGCTGGCCCTGGCCAAGGAGCTCACACCCGCACATGCCAACACGGCTTACTTCCGTGAGCTTGACATGCTGGCCGCCACCGGCGAGCAGGCCTCGTCGGCCCTGCTGGCGATTGCGCTGCAGTCCGAGGGCATGCCGGCCGTGAGCTATACCGGCTGGCAGGTGCCGATCCGCACCGACAGCAGCTACACCAAGGCGCGCATCGAGTCCATCGACGATAAGCGCGTGCGCGCCGACCTGGATGCCGGCAGGGTGGTCATCATCACCGGCTTCCAGGGCATCGACGACGAGGGCCACATCACCACGCTGGGCCGTGGCGGCTCCGACACTTCGGCCGTGGCCGTGGCTGCGGCCATGAAGGCCAGCGAGTGCCTGATCTACACCGACGTCGATGGCGTCTACACCACCGACCCGCGTGTCGTGCCCCAGGCCACGCGCCTGAAGACCGTGAGCTTCGAGGAAATGCTGGAAATGGCCAGCCTGGGCAGCAAGGTGCTGCAGATCCGCTCGGTGGAATTTGCCGGCAAGTACAAAGTGCCCATGCGCGTGCTCTCCAGCTTCACGCCCTGGGACATCGACATCAACGAAGAGGCCGCCTCCGGCACCCTGATCACCTTTGAGGAAGACGAACAAATGGAACAAGCCGTCGTTTCCGGCATCGCTTTCAACCGCGACGAAACCAAGATTTCCGTGCTTGGCGTGCCCGACAAGCCTGGCATTGCCTACCAGATCCTGGGGCCCGTGGCCGACGCCAACATCGAAGTGGACGTGATCATCCAGAACATCAGCAAGGATGGCCGCACCGACTTCAGCTTCACCGTGAATCACAACGACCACACGCGCACGCTGGAGCTGCTGCGCGAGAAAGTCGTGCCCCAGCTGGGCGCGCTCGAGGTGGTCGGCGACACTGCCATCTGCAAGGTCAGCATCGTCGGCATCGGCATGCGCAGCCATGTGGGCGTGGCGGCCAAGATGTTTCGCGTGCTCAGCGAGGAGGGCATCAACATCCAGATGATCTCCACCTCCGAGATCAAGACCTCCGTGGTGATCGAAGACAAGTACCTGGAGCTGGCCGTGCGCGCCCTGCACAAGGCCTTCGACCTGGATCAGTCCGCTGCCTGACCTTTCCCTGAAGGGGCCTCAAACTGAGGCATAATAGCGGGATTGGAAACGTGACCGAGTGGCCGAAGGTGCTCCCCTGCTAAGGGAGTATGGGGTGTAGAGCCTCATCGAGGGTTCGAATCCCTCCGTTTCCGCCA
>JAGPIX010000093.1 GCA_018054745.1 Alicycliphilus sp.
GCGCCGACGACTTCGACGCCGCCAAGCTGCGCTACCACCGCATCATCATCATGACCGACGCCGACGTGGACGGCGCCCACATCCGCACCCTGCTGCTGACCTTCTTCTACCGCCAGATGCCCGAGCTGGTCGAGCGCGGCCACATCTACATCGCCCAGCCGCCGCTGTACAAGGTGAAGAACGGCAAGGAAGAGCTGTACCTGAAGGACGCCGGGGCGCTGGACAGCTTTCTGCTGCGCGTGGCGCTGAACAACGCCAGCGTCAGCACCGGCGGCGAGGCGGCTCGCGTGCTGAGCGGCGAGGAGCTGGCCGCCCTGGCACGCACGCACCAGCATGCCGAGCATGTCATCACCCGCCTGTCCACCTTCATGGATGCCGAGGCCCTGCGCGCCGCCGCCGACGGCGTGGCCTTCCGCCTCGACACCCTGGAAGATGCCCAGGCCAGCGCCATAGAGCTGCAGGCCAAGCTGCGCGAGCTCAACGTCAACGGCGTGCCCGCCGACGTGACCGGCGAGATCGACCCGCGCAGCGACAAGCCCGTGCTGCGCATCAGCCGCCACCACCACGGCAACATCAAGAGCAGCCTGATCACGCAGGACTTTGTCGCCGGCGACGACTACGCCACCCTGGCCGAGGCCGCCAACAGCTTCCGCGGCCTGATCCAGGAGGGCGCCAAGGTCACGCGCGGCGAGGGCGACAAGGCCAAGGAAGAAAAGGTGGGCGACTTCCGCGAAGCCATGGCCTGGCTGATCAGCGAAGCCGAACGCACCACGGCCCGCCAGCGCTACAAGGGCCTGGGCGAAATGAACCCCGAACAGCTCTGGGAAACCACCATGGATCCCGAGGTGCGCCGCCTGCTCCGCGTGCAGATCGACGACGCCATCGAGGCCGACCGCGTATTCACCATGCTGATGGGTGACGAGGTCGAGCCGCGGCGCGACTTCATCGAGACGAATGCGCTCAGGGCGGGGAACATCGATGTGTGATGGCGGCCGAGCCCAGCCACCACATCCCCCCCCCTGAGGCCACACGGGCGCAGCCTGCCGCGCTCTCCCTGCCCCAGCAACGCACCCAACAATACATCCTGGCGCGCCAGCAGCACCCGGCCTGGCTGCTGCTGGCCTCGCGCCGGGGGCCACTCATGCTCAGCTGCCTGGAGTCGCTGCTGGAGCACCAGCCCGGCGGCGTGCCCTTCGACAGCGCCGTGCAGGCCATTGCCGACCTGCTGGTGCAGCACGCCAACCAGCCCGACTATGAGATCGACGCCGCCGACCCACTGGCCCAGGCGCGGCGCGAGCTGCGCGAGTGGATACGCCGCGCCCTGGTCACCGAGCGCGACGGCCTGATCCACGAGACCGATGCGCTCAAGTCGGCGCTGCGCTTCGTCGCCCAGCTGGACCAGCGCATGATGACCTCCACCGCCTCGCGCCTGGCCGTGGTGCAGCGCGAGATCGACAACCTGGCCACCCAGCTCGACCCCGACCCGGCCAGCCGCGCCGCCCAGCTGCAGCGCCGCATTGCCGAGCTGCAGCAGCAGATCGACGCGCTGCAGGCCGGGCATGTCGAGACCCTGAGCGACGCCCAGGCCAGCGAAGGCATACGCGAGGTCTATGCCCTGGCCACCAGCCTGCGCGCCGACTTCAGGCGCGTGGAAGACTCCTGGCGCGAGGCCGACCGCCAGCTGCGCCAGGCCATCCTGAGCGCGCAGCAGCACCGCGGCAGCATCGTCGATCAACTGCTCGACGGCCACGCCAACCTGCTCTCCACCCCCGAGGGGCGGGTCTTCGAGGGCTTTCAGCAGCAGCTGCACCACCAGGCCGAGCTGGCGCGCATGCGCCAGCACCTGCGCACCATATTGGCCCACCCGGCCAGCCGCCAGGCGCTGGACGACCTGCAGCACAGCGCCCTGCGCCTGCTGGTGCCCCAGCTCATCAAAGAGGCCAAGGTGGTGCAGGCCGTGCGCGCGCGCAGCGAACGCGAGGTGGCGCAGTTCATGAAAACCGGCCAGGCGGCCGAAAACCAGCGCGTCGGCCAGCTGCTCAACGACATCCTCAACCAGGCGCTGCAGCTGGACTGGAGCCGCCAGGCCCTGCGCCGCAGCCCGGCGCCGCTACCGCCCGTGGGCGTGGCGCTGACGGGCCTGCCGCTCATCGAGCGCCTGCGCGTCAAGTCGCTGGAGGAGGGCGCCGCGCAAGAACTGCTGCTCACCACGCAATACGCCGACCTGAGCCAGGTGGAGGACGAGTTCTGGCAGGCCTTCGAGGGCCTGGACACCAAGGCGCTGCAGCAGGACACGCTGGCACTGCTGGAGGCCCGCGGCGCCCCCCTGACCATGGCCGACCTGGCCCAGGCCCTGCCGCCGGGCGAGCACGACCTGGAAACCCTGGCCCAGTGGCTGGCCTGGGCCTGCGAGGCGGGCGCGGAGGTGGATGCACAGGCAAAGCAGCAGATCGAACTGCAGCGCGCCAACGGCCAACTGTGCCGCTTCACGGTGCCGAGGGCGGAGCTGACGGCGAGTGCGTTGCGGGGGGTGGAGAGCTGAAATTGGCGGTATGCTTCTCAAGTTACAAAAACATACGACTGCTTGGAGGCCGCTCTTGGCGCCCCCGGTCGATGCACCACAGCCACCCTGAGAAGACCCGCACTTGAAACCCTGGATTGCCACCGCCAATACCGTAAGTCGTACCGGGTTGGCACCATCGCCCCGGCAGCGCAGCCCCCTGAAAGCCCGCATGGCCGGCGCCATCGCCCGGCGCGCCACCATCGTGACCTGGCTGTGCGGCTTGGGCGCCCTGTGCACCTTCGTGCCCTACCTGCCGGGCACCCTCATGCCGGACAGCTTGCGCTGGCTGGCCGGGCTGGCATCGCATTGGCAATGGCTCTACGCCGGCCTCGCCTTGACCGGGGCCGTGCTCACCGCCTGCCTGCGGCCGGCACGCCCCTGGCAGGTTCTGGCGCCTGTGGCCATGGTGGCGGCCGCCTGGCTGCACCAGCTACCCCAGGCCGAGGCCCGCACAGCGCACAACCAGTCGTCAGTCACGCTCACCATGGCCAGCGCCAACCTGAACTTCGAGCGCACCGACCATGCCGCGCTCGCCGCCTGGCTGCTTTCGGCCGAGGCGCCGGACGCGATCGCGCTGCAGGAGTTCACCCCCTCCGCCATGGCCATGGTGAACCGCCCCGAAGTGCTGGCCGCCTACCCCCACCGCGTGCTCGAACCCAGCGATGACCAGTTTGGGCTGGGCGTGCTGTCCAAGTACCCGATCGCATCGGCGGAAAAGGTGCCCGCCGCCGACGTACTGGCAACGCTCAAGCTGCGCCTGGTGCTGGACGTGCAAGGCCAAAAACTGGCCTTGACCGCCGTGCATCCCATGCCGCCCATCAGCGCACCCTACGCCCAGGAGCGCGATGCCAGCCTGCGGCTGGAAGCCAGGCTGCTGGCCGACAGCGGTCTGCCCGGCATCCTGCTGGGCGATATGAACGACTCGCCATGGTCCACCGGCCTGCAGGCCACCGCCCCGCTGCGCCGCGCCAGCGGCCTGGCGCCCACCTGGCCGAACCTGGGCGGCTGGCTGTCCGTCCTGCCGCTCGATCATGTGCTCGTGACGCCGGGAGTGCGGGCGGATGGCGCGGGATGGGGGGTGGATTTGGGGAGTGATCATCGGCCGGTGCGGGTGCGTTTGGCGCTGTAGCGCAATCAACGGCCCCTTGCTGTGAACTGACCGTTCAACTTTGTGATGGCTGCGCCAACTGCGTCGTCCAATGCCCACCGGCTTCCTGCTGCACCTTCAGCAAGTCGTAGGTTTTGAGCATGTCCAGCAAACCTGAATGACCGTAGTTCTTGGGAGAAAAAGAAGGGTCGGCACGCTTGAGATAAGAGCCCAGGCCGCCTACGCTGACCTTTCCATCGGCCGTGTCTCCTGCCATCAGCGCAACCGCCTCTACCACGAAGCGCGGGCGCAGTTTGGGTGCGGGCTTGGCCGGCTCGGGTTTGCTGCTGCCTTTGTCTGCGAGCTCTGCCGCAGCCACCGAGGCCACCGGCTCCGGGACTGGCTTGACCCACTCGAAGAACTGGTCGCTGGCATTGCGCAGCGCATCGGGCGACTTGGCTTCGCCCACGATATGCACCGTGGCCCCACGCTCGCGCAGCTTGCGGCACAGATAGGCAAAGTCGGAATCGCTGGTGACGAGGCAAAACGTTGTCGCCCGGCGGTCAAACAATGCTTCCATGGCATCCAGTGCGAGGGCGATGTCCGAGGTATTTTTGCCCGCCGCGTATTGGTATTGCAAGCAAGGCGTGAACGCCAGCCGCACCAGGGCCTCTTGCCACTTGTTGGCCAAGGTGCTGTGGTTGCCATAGCCGCGCCGCAGCACCACACGGCCAAACTGCGCCACCACGCGCAAGGCATATTCCAGGATTTCCGGGCTGGTGTTGTCGCAGTCCACCAGCACCGCCACGCGGTGTTCATGTTCAGGCATCAAGAGGCTCATGCTTGAGGACTCCTTATCGAGAGTCGCATTCATTCATTGCTATAGGTGTACGCCGTGCCTCTGCCCTGCAGCGTCACGTATCCCCCCGGCGCTGCTCGGCCAGAATCTCTTCCACCGTGCGCTGATGGCCCACGGGCACCACTTTCAGGTCGCAGCCGGCGGCCTCCAACAGTCGCACCAGGGCGGAAACACTCATGTCGCCCTTGGAGGGGTTTTCCATGCGCGCCACGGTGGTGCGCGCCACGCCGGCGCGCTCGGCCAGTTCAGCCTGGGTCAGGCGCGCTTGCTTGCGGGCAGTGCGCAGCAGTAGGGCAACGTCAGAGAGGGTGGTCATTGTGGCTTGTGGGCGTCATTATTTTCAGCTGGCACCTCAAATGTGGCTTATGAGCATCTTTTGTAAACCCCTGGGTTGCGGGATGAGGGGGCGCGAACCAAAGGGCGGTACCGCAAGTTTGTCGTCACTCTCGCCCTTTCCCTTACCGCTTGCGCAGCGGTTGAAACATGGGCACACTGCATCGCAATTGCAACGCACGGAGCCTTTTCATGAAAACCTCCACCATCCCATCTTTGCGGGTTGACCCGCAGCTGCGTCTGGCCGCGGAAAGTGTTTTGCGCGATGGAGAAAGTCTGTCGGGCTTCGTAGAACAGGCGATTCGGCAAACCATCGCCTGCCGTCTGGCGGATCAAGAGTTCATCACCCGTGGCTTGAAGGCGCGCGACCAGGCGCGGCAGAGCGGGCAGTATGTGGAGGCTGGCGCCGTGCTGGACAGGCTTCAGGAGATGCTTGATCGCGCCAAGTCCGGCCCAACCACCGCATGACCTACCGGGTTCGCTTTACACAGGAAGCCGAGGCCGATCTGGTCAGGCTGTATGAATTCATCCTTGACAGGGATGCCGCAGACTGGGCCTTGGCCGAGCGTGCGCTGGAGACAATTCGCGCGGGCATTGCCACGCTGGAGCGCCTGCCCTTTACCTGCCGCAAGGCCACGGCTGACTCACCTTTTTTGCGGGAGTTGGTCATCCCGTTTGGAGCGGCCGGCTATGTCGCACTGTTTGAAATCGACGACGCCCAAACCGTGACGGTGCTGGCGCTGCGCCATCAGCGAGAGAGCGACTACCACTGATCGCGCTGCGCCTTCGCCACACACTGTGCTGGCAAGGCACACCCCGAGCCGTGAACTCGCAGTCATTTCCAACAGCGACAGCCTTGCGCATATGATGTACAAAATTCCGTACATCAAAACACGCCAAGGAGGCTCCCATGGCCATCTCCGCCGCTGACGTGATCCCGCTCTCCCAAGCCAGAGCCACCCTGTCGGAACTGGCCGACCAGGTGCGGGCTGGCGCCGAGAAGATCATTACCAAGAATGGCGAAAGCTACGTTGCCCTGATCGACGCGGGGCGGCTGGACTACTACCACCAGCTCGAACGCGAGCGCATTCACCTGCTGCTGATCGCCGATGCCAGCCAGGGTTTGGCCGATGTGGCTGCGGGCAAGGTGAAGGACGCACGCGCCACCTTGGCGGCCATGCAGCGCCGCCGCGCGACCCATCGGGGTGGCAAGGCTGTTGACTGACTGACTGCCTTGCACCGTGACCGTCAAGCTCACTGCCAACTTTGAACGCAACCTCGCCGATATCGAAGCCTTCTTGATCGAGGCAGAGGCTCCCCAGGCCTTCGATGCTCTGCTCGATGAGTTGGCGCGTACCACCATCCCGAATCTGGAGCGCTTTCCAGGCATGGGGCGCTTGTTTCTCGAACGGCCGGTGCGCTCGGTCGAGGTGGCCAATGGCATCGCACGCTTGACCCAGCAACTGGGCGCACTCGCCACCGACGGCGAGCTGCGCGAGTACGTGATGGCGCATTACCTGCTGCTGTATGCGCGCATCGGGGGCACGGTGTACCTGCTCTCCATCCGCCACCAGCGGCAGCTCTCGTTTGATTTTCAGGCGCTGTGGCAAAGTCATTGACGCGGCACAACATGTTGCTACCCAAGGGCGAAAACCAGTTGTACCGTGCAACCACTCTGCGCAAACAGCTCTTTATTCAATAGCAAATGCCCACCGCCCCCGACCTCTTCGACCAATGGGCCGCCGCGCCGCAGGCCAGCCCCGCCGTGGATGCGCAGCCAGCCCCCGAGCCGCCGCCCGAACCCGCGCCAGAAGCCGTCCCCGCCACCCCCCAGCCCCTGCGCCGCGCCCTGCAAGAGCTCTTGAAAATGGGCCTGCTGGAGCAAGCCAGCAAGCCGCAGCTGTTTCGCCACATCGCCATCGACACGGCGCGCGTCAACGCGCTCTTGGAGCCGCTGGACCTGCAGGTGCGCGTGGACGACCTGCGCGGCCTGGCCTATGTGACGGTGGCGCCCGGCTGGCAGGCCGGCGAGGCCGAGGACGATGATGAATGGACCCACCCCCTGGTGCGCCGCCAGCGCCTGACGCTGGAGCAGTCGCTGCTGCTGGCGATTCTGCGGCGCGAGTTTTTGCAGCGCGAGCAGGAGGGCGGCATCGGCCGCCCGGTGCAGATCGCCGTGGACAGCCTGCTGCCGCAGCTGGAGATTTACCTGGGCAGCACCGGCAGCGACATGCAGGAGCGCAAGCGCCTGGCCGCGCTGCTGGAGCATTTGCGCGGCCACGGCGTGGTGTCGGACGTGGACGCGCAGGAGCGCATCACCATCCGCCCCATGATCGCCCACCTGGCCAACCCCGAGAACCTGCAGGCCCTGCTGACGCAGCTGCGCGCCCTGAGTGCGGACAGTACAGGCAACGCAACATGAGCAGCGCCAGCTACCGCCTGCACGCCCTGCACCTGTACAACTGGGGCGCCTTTGCCGGGCGCCACCAGGCCAGCATCTCGCCGGACAACAGCGCCATCATCGGCCCCACGGGCAGCGGCAAGACCACGCTGATCGACGCGCTGATGACGCTGCTCTGCCAGCACCCGCGCTACAACCTGGCCTCCACCGGCGGGCACGAGAGCGACCGCGACCTGGTGTCCTACCTGCGCGGCGCCAGCGGCCCGGGCCACGAGGCCGAGGGCAGCGCCCACCTGGCGCGCCAGGGCCGCTGCGTGACCGGCCTGGCGGCGCAGCTGCGCGGTGCGGACGACGACGGCGCGGGCGACATCTGGCTCGGCGCCATCCTGTGGCTGGACGGCAGCAGCAGCGCCCAGGCCGACATGGGGCGGCGCTGGTTCTTTGCCCAGGGCGGCGGCCACAGCCTGGACCTGTGGCTGGAGGAGCACCACAGCGGCGGCGCGCGCGCCCTGAGCCGCCTGGTGAAGAACAGCGACGGCCTGGAGATGTTCAGCAGCAAAAGCGCCTACCTGGCGCGGGTGCAGCGCTTTTTCGAGATCGGGCCCAACGCCTTCACCCTGCTCAACCGCGCGGCCGGGCTGAAGCAGCTCAACAGCATCGACGAGATCTTTCGCGACTTGGTGCTCGACGACCACAGCGCCTTTGACGACGCCCTGCGGGTGGCCGACAGTTTTGACGAGCTGGCCGCCATCCACGCCGAGCTGGAGCTGGCCAACCGCCAATGCCTGGCCCTGCTGCCGCTGCGCGAGCTGGCGCAGCAAGAGGCGCGCCAGCAGCAGGCTCTGCAAGACCAGCGCCTGCTGCACGCCGCCCTGCCGCACTGGTGCGCGCGCCTGGGCCAGCAGCAATGGGCGGCGCGCTGCGCCGATCTGCAGCAACAGCTGAACGCGCAGGCGCAGCGCATCAGCGCCCAGGAGCAGCAACTGGAGCAGGCGCGCCAGCAGGAGCAAACCCTGCTCGAAGCCTATCTGCGCGCCGGCGGCGGCGATATAGAGCTGCTGCGCCGCAGCATCGCCACCCAGCAAGACCAGTGCCGCCAGCGCGCGCAGCACTGGGCGCAGTTCCAGCAGCTGGCCGGGCAGATCGACCTACCCGTCGCCCAGCCCTTTGGCGCTGCGCAACTGGCACAGCTGCAGGCCCAGGCCGCGCCCGCGCTGGCGCAATTGCAAAACCAGGCGGCCGCGCTGCAAGAGGCGCTGGAAGACGCCGTGGCGCAGGAGCGCAACGCGCACGCCGCGCTGGCGCAACTGCAGGACGAAATCACCGCCGTGCGCCAGCGGCCGGGCTCTAATCTGCCACCGGACTTCACCCAGTTCCGCGCCCAGCTGGCCGAGCAGCTGCGCCTGGCGCCCGACGCCCTGCCCTTCGTCGCCGAGCTGGTCGAAGTGCCCGCCGCCCACCAGGCCTGGCGCGGCGCCATAGAACGCGCCCTGGGCGCGCAGCGCCTGCGCCTACTGGTGCCGCCGCAAGCCATGCAGGCCGCCCTGGCCTGGGTGAACCAGCGCCACAACCGCCTGCATGTGCGCCTGCTGGAGGTGCGCGCCCCGGCCAGCCCGGCCCGCTTCTGGGACGACGGCTTTGCCCGGCTGCTGACCCTGAAGCCCCACGCCCACCAGGGCGCGCTGCGCCAGCTGCTGGCCGAGCAGGATCGCCACTGCGTGGCCAGCACCGAGGCCCTGCAGACCACGCCCCACGCCATGACGCGAGAGGGCCTGATGTCCGGCCGCCCCCAGCATTTCGACAAGCAGGACCAGCGCCGCATAGACCAGGACTGGATGACCGGCTTTGACAACCGCGACCGCCTGGCGCAGCTGCAAGAACGCCTGCAGGCCGCGCAAGGCCAGTGGGAAACACTACAAAAACAGAAGCTGCTGGCGCAATCCAGACAAGCGCTAGAGGCCCAAAAAACCCAAAGCTGGCACACCCTGTTGGCCCTGCACTGGAGCGACATCGACCAGGCCGGCGCCCAGGCCGAGCTGCAGCAGCTGCAAACCCGGCTGGCCGCGCTGCTCGATCCGCAGTCCGGCACCGTCCAGGCGCAGGCCGCCTGGCAGGCCGCCCAGCAGCACGGCCAAGCCCAGGCCCAGGCGCTGCTGCGGCTGCAAACCGCCCAGGCCACCTGGCAGGAACGCCAGGCCAGCGCCCAGACGCAAGAGCGCCTGTGCCGCGAGCGCCTGGCCGCCACCCCGGCTCCGCCCGGTCTGGACACGCTGCATGGCCCCCTGGCCGCCCTGTGCCCGCCGGGCACCGCCTGCGAAGAACTCGCCACGCAAGAGCGCCAGGCCCTGGCCAGCGCCAGCGAGCGCCTGGACAGGCTGGGCCACAGGCTGGCCCTGCTGCACAAGGACATCATCCGGCAGATGGCGGCGGCGCAAAGGGAAGACCGCGGCGCACTCACCGATCACCCGCAAGAGGTCGAAGCCTTGGCGCATTACCTGCAGCGCCTGCAGCGGCTGCAGGAGGAAGACCTGCCCGCCAAGCGCGCGCGCTTCCAGGACTATTTGAACCAGGCCTCCGACCAGGGCGTGAGCACGCTGCTGTCCGGCATAGAGGCGCAGGTGGCCGAGATCACCGAGCGCATAGACCAGCTCAACCAGACCCTGGCGCGGGTGGACTTTCACAGCGGCCGCTACCTGCAGCTGGTGCCCCAGCCCGTGCTGCACCCCAGCCTGCAGCAGCTGCACCAGGCGCGCGCCCAGCTGCGCAGCGAACGCCTGCAGGACGACGGCGGCCAGCGCCACTACCAGGCCCTGCGCGCCATGGTCGAGCTGCTGCGCGAGCACGCCAGCAACCGCCGCACCAAGGCCGCCCAGGCCCTGCTGGACGCACGCTACCGCCTGCAGTTCGCCGTCCACGTACTCGACCGCGCCACGGGCCAGGTGCTGGAGCGCCGCACCGGCTCACAGGGCGGCAGCGGCGGCGAGAAGGAAATCATCGCCAGCTACGTGCTCACCGCGTCGCTGAGCTACGCGCTGTGCCCGCCCGGGCGCAGCCAGCCGCTGTTCTGCACCATCGTGCTGGACGAGGCCTTCTCCAAAAGCTCCCAGGCCGTGGCCGCGCGCATCATCCAGGCGCTGCAGGAATTCGGCCTGCACGCCCTCTTCGTCACCCCCAACAAAGAGCTGCGCCTGCTGCGCCAGCACACCCGCAGCGCCGTCCTGGTGCACCGCCGCGGCGCCCAGGCGCTGCTGGCGAACATGGGGTGGGAGGAGATTGCGGCGCGGGCAGCGGGGCGGTGAGTTGGCGGGCGATGCCACATCGGTATCCATTGGGCATGGTCAGGAAATTGGCGTTTGAATCCGTCCCTGAACTTCAGGCGCACCATTCAAGTGACGGTTGAAGACCACGGCACCGAAGCTGTTCATGCAGGTACTACGCTAGTACAGCGACACGGAGGTATCGGAACAAGATGAAAGCGATGGATTCGCGCCCAGGGCAAGGCGCAAACCGCATCGATAGCCGTAGCTATCGCGAGGATTTGCAACGCCGCCATGGGTGCGAAGGCGCGCTTTCATGTTTCGATATTTCCGTGTTGCTGTACTAGCGCACATGATGTTGCGATTGCTGGATTTGATGGGCTTGGTGGCCTTGCTCGGCTGGGTCTTCATTGCCTGGGTACTGTTCGGGCGCGCAGCGCGCCCTGCGGGTACAGGCCGGCTGCAGCTGTTGGGCGCAGCAGCACTGCTGGGGTGGTTGCTGGGGCGTTGACCAGCAGCACCCCCGTCACCTGCCCCCAGCGCCTCCCAATCCTCCTGCCACTGCCGCCGCTGCGCGCTGCGCTGTGCGTGCAGCCCGGCGGGCTTCTTGATGACCAGTTTGTAGGGCGAGCCCTGCTTGACGGTGTCGCAGCTCAGGGGGGTGCCCGTCTGCCGCAGCATTTCCTGCTCATGGCTGCAGCGGCAGCTGGCCGCCGAGTTTCAATCCGCGCCCGCCATTGCTGGCGGGCGATGCGAAGCCACCCTTCGGGCGGTGCAGTGGGATCGGGAGTTTCAATCCGCGCCCGCCATTGCTGGCGGGCGATGCCCAGGTGCGGCGCCCATGCCCGGTAGAGCAGGCGGTTTCAATCCGCGCCCGCCATTGCTGGCGGGCGATGCGACGCCCCCCGCAGTGCCCAGCATGTTGATGATGTTTCAATCCGCGCCCGCCATTGCTGGCGGGCGATGCTTCCGTTCTAGTGTAGTGTTCGATTCTTGATTGAACTTAAAAAGTCGGCTGGTATCCCATGCTCAACTGGAGCTTGAAAGGGAGCCAATCCATGCGAGTTGCGCCAAAGATCGAATTGACGGATGAAGAGCGTG
>JAGPIX010000094.1 GCA_018054745.1 Alicycliphilus sp.
AGCGCGTGGCCATGGGCCGCGCCATCGTGCGCCAGCCGCAGGTGTTTCTGTTCGACGAGCCGCTGTCCAACCTGGACGCCAAGCTGCGCGGCCAGACGCGCATCGAGATCCAGAAGCTGCACGCCGAACTCGGCATCACCAGCCTGTTCGTGACGCACGACCAGGTCGAGGCCATGACCCTGGCGCAGCGCATGATCGTCATGAACGCCGGCAACGTGGAGCAGTTCGGCACGCCCGAGGAGGTCTATCACCAGCCTGCCTCCACCTTCGTCGCCGGCTTCATAGGCTCGCCGCCGATGAACCTGCTGAAGAACGCCCCCGGCGGCCAGGCCGGGCGCATCCTGGGCATACGCCCCGAACATATCGACCTGGCGGCCAGCGGCGGCTGGCAGTTCCAGGTCGAGACCGTGGAGCTGCTGGGTGCCGAGCGCCTGCTCTACGGCAAGGTGGGCGGCGAGGAGGTGACCGTGCGCGTGGAGGAAGGCAGCGCCTACCCCCGCCCCGGCGAGACGGCGCATATCGTCCCGCGCGAGGATCGCCTGCACTGGTTCAGCCAGGAAACCGGCAAGAGGATCTGAATGAGTACGCCACTGCCACCCTGGCCCTACCCGCGCTGGATCGCGCACCGTGGCGCCGGCAAGCTGGCGCCCGAGAACACCCTGGCCGCCTTCCGCCTGGGCGCCCGGCATGGCTACCGCATGTTCGAGTGCGACGCCAAGCTCAGCAGCGATGGCGTGCTGTTTCTGCTGCACGACGCCACGCTGGAGCGCACCACCAACGGCCACGGCGCGGCCGGCGAGCGCAGCATGGGCGAGCTGGCGCAGCTGGACGCGGGCGGCTGGCATTCGCGCGCCTATGCCGGCGAGGCCATGCCCACGCTGGAGGCGCTGGCGCGCTACTGCCTGGCCAATGGCCACCACCTGAACGTGGAGATCAAGCCCACGCCCGGGCAGGAGCTGGCCACGGGCCGCGCCGTGGGCGAACTGCTCTCGCGCATCTGGCCGGCCACGGCCGTTCCGCCGCTGCTCACGTCCTTTAAACCCGCGGCCCTGACAGGCGCACGCGAGACGGCGCCCGCGCTGCCGCGCGGCCTGCTGCTGGACAAGCTGGCCGATGGCGCAGCCGATGTGCAGACCGCCCTCGACCTGGGCTGCCAGGCCATGGTGCTGAATCACGCACTGTGGGACGCCGCCCTGGTGGCACGCGTGCATGGCGCGGGCCTGCGCGCCCTGAGCTACACCGTCAACGACGAATGGGCCGCCGAGCGCCTGATCGCCCTGAACACCGACGGCATCATCACCGACCGCGTGGACTTGTTCAGCCCCGCCGCAACCTGAAGCACCAGGCGGACGGCAGACAATGCGGCCCATATGAACCGCAGCCATCCCCCCCGCCCAGACCTCACGCAGATGGCCCACGCGCCCCGACCCCTGGCGCGGCTGCTGTGCTGGCTGGCCGTCGCCTGGCTCATGGCCCTGGGCACACCGCCCACATTGGCCCAGGGCCGGCCCGCCAGCAGCGACGCAGCACCCACCGCCGCGGCCGACAAGCCCGGCGACAACGGCACCCCCCTGCCCCAGGTGGATGCGCTGCGCAAGCAGCTGGACGCCATTCCGCTCAAGCTCGGCGAGCCCGACGATGGGCGCAAGCTGCTGGCCGACATCAACGCCATCGGCCAGGCGGCAGAGCGCGTGGTCAGCCACCGCGGCACCGAGCTGGCCGAAATCGACCGCCGCCTCGAAGGCCTGGGCCCGGCCCCGGGCAGCGGCGCGCCCGCCGATGCGCCGGACGTGGCGCAACAGCGCAAGCTGCTGACCCAGCAGCGCTCGGCCATCGACTCCGAGCTCAAGCTGGCGCGCCTGGTCGCCGTCGATGCCGAACAGCGCAGCGCCGACCTGGTGCGCCAGCGGCGCGCGCAATTCCGTGCCGCCTTGACCGCGCGCAGCGACTCGCCGCTGGCCCCCACGTTCTGGCGCAATCTGCGCAATGCCGCGCCGCGCGATCTGGTGCGCCTGCAGGCCCTGGGCGCGGATCTGGCCGGCGCCGTCAGGGCCACGCTGCAGTCGCCGCGCCACAACGCCTTCTGGGCCTACCTGGCACTGGCGCTGCTGCTGGCCGTGGGCGGCCCCTGGCTGGCCGAGCGCATTTTGCTGCGCGCCCTGCCGCCGCGCCTGCCCGCGGCACGGCTGCGGCGCACCCTGCTGGCCAGCGCCGCCATCGTGACCCATGTGTTCATCGTTGGCACGGCCGTGCAGCTGGCCTGGAACGCGCTGCAGCTGGGCGCGCCGCTGGGCGACGATCTGCGCGCCTTGCAGCAGGCCAGCCTGCGCGCCGTGGTCTACGCCAGCTTCGTGATCGCACTGGGCCATGCCCTGCTCTCGCGCCGGCGCAGCTCGTGGCGGCTGCTGCCTATCGCCGACGAGCTGGCGCGGCGCCTGAGCCCCTTTCCCTGGTGGATTGCCAGCCTGTCGGCCCTGGGGGCGCTGGTGGCCGAGCTCAACGTCATCGTCGGCGCCAGCCTGTCGGCCGAGGTCTTGGTGCACGCCCTGTTTGCGCTGCTGCTGTCGCTGACGGTGGGCAAGGCACTGGGCCATATGCGCGCCGCGCCAGCCGCGTCGGATGCCGATGCCGGCGCGCCGCATGGCCAGGGCGAGCGCCCGCTGTGGCTGGGCCTGATCCTCGCGGCCGCCGGCCTGGCCGTGGGCGTGGCCGTGCTGGCCGTGGCCCTGGGCTATGTGGCCCTGGCCGGCATGCTGGCACGGCAGATGGTCTGGTCTGGCGTGGTGTTTGCCACCAGCTACCTGCTGATGCAGCTGGGCGACGACCTGTGCGACACGCTGCTGTCGTCCAAGGGCGGCTTTGGCGCGCGCATCCACGGCACCCTGGGGCTGGACGCCAGGCTGCTGGATCAGGCGGCGGTGCTGGTCTCGGGCGTGCTGCGGCTGGTGCTGTTTTTCTACATGGTGGTGGCGCTGATGGCGCCGCTGGGCACGGATCCGGACGAGCTGTTCCGGCGCGGCAGCAGCGTCGATCACAGCCTGCGCATTGGCGACATCACGCTGGCGCCCCAGGCCCTGCTCACGGCACTGGCCGTGGCCTGCGCCGGCTTTCTGGCCATACGCCTGCTCAAGCATTGGCTGAGCGAGCGCTTCTTTCCGCACACCACGCTGGAGCCGGGCATGCGCACCTCCATCGTCACGCTGCTGGGCTATGCCGGCGCGGTGGTGGTGGTGGCGGTGGCGCTGGCGGGCCTGGGGATCAGCGTGGAGCGCATCGCCTGGGTGGCCAGCGCGCTCACCGTGGGCATAGGCTTTGGCCTGCAGGCCATCGTGCAGAACTTCATCTCCGGCCTGATCCTGCTGGCCGAGCGCCCGGTGAAGGTGGGCGACTGGGTGGTGCTGGGCGATACCGAGGGCGATGTGCGCCGTGTGAACGTGCGCGCCACCGAGATCCAGCAAAGCGACCGCTCCACGGTGATCGTGCCGAACTCGGAGTTCATCACCAAGACCGTGCGCAACGTGACCCTGGACAGCGCCCAGGGCCGCGTGCTGCTGCGCCTGCCGGCACCACTGGACACCGACGCGCGGCGCATGCGCGCGCTGATCCTGCAGGCCTTTGAGGCGCAGGAGGCCATGCTGGACGACCCGGCGCCCTCGGTCACGCTGGAGGGCATACAGGGCGGCACGCTGACCTTTCTGGCCATTGGCTACGTCAGCAGCCCGCGCCAGGTCTCGGGCGTGCGCAGCGATGTGCTGTTCTCCATCCTGGACGCGCTGCGCGAGGCCGGCCTGACGCTGTCGCCACCCGCCACCACCACCGTGGCCCAGCCCGTGAGCGAGGCGGCACCCGGGCGCTCGCTGATAGAGCGGATCTAATCGGACTTCAGCCGCGCCAGGCGCGCAACATGAGCCACTGGCTGCTGGCGCAGGCCAGCACCAGGGCGGCGTAGGTGAGCATCCGGCCATCGCGCCCCAGCCACGCCAGGCCGGCCACCAGCACCGCGCAGCCAACAACAAAATTGATAGCTATAGGCGCAACCCAGCCATGTGCTGCAGCCGTTTTTCGCATGAATAAATGGCTGACCAGCACGAGCAACACCGCCAGCGCCAGGGCCGGTGCGGCAAAGTTCAGAAGGTGGTTCAGGATGGCGAGCGGGTTCATGCAAACATGATGTAAATCAAGCATTTGACCGGTAGCGTGCCTGATTGCGCGGGCGATTTTATAATCCCCGGATATGGCAGTTTGGGCACTCGGCATCAACCACCACACCGCACCGCTGGATCTGCGGGGCCGCTTCGCGTTCGCGATCGATCAGATCGCGCCCACGCTGCACGGCCTGCGCCAGTCGCTGGCCAGCGGTGCCAGCAGCCACCCGGGTGTGGAGACGGCCATCATCTCCACCTGCAACCGCACCGAGATCTACTGTGCCGCGCACAAGCCGGCGCTTGATCACACGCTGGACTGGCTGGCCGCCAGCGGCGGTGTCAGCCCTTCGCTGCTGCGCTCGCACTCCTATACGCTGGAGAGCGGCCTGGTCGCGCGCCACGCCTTCCGCGTGGCCAGCGGGCTCGACTCCATGGTGCTGGGCGAGGCGCAGATCCTCGGCCAGATGAAGGACGCCGTGCGCGCCGCCGAAGGCGCGGGCGCCTTGGGCACCACGCTCAACCAGTTGTTCCAGCGCAGCTTTGCCGTGGCCAAGGAGGTGCGCACCAGCACCGACATCGGCGCGCACAGCATCAGCATGGCCGCCGCCGCCGTGCGCCTGGCGGGCCAGCTGTTCGAGGACCTGTCCAAGATCCGCGTGCTGTTCGTCGGTGCGGGCGAGATGATCGAGCTGTGCGCCACGCACTTCGCGGCCAAGAACCCGAAGCAGATATCAATAGCCAACCGCACGCTGGAGCGCGGCGAGAAGCTCGCCACGCGCTTTGGCGGCGATGTGATGCGCCTGGCCGATCTGCCCGAGCACCTGCACGAATACGACGCCGTCATCAGCTGCACGGCCAGCAGCCTGCCCATCATCGGACTGGGCGCCGTCGAGCGCGCCCTGAAGAAACGCCGCCACCGCCCCATCTTCATGGTCGATCTGGCCGTGCCGCGCGACATCGAGCCCGAGGTCAAACAGCTCGAGGACGTCTACCTGTACACCGTGGACGACCTGGCCGGCGTGGTGCAGACCGCCCAGGCCAACCGCCAGGCGGCCGTGGCCCAGGCCGAGGCCATCATCGATGCCGGGGTGCAGAACTTCATGCACTGGATGGAGCTGCGCAGCCCCGCCAGCCAGGCCGGCGCCGTGGTGCCGCTGATCCGCCAGCTCAACAGCCAGGCCGATGAGTGGCGCGCCCTGGAGATCGCACGCGCCAAGCGCCTGCTGGCCAAGGGCGAGGACATCGACGTGGTGCTCGAAGCCCTGTCGCGTGGCCTCGCGCAAAAGATGCTGCACGGCACCATGGCCGAGTTGCGCGCCGGCGACGCCGATGCGCGCGCCCAGACGGCCGAGGCGGTTTCTCGCCTGTTCCTGCGCTCGCAAAGCAAGACCGGGCTGTAGCGCCGCTGCACCACAAGCCAAATCGGCATCCAGCGCTTACCAAGCAAGCGCTAATAGCTACATAAACAGTAGCAATAAATTTTCCTTTCCCCGATGAAACCCTTTCTCCGCAGCCAGTTGGAGCGCTACGCGCAGCGCCTGCAAGAGCTTGACTTCCTGCTCTCGCGCGAAGACATCATGGCCGACATGGCGCAATACCGCACCATCTCGCGCGAGCACGCCGAGGTCACGCAGATCGCCGGGCGCTACGCCCGCTACCAGCAGCGCGAGGCCGACCTGGCCGCCGCCCAGGAGCTGCTGGCCGACCCCGACATGGCCGAGATGGCACAGGAAGAAATCCAGGGCGCGCAAGACGAGCTGGTGGCACTCGAAGACGAGCTGCAGCGCCTGCTGCTGCCCAAAGACCCCGACGACGCGCGCGCGGCCTTTGTTGAAATCCGCGCCGGCACCGGCGGCGACGAATCGGCCCTGTTTGCCGCCGACCTGGCGCGCATGTACACGCGCCACGCCGCCAACGTGGGCTGGAAGGTCGAGGTCCTGAGCGCCAACGAAAGCGAGCTCGGCGGCTACAAGGAGGTGGTGCTGCGCGTGGACGGCGACAACGCCTACGGCGCGCTGCGCTTTGAATCGGGCGGCCACCGCGTGCAGCGCGTGCCGGATACCGAGACCCAGGGGCGCATCCACACCAGCGCCTGCACCGTGGCCGTGATGCCCGAGCCCGACGCGGCCGCCGCTATCACGCTGAACCCGGCCGACCTGCGCATAGACACCTTCCGCGCCAGTGGCGCCGGCGGCCAGCACATCAACAAGACGGATTCGGCCGTGCGCGTGGTGCATATCCCCACAGGCATCGTCGCCGAATGCCAGGACGGACGCAGCCAGCACAGCAACAAGGCCAAGGCCTTGCAGGTGCTGCAGGCGCGCATCCAGGAGAAGGAGCGCAGCGAACGCGCCGCCAAGGAAGCAGCCACGCGCAAGGGCCTGATCGGCAGCGGCGACCGCTCGGACCGCATCCGCACCTACAACTTCCCGCAGGGGCGCCTGACCGACCACCGCATCAACCTCACGCTGTACAAGCTGCTGACCATCATGGAGGGCGATCTGGACGAGGTGTTGCAGGCCCTGCAGCATGCCCGCGAGGCCGAGCAGCTGGCCGAACTGGGCCTGGATTGATTTTGGCCTTGTACGCTTATCCATCAAGCGCCAGCAGCTATCAATAACAAAGCATTCATGCCCACCACCACCATCGCCCAGGCATTGGCCCGGGCACAGGCCCAGGGCCTGGCGCGCATCGATGCGCAGATGCTGCTGCTGCATCTGCTGGGCCGGCCCGTGAACGACCGCGCCTGGCTGCTCACGCATGACGGCGACGCCCTGGCGCCGCACGATGGACAGCGCTACACCGCGCTGTGCGCGCGCCGCGCGGGCGGCGAGCCCGTGGCCTACCTGACGGGCCAAAAGGAATTCTGGGGCCTGCCCCTGGCCGTGGACGCGCGCGTGCTCGACCCGCGCCCCGACACCGAGACCCTGGTGGCCTGGGCGCTGGAGGTCCTGCAAAACCAGCATGCCCCGCGCATCGCCGACCTGGGCACGGGCAGCGGCGCCATTGCCCTGGCGCTGCAGCATGAGCGCCGCGACGCCAGCGTGCTGGCCGTGGACGCCAGCGCAGACGCCCTGGCCGTGGCGCGCGCCAATGCCGAGCGCCTGGGCCTGCCGGTGCGCCTTCAGCATGGCAACTGGCTGGCCAGCATCACCGGCCCGTTTGACGCCATCGTCAGCAACCCGCCCTACATCCCGGCGCAGGACCCGCATCTGGCAGCCCTCACGCACGAGCCGCTGTCGGCCCTGGCCAGCGGCGCCGACGGCCTGGCCGACATCCGCGCCATCATCGCCCAGGCCCCCAGGGCGCTGGCCCCCGGTGGCTGGCTGCTGATCGAGCATGGCTGGGATCAGGCGCCAGCCGTGCAGGCCCTGCTGCGTGCCGCGGGCCTTGCCCAGGTGCAGGGCCGTAACGACCTGGCCGGCATAGCCCGCTGCAGCGGCGGGTCAATGCCAGTAGGGCTATCGCCTTCGGTGAAATAATCGCCGGTTATCGCCCCACACCGGGGCAGCCACTTCAGGAGAATTTGATGAGCGACGTGAAGCAACGCATTGAGCAACTGGTCAAGACCAACGACGTGCTGCTGTTCATGAAGGGCAATGCCAGCTTTCCCATGTGCGGCTTCTCGGGCCGCGCCGTGCAGATCCTCAAGGCCTGCGGCGTCGATCCCAAGGACATCGCGGCCGTGAACGTGCTCGAGGACGACGAGATCCGCCAGGGCATCAAGGACTTCAGCCACTGGCCCACCATCCCGCAGCTGTATGTCAAAGGTGAATTCATCGGTGGCTCGGACATCATGATGGAGATGTACGAGTCTGGCGAGCTGCAGCAGGTGCTGGGCACCAAGGCCCAGGGCTGACCTGCCCTCCGCCGCGCAAGAACCGCCCTCGCGAGGGCGGTTTTTTTTGTGCCCGCGCCGGCGATGCGGGATTACTCCGACAACCGCCGTTGCCCCGCTGTGCTTGAATGGCTGTGTCCATTGCCCTGGGGAGAGCATGAGATGACCAGCCACTGCCTTGTACCGCAAGCCCCTGCCCTGAGCCTGCCGGTGGCCCAGATGCGCAGCGTGTTCCACCCGGCCGACGTGGCGCGCAAGCTGGCCCGGCTGCAGGATGCCGGCGCGCAGCGCGACCATGAACCGTTGCGCACGGTGTACGAACGCATGCTCGAGCGCGGCCCCGAGCGCTTCCAGGTCAAACCCTCCGGCCTGCCCGACATGGCGGCCCTGTACGAGCAGCTGCCCAACTTCACCGAAGTGCTCGACGACGTGCGCCGCCAGGTGGCCCTGGCCCAGGGCAGCAGCGATGGCCTGGAGGTCACGCCCATGCTGCTGCTGGGCGCCCCGGGCATAGGCAAAACGCATTTCGCACGCCAGCTCGCAGCCCTGCTGGGCACGGGCATGAACCTGGTGCCGATGAGTTCCATGACCGCCGGCTGGCTACTCTCGGGCTCGTCAGCGCAGTGGAAGGGCGCGCGCCCGGGCAAGGTCTTCGAGGCCCTGGTGGAAGGCGAATATGCCAATCCGGTGATCGTGGTGGACGAGATCGACAAGGCCGCCGGCGACGCGCAGTACGACCCGCTGGGCGCCCTCTACGCCCTCCTGGAGCACGACACCGCGCAGAGCTTCACCGACGAGTTCGCCGACGTGGCCATAGACGCCAGCCAGGTCATCTGGATCACCACGGCGAACGACGAGCGCGCCATACCCGACCCCATCCTGAACCGCATGAACGTCTTCGCGGTGCAGGCGCCCACGCTGGCGCAGGCACGCGCCATCGCCCAGCGGCTGTACCAGGGCATACGCGCCGAGCATGACTGGGGCCGCCTGTTCGAGCCCGAGGCCCAGGCCGATGTGCTGGACCTGCTGGCCCAGATGCCGCCGCGCGAGATGCGCCGCGCCCTGATGACCGGTTTTGGCAACGCCCGCCTGGAGCAGCGCGAGCGCGTCGAGGTGGCCGACCTGCCGCGCACGGCCGGTGGCAAGAGCCGCATCGGTTTCCTGCAGTAGGCGCGGGCTACACTGGCTGCCATGGTGCGCCCAGCGCACGCCGCGGCGCCTGCCCATGAATCTGTCCCTGACCCACAGTCTGCTGCTCATTGCCCTGTTGATTGCCGCCAGCGCGTTTTTCTCGGTGGCAGAAATTTCGCTCGCCGCATCGCGCCGCCTGCGCCTGCGCCAGATGGCGGACGAAGGCGACACGCGCGCCGATCGTGTGCTGTTGATGCAGGACCAGCCCGGCGAGTATTTCACCGTGGTGCAGATCGGGCTCAACGCCGTCGCCATCCTGGGCGGCATCATCGGCGAAGGGGCGCTCAGCCCCTATTTCAACGCCCTGTTTGCGCTGTGGCTGCCTGAGAAGTCGGCCCAGACGCTGGGTTTTGTCGGCTCCTTCCTGGCCGTGACCTCGCTGTTCATCCTGTTTGCCGATCTGCTGCCAAAACGCCTGGGCATGGCCCACCCGGAGGTCGTGGCGCTGCGCGTGGTGCGCCCCATGCAGGGCTGCATGGCGCTGTTCAAACCCATAGTCTGGCTCTACAGCCGCTGCGCCGATGCCCTGCTGCGCCTGATGGGCCTGTCCAGCCAGCGTGACGAGCGCATCACGCCCGAAGACATCCTGGCCATGACCGAGGCCGGCGCACGCGCCGGCGTGCTGGCCCTGCCCGAGCAGCAGGTGATCGCCAATGTCTTCGAGCTCGACACCCGCAGCGTGACCTCGGCCATGACGCTGCGCGAGCGCATTGCCTTCTTCCTGCGCGACGACCCCGATGAGCTGATCCGCGCGCGCATCGCGGCCGAGCCGTTCTCGACCTACCCGGTGTGCGATGGCGACATCGACCATGTGGTGGGCTATGTGGATGCAAAGGATTTGTTCCAGCGCGTGCTGAACAACCAGCCCATCTCGCTGGCCGACGACCAGCTGGTGCGCAAGGTGCTCATCGTGCCCGACCGGCTGTCGCTGGCCGAGGTGCTGGCACATTTCCGCCAGGTGCACGAGGACTTCGCCGTCATCGTCAACGAATACAGCCGGGTGGTGGGCGTGGTCACGCTGAACGACGTGATGAGCACGGTGATGGGCGACCTGGTCGGCCCCGCGGACGAGGAGCAGATCGTGCGCCGCGACGAAAACTCCTGGCTCATCGACGGTACGGCCCCCATCGAAGACGTGCTGCATGTCCTCGGCCTGGACGAGCTGCCGCATTCCGAGGACTACGAAACCTTGGCGGGTTTTCTGATGGTGATGCTGCGCCGTGTGCCTCGGCGCACCGACAGCGTGACCGTTGGCCACTACAAGTTCGAGGTATTGGACGTGGACAGCTACCGCATCGACCAGGTCATGGTCTCGCGGCTCCTCACGGCGCCAGCGGAGAACGGGGCTCAGGCCGAGGCAGCGCGATCCTGAAAGGCCCAGCGGCTTTGCGCCGCGAACACCGCGTTCGGATACGGCGGCTTGCCACGGCTGCCGTTGTAACGCCCCAGGGCCATGAACAGGTCGCCGCGCTCGCGATCCAGGTAGTGGCGCAGGATGACGCAGCCAAAGCGCAGATTGGTCTGCATCTGAAACAGCTTGCCCGCGTCGCCATCGCCGATCGCACGGGTCCAGAACGGCATGACCTGCATATAGCCACGCGCGCCCACGCTGGAGACGGCAAACTTGCGAAACGCGCTCTCCACCTGGATCAGGCCCATGACCAGGGACACATCCAGCCCGGCACGCTTGGACTCATACCAGACGGTCTGCAGGAAGTCGCGGCGCACCTCCCAGTCGGGTTTGCTGCGGCGCAGGCGGTCGCTCATGGTGCCCAGCCAGCGCAGGTAGGTCAGACGCGACTCGGTCGTGACAAACAGCGGCTCTGGTGGCGCCAGGTCGGCCACGGCGGAACTGAGCGCCATGCGCACCGAGTCCATCAACGGCTCCTCCAGCTGGCCACCGGCATGCGCAGCAGCCGGCAGGCCCAGCCAAGCACTCGGGCCGACCGCCAGCGATGCCAGACAGGCGCGCCGCGACAAGCCCGAAGCTGAATCTCCCCCTCTGGTCATACCTTCACACGTTCCTTCACGTAAGCAAACACCTCCGCCACCCCGAGCTTGGTAGCGGCGCTGTCACGGCGATGCTGGTATTCCACCTGGCCTTCCTTGAGACCCTTGTCGCCGATGGTGATACGGTGCGGCACGCCGATCAGCTCCCAATCGGCAAACATGGCGCCCGGGCGCTCGCCCCGGTCGTCCAGAATCACATCCACCCCGGCGGCGAGCAGCTCGCCATACAGCTTTTCGGCTGCCGCCCGGACTTCTTGACTGCGATCCATGCCGATCGGGCAGATGACCACGGTGAAGGGGGCAATGGCATCGGGCCA
>JAGPIX010000095.1 GCA_018054745.1 Alicycliphilus sp.
GGAGGACGTGAACCCCATGCGCCTGAAGGCCATCAGCCATTTCTTCGAGCACTACAAGGATCTGGAAGACGGCAAATGGGTCAAGGTGCTGGGCTGGGGCGGCATCGATGCCGCGCACAAGGAAATCCTGGACGGCGTGGAGAGCTACAAGAAGGGTTGAACCCGGGGCGGCCCTGGGGCTGCTTATCCGCATTGCCTGAAAGCCTGCCGGCAGTGTTTGCCGGCAGGCTTTTTTGTTGTCGAGTGTGGACGCGACGGTGACCTTTAGTAGGTTTTTGGTAGAAATGTCAAAATAAGTAACGTTCAGCTGGTATTCTGCTGACACACACGGGGTCAGGCGGCGTTGATATCCACCGGCCCTGGTGCTTGCCAAATACCGTTTTCCTAGGAGTTGCCATGTTGTCTGCCACCGCCCAGCGTCCTTCCACCAGCAATGCCGCCACGAGCAACGCTGCGGAGTACCTGACCTTCCGCCTGGGGCAGGAAGAGTACGGCATCGACATCCTGCGCGTGCAGGAAATCCGCTCCTACGAGCAACCCACGCGCCTGGCCCATGCGCCGGACTTCATCAAGGGCGTGATCGACCTGCGTGGCGTCATCGTCCCCATCGTCGATCTGCGCCTCAAGCTGCACTGCGCGCAGGCCGAATACACCGATTTCACCGTGGTCATCATCCTCAACGTGGGCGGCACCGTGCTCGGGGCGGTGGTGGACGCCGTGGCCGACGTGGTCGCCCTGCAGGCCGAGGCCATCAAGCCCGCCCCGCAGTTCCAGGGCCAGGTGGACAGCAGTTTCGTGCGCGGCATCGCCACCGTGGGCGAGCGCATGCTCATCGTGCTGGACATTGAGTCTTTGCTCAGCGGTTCGGAAATGGGGTTGGTGCAGGCCGCTGCTATGGTTTGATGCGGCCGTCCTGATGGGCGCGCCTGAACGGGCTGCGGTTGTCCAGATCTTCCAGGTAGTGCTGCACGCCTTGGCCTTCGCGCGCCAGAAAATGCCCCACGGCCTGGGCAAAGGCCGGATGCGCCAGCCAATGCGCACTGCCGGCCTGCACCGGCATGAGGGCGCGCGCCATCTTGTGCTCGCCCTGGGCCCCGCCCTCGAAGCGGCGCACACCCTGGGCGATGCACCAGGCGATGGGCTGGTAGTAGCAGGCCTCGAAATGCAGGCAGTCCACGCGCTCCAGCGCGCCCCAGTAGCGGCCATAGGCTGTTGATGTCAAGCTATTTTCGCTTCTAACGCTTGATGGGTAAGCGCTGACAGCTATCAAACTGCTAGCTATCCGTTGGCCGCCGCGCTCGGCCACGAACAGCACCCAGGCCTCGGGCATCTGCTCCTGCATCAACGTAAAAAACCCGCGCGTGAGGTAGGGCGGGTTGCCATGCTCCAGGTAGGTGCGCTGGTAGCAGTGGTAGAAAAAATCCCAGTCGGCGGCCGTGATCTCACGTCCGCGCAGCACGCGAAACACTACGCCGGCCTCAAGCACGCGGCGGCGCTCCTGGCGGATTTTCTTGCGCTTGTCCTGGGTCAGCGACGCCAGGAAATCATCGAAATCGGCGAACCTGGCGGCATTTTGGGGATGCCGGTTGTGCCAGTGGAACTGCACCTGGTGGCGCAGCAGCAGGCCGGCCGCGCGTGCGGTGGCCAGCTCGTCGTCGGCCGCGAACAGCAGGTGCAGCGACGACAGGCCGCTTTCACGCGCCCAGTCCAGCAAGGCCCGCAGCAGCGCCGTCCGCGATGCGTCGCCCTGGGCCAGCAAGCGGCTTCCGGGCACGGGCGTGAAGGGCACGGCCACCACGGCCTTCGGGTAGTAGGGCAGGCCATGGCGCTCATGGGCGTCGGCCCAGGCCCAGTCGAAGACATACTCGCCATACGAATGGGCCTTGATGTAGAGAGCGCAGGCGGCGCACAGCCGCTCGCCCTGCCACAGCGTGAAATAGCGCGGCACCCAGCCCGTGCGCGCCGTGGCGCTGCCGCTGGTTTCGAGTGCGGCCAGATAGGCGTGGCGCATGAAGGGCGTGGGCTGGGACTGGAGCGCCAGCAGGGCGTCCCAGGCGGTGGCGTCGACCTGGCTGGCCGCATCGTGCAGCCGCAGTTCGTAGGGGGGCGTGGTGCTGGTCAAGGGCAGGGCGTAGGTGGTGGGGCGCCCATCATGGCGCCAAAACCGCTGGCCCGCGTGGCATGGGGGCTGCGGGCATAATCAAGCGCGTTTTTTCGCCTTTCTCCCTATGTCCTTCGCCATCAGCATCGCCCAGCTCAATTTCGTGGTGGGCGACCTGCCGGGCAACGCCCGCAAGATCATTCGCGCTGCCCAGGATGCCCACGCGGCCGGAGCCAGGCTGCTGCTGACGCCCGAGCTGGCCCTGTGCGGCTACGCCGCCGAGGATCTTTATCTGCGGCCGGCGTTTCTCGCAGCCTGTGAGCAGGCCCTGGCCGAGGTGGTGGCGGCGACAGCGGCCTTGCCCGGCCTGGCTGTGGTGGTGGGCCATCCGCAGCGCCTGCCGCATGGGATCGGCGAAGGCGGCCGCAACCTGTGCCACAACGCCGCCAGCGTGTTGCGCGCGGGCCGCATCGAGCAAACCTACGCCAAGCAATACCTGCCCAACTACGAGGTGTTCGACGAGCGTCGCTACTTCGTGCCGGGCACTGACAGCTGCGTGTTCGAGGTTGATGGCCTGCGCCTGGGCCTGCTGATCTGTGAGGATGCCTGGTATCCCGAGCCCGCCCGCCGCGCGCGCGAGGCCGGGGCGCAGATGCTGCTCACCATCAATGCCTCGCCCTACCACCTGGGCAAGGGTGGCGAGCGCGAGCAGGTGATGCGCGAGCGCGTGCAGGAAACCGGCCTGCCCCTGGTCTACGCCCACCTGGTGGGCGGGCAGGACGAGGTGGTGTTCGAGGGGCGCTCGTTTGCTCTGAACGCCGATGGCAGCGTGGCGGCGCGTGCGCCAGGATTTGAAGAAAAAATGCTGTTTGCTCAGGTACAGCAAGCGCAAGCAGCTATTACTATTGAAGCAGATGTGGCGCCACGCGAAGGCTGGGAGGCCGAACTGTGGGCGGCCCTGGTGCTGGGCGTGCGCGACTATGTTGGCAAGAACGGCTTTCCCGGCGTGCTGCTGGGGCTGTCGGGCGGCATGGATTCGGCCCTGGTGCTGGCGATTGCCGTGGACGCGCTGGGGGCGGACAAGGTGCGTACGGTGATGATGCCCTCGCCCTACACCGCCGACATCAGCTGGATAGACGCGCGCGACATGGCCGAGCGCCTGCAGGTGCGCTACGACGAGATCGCCATCGCGCCTCAGTTCGAGGCCTTCAAGGCCGCGCTGGCGCCCCAGTTTGCCGGCCGCGCCGAGGACACTACCGAGGAAAACCTGCAGGCGCGCATCCGCGGCACGCTGCTGATGGCGCTGTCCAACAAATTCGGCAGCGTGGTGTTGACCACGGGCAACAAGAGCGAGCTGGCCACGGGCTATTGCACGCTGTATGGCGACATGGCCGGCGGCTTTGCCGTGATCAAGGATGTGCTCAAGACGCGCGTGTTCGCGCTGGCGCGCTGGCGCAATGCCCACGACCCCTATGGCACGGGCGCCAATCCCATCCCCGAGCGCATCATCACCCGCCCCCCGAGCGCCGAGCTGCGCCCCGATCAGACCGACCAGGACAACCTGCCGCCCTACGAGGTGCTGGATGCCATCGTCGAGCGCTACATGGAAAACGATGAACCCGTCGAAGACATCGTGCGCGCCGGCTTTGCACACGCCGACGTGGAGCGCGTGACCCGCCTCATCCAGGTCAATGAATACAAGCGCCGCCAGGCACCCGTGGGCGTGCGCGTCACGCGCCGCAGCTTTGGCAAGGACTGGCGCTATCCGATGACGAACAAATTCAGGGCCTGACGCAGTCCGGGCCGCAACGATTCATATCCAGGAGTTTTCACCATGCAAATGATTACCGCCGTCATCAAGCCCTTCAAGCTGGAGGAGGTGCGCGAAGCATTGGCCGAATGTGGCGTGACCGGCCTGACGGTGACCGAGGTCAAGGGTTTTGGCCGACAGAAAGGCCATACCGAGCTCTACCGTGGCGCCGAGTACGTGGTGGACTTTCTGCCCAAGGTGAAGATCGAAGTGGTGGTGCGCGACCAGGATGTGGATCGCTGCGTGGACGCCATCGTGGGCGCGGCGCGCACCGGCAAGATCGGTGACGGCAAGATCTTTGTGACGGCGGTGGAGCGCGTGGTGCGCATCCGCACCGGCGAGCTGGACGACTCGGCGGTCTGAACCACCGCCGTCAGATCACGTCGCGCAGCGGGATGGTGGTGGCGTTCAGGCCGGCATCCTGCACCAGGGCAGCGAGCAGCCCGGCGGGTTCGGTGCCGGTGCGAATCAGGCCCATCTGCCACTCGCTCATCAGGCCGTTCTTCACGGCATGCTGCATGAAGGCCATCAGGCCGCTGTAGTAGCCGTCGGTGTCCAGCAGGCCCACGGGCTTGTCGTGGTAACCCAGCTGGCGCCAGGTCCAGACCTCGAACAGCTCCTCCAGCGTGCCTATGCCACCGGGCAGGGCCAGGAAGGCGTCGCTGCGCTCGGCCATCATGGCCTTGCGTTCGTGCATGCTCGTGACCACATGCAGTTCGTCGCACAGCTGGTTGGCCAACTCCTTGTCCACCAGCGCCTGCGGGATGATGCCCACCACGCGTCCGCCGGCCAGGCGCGTGGCCTCGGCCACCGTACCCATCAGGCCGCTACGCCCACCGCCATAGACCAGCTGCCCGCCATGGCGGCCAATCCAGCGGCCCACGGCCTGTGCGGCTTCGGTGAACAAAGGGTTGTCGCCCTGGCGTGAGCCGAGGTAGACGCATACGGAAAATGCCATATCAGCCATCAGGAAAACCTTTGGAAAAGCGCCGCAGCCCAGACAGCGCCGCACAGCAGCAGGCTGAGCAGCACGGCGGCACTGCCCATGTCCTTGGCGCGCTTGGACAGGTCGTGCAACTCGGGGCCTATGCGGTCTATGGCCGCCTCAATGCCGGAGTTGAGCAGCTCGGTGATCAGTACCAGCACCACGCTGGCCGTCAGCAAGGCGGTTTCGACCCAGCCGCGGCCCAGCCAGCACGCTAGCGGCAACAGCACGGCGGCCAGTAAGACCTCTTGGCGGAAGGCCTTTTCGCGCCAGCCCGCGCGCAACCCGGCCAGCGAATAGCCCGTGGCATGCCACAGGCGGTTCAGGCCGGTGCGCTGCTTGTGTGGGTGGGGGGCGGGGGTATCGGGCATGGCGGTGCGGGTGCGTGTTATTTTTTCTTGCGTGGCGCCGGCGGCAGTTCGTGGTGCACCAGGCGCGTGCCCGCCAGCGCATCGTGCCAGAACTGGCGTTGCGGGTGCAGGCGGCTGAGCAATGCCCAGATGGCCACCCAGCCGAGCACGATGACGGCCGATGCGCCGCCCGAGAGGTGGTAGGGCGCGATCACCGCCAGGGGCGGCACGAACCAGATCCAGCTCAGCATATAGCGCAGCAGGGCGCGCTTTTGGCTGATGAGCCGGCCCTGGCGATCGACCACGCGGATATGCCAGGTCTTCATGGCCAGGGTATGGCCGCGCGACCAGAACCAGACGAAATAGATGCCGAAGACAATGAACAGGAAGGCCTGCAGCCCATGGCGGTTGTCCAGGGCGTTGCGTGTCTGTGTCAGTGTGCCGAACAGGTAGCCGGCGATGAACACCACGCCGAACATGAGCATGCCCTCATAGAGCCAGCAGGCCATGCGCCGGTGCAGCGGCGGGGCCATGCCGTCGGTTGGCGGTGATGTTGGGGCAGGGGGCGCGCCAGTGGTGGTTTTTGACGGGCCTGGCGGGCTGGACGTGGACATGCGGGAGCGGGGCGGCAAGCGTGGTTATTCCGGAGGATGCAGCGGCGGATAGTAACGCGCCGGCTCTTCCTTGGCCTCGGATGCGCCCGAGGCGGGCTCCAGCGGCGCCAGCGGCGCGGCCACGGCCGAGGGGGTGTTGATAGGGGCCGTCTCGACGGCGATGGGCGGCGGCGGCAGGGTGATCGGCGCCGGGTGCAGAACCGTGGGCGCCACGATTTTGGGCGGGTTGAGCACGGCCGGCGGGGCCTCTGTGGCAGCCGGCACGCGTGCCAGTTTCCTGGGCGACACCGGGTGGATGGCCGTGGCTGCTCCACGCGGCCTGGGTGCGGCCCTGGCGGCCAGCCGTTTCTTTTCCTCGGCGCTCAGCGCCTGGTAGGCCTCCCACTGGGCGCGCCTGTCGTCGGTGGGCAGCTTGGCCGCGGCGGCGTAGTTCAGGCGTGCCTGGCTGCGTTGTTGGGCGCTCAGACTGGCCCAGTCGGTGATGCGCTCCAGCATCTTTTCCTGCTCCTCTGGGGTGAGAGCATGAAATCCGGCTGCCAGATTCAACCAGTTGCGTTTTTGCAACTCGCTGAGCAGGGACCAGCGATTGGCCAGCGGATACAGAGCCTCCTTCTGGCGCGTGGTCAGGGTGGACCAGGGCGGGCCGACCTCGGGTTGCGGGGCAAACCGCATCTCGCCAAACTTTCCGCCACTCAGAGCCTGCGCAGGCATAGGGGTACTGGGCGCAATACGGGTATAGGCCGTCATCCACCAGCCGCCGGCGGCCAGCACGCCCAGCAACACAAAAGCCAGCACGAATGCTGGCAGTCTGTGGGCGGGGGTACGGGGAGGAGCTAGGTGCATGCAGGCGCTGGGTTTGCGGGTCGGCGGATTACGGGGTCTGGTGCGATGACTTCAGAAATTGCACAAAACCCGGATCGGCGTAGGCGGAGGGGGGCAGGTCGCCCGTCAGCAACGCGGCGTCCACTTCGGCAATCTCGCTGGCAACGGCATCATCCTGCTCCATATTCACTACAAACAGGCCAATGACCAGGGCCGCCAAAGGGACGGCGGACATCACTGCGCGCCACCAGTTGCCACCCTCGCGCCCCCAGCCACCGAGCGAGGCGCTGGCGCCATGGACAAGAATCTGCGTCGCGGATTCGGTCTGCTGCACCGTTTGAATGGCAGGCCGCTTGCGCTGGGCCAGGGCCTGCATGCGCGCGGCGCGCAGGCGCTCGGTGATGTCGTAGGGCAGGTCGGCATTGCCGTGTGTCAGGCGTGCCGTCAGGCGCCGCGCGTAGGCGTCGGCAGCCTGATTGGCTTGCATGCTGGGTTCTGTGGTGCGGTTCATAGCACGATTCCTTTGGCCTTCAGTGCCTTGCTGAGGGTTTGCACGGCGCGAAAACAATGTGTCTTGACGCTGCCTTCCGAGCAGCCCATGGCGGCGGCTGTTTCTGCGACATCCATTTCCTCCCAGTAACGCATCAAAAACGCTTCACGTTGACGTGCGGGCAACAGTTGTATCTCGGTTTCGATGGCACGCAGGACCTGGGCGCGCCGCAGGCTGTCCTCGGCGCTTTGCGCGGTCTCGCCTTCGGGGACGCCCGCATGCACCTCAAGGAAATCGAAATCCGCGCCGTCCTCGCCCGGGCCTTCAAAGTCGCTCAGGCTGGAGAACAGGGCATTGCGCGTCTTTTGCCGGCGGAACCAGTCCAGCGTGCAGTTGGTCAGAATGCGCTGGAACAACATGGGCAGTTCGCCCGGCGGTTTGTCGCCGTAATGTTCGGCCAGCTTGAGCATGCTGTCCTGGACGATGTCCAGGGCCGCTTCCTCGTTGCGAACGTGGTACAGCGTGCGCTTGAAGGCACGCTTGTCCACGCTCTTGAGGAAGTCGGATAGCTCTTGTTCGGTGGCCAAAAGGCAAAAGACCCGCGAAGGGCCTGCTGTGACGGTCGGGCGGGCACTGGGCTCGTCGATAAGCGGGCAATTATCGCATTGCGTGCATGTTTTTTTGTGGCATGACGCGCCAGACCTTGTGTGCAGTGCAATAATCTGCGCTGCAAATCAAAAAGGCAAACGGGTCTCGGTTCGGCGTTCACTCCTCTCGCTCATGGCTGAGGCCTCAAGTCCCAAGTCGGCTCCATAAGAGTGCGTACAAGGGGCACCCAAGGTTTTTCGTTAGAGAAATTCGCAAAGGTTGATCATGGAAATCTCCAAGGCCGAGCTGACCTCGGCAGCAGCAGCATCGCAGGCATCGGGCTCCCAGGAGCTCATGGGTGCCGAAATCCTCGTCAAGGCCCTGCAGGCAGAGAACGTGCAGTACATCTGGGGTTACCCCGGTGGCGCCGTGCTCCACATCTACGACGCCCTGTACAAGCAGGAAACCATGCAGCATGTGCTGGTGCGCCATGAGCAGGCGGCCGTGCATGCGGCCGACGGCTACGCCCGTGCCACCGGCGACGTGGGGGTGGCGCTGGTCACGTCTGGCCCCGGGGTGACGAATGCCGTCACCGGCATCGCCACGGCCTACATGGACTCGATTCCCATGGTCATCATCACCGGCCAGGTGCCCACGCCCGCGATCGGGCTGGACGCCTTCCAGGAATGCGACACCGTGGGCATCACGCGCCCCATCGTCAAGCACAACTTCCTGGTCAAGGATGTGCGCGACCTGGCGCTGACGATGAAAAAGGCCTTCCACATCGCGCGTACCGGCCGGCCCGGCCCGGTGGTGGTGGACATCCCGAAGGATGTTTCCTTCAAGAAGGCGCCCTACAACGGTTACCCCAAGAGCGTGGAAATGCGCTCGTACAACCCGGTCAAGAAGGGCCATGCGGGCCAGATCCGCAAGGCACTGCAGCTGTTGCTGACGGCCAAGCGTCCCTACATCTACACCGGCGGCGGCGTGCTGCTGGGCAATGCCACGCAAGAACTGCGCACCCTGGTGGACATGCTGGGCTACCCGGTCACGAACACGCTGATGGGCCTGGGCGCCTTTCCGGCCACCGACAGGCGCTTCGTCGGCATGCTGGGCATGCACGGCACGATAGAGGCCAACAACACCATGCAGAACTGCGACGTGCTGCTGGCCGTGGGCGCGCGTTTTGACGATCGCGTCATCGGCAACCCCAAGCATTTCGCGCAGAACGACCGCAAGATCATCCATATCGACATTGATCCGTCGAGCATCTCCAAGCGCGTGAAGGTGGACATCCCCATCGTCGGCGACGTCAAGGAGGTGCTGGCCGAGCTGATCGCCATGATCCGCGAGACCACCACCCGCGCCGATGCTGGCGCCCTGGCCGCCTGGTGGGATCAGATCGAGTCCTGGCGCGGCCGCGACTGCCTGAAGTACGACCGGGGCAACACCGAGGTCATCAAGCCGCAGTATGTGGTGGAGACGCTGTGGAACATGACGCGGGATGTGGAGGCCTACATCACCTCGGACGTGGGCCAGCACCAGATGTGGGCCGCGCAGTTCTACAAGTTCGATGAGCCGCGCCGCTGGATCAACTCCGGCGGCCTGGGCACCATGGGCGTGGGCATTCCCTACGCCATGGGCATCAAGCTGGCCAAGCCGCAGGCCGAGGTGTTCTGCATTACCGGCGAGGGCTCGGTGCAGATGAACATCCAGGAGCTGTCCACCTGCCTGCAGTACAACACGCCGATCAAGATCGTCTCGCTGAACAACCGCTACCTGGGCATGGTGCGCCAGTGGCAGGAGATCGAGTACTCGGGCCGCTACAGCCACAGCTACATGGACGCGCTGCCCAACTTCGTGAAGCTGGCCGAGTCCTATGGCCATGTGGGCCTGCTCATCGAGCGCCCGCAGGACGTGGAGCCGGCGCTGCGCGAGGCGCGCAAGCTCAAGGATCGCACGGTGTTCCTGGACTTCCGTACCGACCCTTCCGAGAACGTGTTCCCCATGGTGCGCGCGGGCAAGGGCATTACCGAGATGCTGCTGGGGTCGGAAGATCTTTAAGGCAAATCGGCACCCAGCGCTTATCCTATAAGCGCAAGCAGCTATTCATTGAATAGCATTATTTGACGAATCTATTGCCTGCCAAGCCTGGCGCTTACCGGCGCCAGGGGAGGGCAGCGAAAAACGACAGTTTTCTGCGACCATTTTTTTGATCGTGCTGTTGTCGCAAAAAGAGGAAGCACATTTCATGAAACACATCATTGCCGTTCTGATAGAGAACGAAGCCGGCGCCCTGTCGCGCGTGGTGGCGCTTTTTTCCGCGCGTGGCTACAACATCGAGTCGCTCACCGTCGCACCGACGGAAGACGCTTCGCTGTCGCGCATGACCATACAGACCACGGGCTCGGACGACGTGATCGAGCAGATCACCAAGCATCTGAACCGCCTCATCGAGGTGGTCAAGGTGGTGGACCTGACCGAGGGGGCGTACACCGAGCGCGAGCTGATGATGGTCAAGGTGCGCGCCGTGGGCAAGGAGCGCGAGGAGATGAAGCGCATGGCCGACATCTTCCGCGGCCGCATCATCGACGTGACCGACAAGAGCTACACCGTCGAACTCACCGGCGACCAGTCCAAGAACGACGCCTTTTTGCAGGCCATAGACCGCACGGCCATCCTGGAGACCGTGCGCACGGGTGCCAGCGGCATTGGCCGTGGCGAGCGCATTCTGCGCGTGTAAGACAATCCACCGTTTTCTTTTTTTGAACAGAACCTCAACCGGAGCCAACATGAAAGTTTTCTACGACAAAGACTGTGACCTGAGCCTGATCAAGGGCAAGACCGTGGCCATCATCGGCTACGGCAGCCAGGGCCACGCCCACGCGCAAAACCTGAACGACAGCGGCGTGAAGGTCGTGGTCGGCCTGCGCAAGGGCGGCGCCAGCTGGGACAAGGTCGGCAAGGCCGGCCTGAACGTGCTGGAAGTGAACGACGCCGTGAAGGCCGCCGACGTGGTCATGATCCTGCTGCCCGACGAGCAGATTGCCGAGGTGTACAAGAACAACGTCGAGCCCAACATCAAGCAGGGTGCGTCGCTCGCCTTTGCCCATGGCTTCAACGTGCACTACAACCAGGTCGTGCCGCGCGCCGATCTGGACGTGTGGATGGTGGCGCCCAAGGCCCCCGGTCACACCGTGCGCAACACCTACACCCAGGGCGGCGGCGTGCCCCACCTGGTGGCGGTGCACCAGGACAAGTCGGGCAAGGCGCGTGACCTGGCCCTGTCCTACGCCATGGCCAATGGCGGCGGCAAGGCCGGCATCATCGAGACCAACTTCCGCGAAGAGACCGAGACCGACCTGTTCGGCGAGCAGGCCGTGCTGTGCGGCGGCGCCGTCGAGCTGATCAAGATGGGCTACGAGACGCTGACCGAAGCCGGCTACGCTCCCGAAATGGCCTACTTCGAGTGCCTGCACGAGCTCAAGCTCATCGTCGATCTGATCTACGAAGGCGGCATTGCCAACATGAACTACTCGATCAGCAACAACGCCGAGTACGGCGAGTACGTGACCGGCCCCGAGGTGATCAACGAGCAGTCGCGCGTGGCCATGCGCAATGCCTTGAAGCGCATCCAGGACGGCGAGTACGCCAAGATGTTCATCCAGGAAGGCCGCCTGAACTACCCCAGCATGACGGC
>JAGPIX010000096.1 GCA_018054745.1 Alicycliphilus sp.
TGACGGCCGCCGGTGGCGACGGCCAAAGCCTGTTCGTCAACTGCATTGCCTTCGACGAGGCGTCGGTGGAAGCGCTGCTGGCGCTGGTTGCCGGGGACAGCCTGGCCGTGGCCGGCAGCATCACCCCGAAGGTTTGGACCGATCGCGATGGCCAGCACCGCCCGGCGCTGGACATGGTGGTCGCGCGCGTGCTGACCGCCTACCACGTCACCCACAAACGCCGTGCCATGCAGCAAAGCGCCGCTCCAAAGACGCGGCAGCAGCCCATGGACGATGGTGAGCCGCTGGATTTCTGAAGGCAGGCAGCAAAGCAAAAAGGCCCTGATTCTTGCGAATCAGGGCCTTTCATTTGGTGCCGGAGACATGAATCGAACACGCGACCTTCTCATTACGAATGAGCTGCTCTACCGACTGAGCTACACCGGCTAAAGACCGCGATTATATACTGTTGTGGTAGCTGGTTACGCGTTCAACTTCGTTCTTGGAGCCCAGGATCACGCTCACGCGCTCGTGCAGCTGCGTGGGCTTGATGTCCAGGATGCGCTGTTTGCCGTTGGTGGCGGCGCCGCCGGCCTGCTCCACCAGCCAGCCCATGGGGTTGGCCTCGTACATCAGGCGCAGCTTGCCGGGCTTGTTGGGTTCGCGCTTGTCCCAGGGGTACATGAAGATGCCACCGCGGCTCAGGATGCGGTGCACGTCGGCCACCATGCTGGCCACCCAGCGCATGTTGAAGTCCTTCTCGCGCGGGCCTTCCTTGCCGGCCAGGCATTCGTCGATGTAGCGCTTCACCGGTTCGTCCCAGTGGCGCATGTTGCTCATGTTGATGGCGAATTCCTCGGTGTCCTCGGGGATGCGCACGTTCTCGCGGATGAGCACGAAGGAGCCCTGTTCGCGGTCCAGCGTGAACATGGCGACGCCGTCGCCAACGGTCAGCACCAGGGTGGTCTGCGGGCCGTAGATGCAGTAGCCGGCCGCCACCTGGCAGGTGCCGGGCTGCAGGAAGTCGTTGTCGTGCACGCCGGGGTGGCCCTCGGGCTTCTTCAGCACGCTGAAGATGGTGCCGATGCTGACGTTGACGTCGATGTTGGACGAACCATCGAGCGGGTCGAACATCAGCAGGTATTCGCCCTGCGGATAGCGGTTGGGCACGACGTAGATGCCCTCCATCTCCTCGCTGGCCATGGCCGCCAGGTGGCCGCCCCATTCGTTGGCCTCGATCAGGGTTTCGTTGGCGATGATGTCCAGCTTCTTCTGCACCTCGCCCTGCACGTTCTGGCTGCCGGCGGTGCCCATCACGTCGCCCAGTTCGCCCTTGTTGACGGCCTGTGAGATGCGTTTGCAGGCGCGCGCCACCACTTCCAGCAGCAGGCGCAGCTGGGGCGGGATGCGGCCATCGACGCGCTGTTGTTCGACGAGGTAGCGGGTCAGGCTGATGCGTTCGGTCATGGGTGGGTCCTTTTCCTTTTCAATCAATCGGCGAGAGCGCGCGTGACGACTTCACGCACATCGTTGGACAGGTCCGCCTTGGCGGCGACGCGGGCGATGGCCTCGCGTGCGGCCGTGCGGTAGGGCTCGGCCAGCTTGCTCCAGCGATCGAGTGCGCGCGCCAGGCGGGCCGCGACCTGGGGGTTGAGGGCGTCCAGCTCCAGCACGCGCTCGGCCCAGAAGACGTAGCCGGCGGCGTCGCGCCGGTGGAAGGCACCGGGGTTGGCGCTGCAGTAGCTAAAGATCACGCTGCGCGCGCGGTTCGGGTTCTTGATGTGGAAGTCGGGATGCTTCAGCAAAGCCTTGACGGCGGGCAGCACGTTGCCGCCGCGGTCGGTGCTGCCGGCCTGCAGGGCAAACCATTTGTCCAGCACCAGGGCGTCGTCTTTGAACAGTGCATGAAAGCGCGCCAGCGCCGGCTGGGCCAGCTCGTGGCCGCTCATCACCAGGGCCGACAGCGCGTTGAAGCGGTCGGTCATGTTGGCAGCAATCTTGAAGCGCTGGTAGGTCTTGCCGGGCCACACCTCGTCGCCCGTGGCGCGCGCGGCCAGGCACAGCATGGCCAGGGCCAGGCCGGCCAGGGCGCGCCGGCCGCTGCTGGTGGCGTCGGGGCGGTAGGCGCCGCTGGCCTGGTGCTCGTCCCAGGCCCAGGCCCAGTCGGCCTGCAGGGACAGCGCCAGCTGCAGGCGCAGGGCCTCGCGCACGGCATGCACGCGCTGCGGATCGACTTGCGTCAGCTGCTCGGCGATGTAGCTCTCGGAGGGCAGGGTCAGCACCAGCTCCTTGAAGGCCGCGTCCAGCTGCGGGTGGCGCAGCACGGCGCGCATGGCCTGCACCAGGGCGTCGGGCAAAAGGTTTTGGTCTATTTGGCCGTTTGCGCCCTCTGTTATTGTGCTGTCAGCTATTGCATTGATAGCAATACGCAGCATCAGGCGCTGGCCGGCCTCCCAGCGGTTGAAGGCGTCGCCGTCATGCGCCAGCAGGGTCAGCAGTTCGGTGTCGCTGTAGTCATAGTCCAGCACCACCGGGGCGCTGAAACCGCGTAACAGCGAGGGCACGGGCTGGCTGGTGACGTTGACGAAGCCCAGCGTCAGGCTCTCCTCGGTCAGCACCACGGTGCGTTCGGTGCTGCCTGCCGTGGCCTCGCCATCGAGTTGCAGGGGCAGGGCGTTGCCCTGCGCGTCCAGCAGGCCCAGTGCCACGGGAATGACGAAGGGCAGCTTGTTCGGCTGGCCCGGTGTGGCGGCGCAGCTTTGCGACAGGGTCAGGGTGTAGCGGCCGGCGTCGGCGTCGTACTGGCCCACGGCCTTGACATGGGGCGTGCCGGCCTGGCTGTACCAGCGCTTGAACTGCTCCAGGTGCAGGGCCAGCGGGCTGGCCGGGTTGGCGTCGGCAATCGCCTGGGCAAAGTCGTCGCAGGTGACGGCCTGGCCGTCGTGGCGCTCAAAGTACAGCTTCATGCCGCGGGCAAAGCCTTCGCGGCCCACCAGGCGGTGCTGCATGCGCACGACCTCGGCACCCTTTTCGTAGATGGTGACGGTGTAGAAGTTGTTGATCTCGACGTAGCTGTCGGGGCGCACCGGGTGGGCCATGGGGCCGGCGTCCTCGGGGAACTGCGCGGTGCGCAGCACGCGTACGTCCTCGATGCGTTTGACGGCGCGCGCCGACGGGCTGCCCGCCATGTCCTGGCTGAACTCCTGGTCGCGGAACACCGTCAGGCCCTCTTTCAGCGAGAGCTGGAACCAGTCGCGGCAGGTGACGCGGTTGCCCGTCCAGTTGTGGAAGTACTCGTGGCCGACGACGGATTCGATATTGGCGAAGTCGGTGTCGGTGGCCGTGGCCTCGCTGGCCAGCACGTACTTGGTGTTGAAGATGTTCAGGCCCTTGTTCTCCATGGCGCCCATGTTGAAGTCGCTGGTGGCGACGATCATGAAGCGCTCCAGATCCAGCGTGAGGCCAAAGCGCGCCTCGTCCCAGGCGATGGACGCCATCAGCGAGTTCATGGCGTGCTCGGTCTTGCCCAGGTCGCCCGGGCGCACCCAGACCTGCAGCAGGTGCTTGTTGCCGGCGCGGCTGGTGATCTGCTGCTCGCGCGCCACCAGCTTGCCGGCCACCAGGGCGAACAAATAGCTGGGCTTTTTGTGCGGGTCTTGCCAGCGGGCGAAGTGGCGGCCGTCGTCGAGTTCGCCGGACTCCACCAGGTTGCCGTTGGAGAGCAGCACCGGATAGTCGGCCTTGCTCGCGCGCAGCAGCACCTGGTAGCTGGCCATGACGTCGGGACGATCCAGGAAGTAGGTGATGCGCCGAAAGCCCTCGGCCTCGCACTGCGTGAAGAAGGTGCCCTGGCTCACGTACAGGCCCGACAGCTGCGTGTTCTTGGCGGGCGCGCAGGTGGTGAAGATCTCCAGCGCGAAGGGCGCGTCGCCCTCCGGCAGGTTCTCCAGCACCAGTTCGTCGCCCTCGATCTTGAACGAGGTCCCCGCGCCATTGACCAGCACGCGCGCCAGGTTCAGCTCCTGGCCCAGCAGGCGCAGGGCCTGGGGCGCGGCGGCGCTGTTGCGGCGCACCTGCATCTTGTTCAGGACGCGGGTCTTGGCCGGGTCCAGGTCGAACGTGAGATCCACGCTGTCGATCCAGAACGCCGGCGGGGCGTAGTCCAGGCGCTCAATGGCCTTGGCTTGTCCTTCTTTCATCGTGCTAGTCCTTCTTTTTTACAGGCCCTGCTTGAGCGAGGCCTCGATGAACGCATCCAGGTCGCCATCGAGCACCTTTTGCGTGGCCGATATTTCGACGTTGGTGCGCAAATCCTTGATGCGGCTGTTGTCCAGCACATAGCTGCGGATCTGGTGGCCCCAGCCGACGTCGGTCTTGGTCTCCTCCAGGGCCTGCTGCGCTTCCATGCGCTTTTGCATCTCCAGCTCATAGAGCTTGGAGCGCAGGCGCTGCCAGGCCACGTCGCGGTTGCTGTGCTGGCTGCGTCCGTCCTGGCACTGCACGACGATGCCGGTGGGCATGTGCGTCAGGCGCACGGCCGAATCCGTCTTGTTGATGTGCTGGCCGCCGGCGCCGCTGGCGCGATAGGTGTCGGTGCGCACGTCGGCGGGGTTGATGTCGATCTCAATCGAGTCGTCGATCTCGGGATAGACAAACAGGCTGGCAAACGAGGTGTGGCGCCCGCCCGAGCTGTCGAACGGCGATTTGCGCACCAGGCGGTGCACGCCGGTCTCGGTGCGCAGCAGGCCATAGGCGTAGTCGCCCTCGATGTGGATGGTGGCGCTCTTGATGCCGGCCACGTCGCCCGGGGTTTCCTCGTCGACCGTGGCCTTGAAGCCCTTCCTCTCGGCGTACTTCAGGTACTGGCGCAGCAGCATGCTGGCCCAGTCGCAGGCCTCGGTGCCGCCGGCGCCGGCCTGGATGTCGATGTAGCAATTGAGCGGGTCGGCCTCGCGCCCGAACATGCGGCGGAACTCCAGCTCCTCGATCAGCGGCAGCAGCTTGGCGGTCTCGGCCTCTATGGTGAGCAGCCCGGCTTCGTCGTCTTCCTCGTAGCTCATCTCGTAGAGCTCGCGGTTGTCGGCCAGCTCGGCCGTCAGCTTTTGCAGCGTCAGCACCACGGCGTCGAGGGACTTCTTTTCCTTGCCCAGTTCCTGGGCCTTCTTCGGGTCGTTCCAGCAGGCCGGGTCTTCCAGCGAGGCGTTTACCGTGCGCAGGCGTTCGTACTTGGCATCGTAGTCAAAGATACCTCCGTAGCTCGGCCGTGCGAGCGCTCAGGTCTTCGAGGGTGTTGCCAATCTGGTTGATGTGTTCTGCTTCCATGGTGCGGGTGTCCTGTGTGTTTCTTTGGTGATAACCCGCGATTTTCTCATGACGCGTGATGGCGCCCGTGGCTGCCGGACTTGGCGCCACGCAGGGGCGGGGTATGGTTTGCTGTAACTATCAAAAAAAGAGCTAATGACGCTTGATGTACAAGCGCCAGAGCCATTTTTGACTGATATTGTCTGGGTTTACAGCAGCCGCTCGCGCAGCTCGGCCGGGCTTTGCGGCGACAGCAGGCCGGGGGCCACGTCGAACACCGTCTTGCAGCCGAACTGCCCGGCCTGGGCCATGCGGTGCACGGCGCGTGCGTAGGCCACCAGCACGCTGGAGGTGAATTCGGGGTTGCTATCGAGCTGCAGCCGGTATTCGATGACCTGCTTGTTGGCGGCCGAGGTGTTGCCGCTGCGGATCACGAAGCCGCCGTGCGGCATCGCGCCATGCTCGCGCGCCAGCTGCTCGGCGCTGATGAACTGCACCGTGGTGTCGTACTCGTCAAAGTAGTGTGGCATGGTGACGATGGCCTGGCGTACGGCCTCGGCGTCCGCCCCCGGGGCCAGCACCACGAAGCAGTCGCGCCGGTGCTTCTCGCGCGTGGTCAGCTGCGGGCGCACGCCGCTGCGCACCTGGTCCACGGCCTCGGGCACGGGGATGGTGTATTGCACGCCACCGGCCACGCCGCTGACGCGGCGGATGGCGTCGGAATGCCCCTGGCTCAGGCCCTTGCCCCAGAAGGTGTAGGTGGCGCCGTCGGGCAGCAGGGCCTCGCCCAGCACGCGGTTGATGGAGAACATGCCCGGGTCCCAGCCGGCCGAGATCAGCGCCGTGGTCTTGCCCGCCTGCGCGGCGGCGTCGACGGCGGCGAAATGCGCGGGGATGCGCGCATGGGTGTCAAAGCTGTCCACCAGGTTGAACTGCGCCGCCAGCTCCGGGCTTTGGCGCGGCAGGTCGTCCTTGGAGCCACCGCAGAGGATGAGCACGTCGATCCTGTCCTTGTGGCCGGCCAGCGCGTCCATGGGGTACACGGACACGCCCGCGGTCAGGGGCTGGAGCTGCGCCGGGTCGCGGCGCGTGTAGATGCCGGCAATGGTCATGTCGGGGTTGTTGGCGATGGCCGACTCCACGCCACGGCCCAGGTTGCCGTGGCCGACGATGGCGATGCGTATGGCTGGCTGCTTGTCGTTCATGGGTGTTTGCTTTCTGTTTGCTTCAAAAATAGTAGCTGTATGCGCTTGTTGGGTGAGCGCAAACCGGCTGTTTTGCTTAATTTTTTGGCCGCCTCGGCGCAGCCCGAGGCGGCATTGTCAGGCAGGCATCTTGTCTGCCAGAAAATCCTCGATCAGCGCCGCCACGGCCTGGGGCTGGTCGTGGTGCAGCATATGGCCGGCGTCCTGCACCAGCGCGCTGCGGCTGTCGGCCACATGGGCCAGGCGCTGGTGGTAGTCCTGCAGGGTGTAGCGCCCCTTCCACCAGCGGCCCAGGCTGTCGTCGCTGGCATGCACCGAGAGCACGGGGGCGGTGATGGCCGCGTACAGCGCCAGAGCCTCGTCCACGCGGTACAGGTGCGGGTTGACGATCTTGTGCGCCGCGTCGCCCAGGATATGCCAGCGCCCCTGCGCGTCCGCGCCGGCCCAGTGGCGCGCCAGCCAGCAGGCCTTGTCGCTGGCCAGACGCGGGTTGGTCTTCATCAGGCGCAGGGCCACGCCGTCGGCGCTGTCGTAGGGTTTCAGGTCCATCTCGCCGCGCTCCCATTGCCGAATCTCGTCCATCCACTGCGCATAGCGCCCGGGGGCCTGGGCGGGGTTGGAGGGGGCCATGCCAAAGCCCTCCAGGTTCACCAGTCGGCGTATGCGCGCCGGCCGCGCGCCGGCATACATCATGGCCACGTTGCCGCCCATGCTGTGGCCCACCAGGTCCACCGGCTGCGCGCCCGCATAGTGGTCCAGCAGCTGATCCAGATCCGCAAGATAGTCCACGAAATGGTGGCCGTCGCAGGGCGCGGGCAGGCGCGAGCCGCCAAAGCCGCGCCAGTCGGGGGCGATGATGAGGCGCCCGGCGGCAAAGGCCTCGCCGAAGGCATCGACCACGAACTGCCAGGACGCGCCCACATCCATCCAGCCATGCAGCAGCAGCAGCGGCGCCGTGCCCGGCTGCGGCGCGCCCCAGGTGCGTACGTGGTAGTTCAGCGTGCGGATGCGCACGCTGTCGCTGCGGCTGGGGCGTAGAGCTTGGTACATGAGCTGGGCGGTGTGGGCTGGGCGGTGTGGGCTGGTCGGTGCTTGCGTGGCCGGGTTTGCAGGGCGGGAGGGTTGCCGCGCAAACCATGATAGGCAGGCGCGCCGCCCGGGTTATACAGTGCCGGCACATCCATCACGATAAGGAGGCAGACATGCAGCGCAGCATTGTGGCAGCGGCATTGGCGGCAGGTTTTTGTGGGCTGGCGCTACCGGCCATTGCGGGCCAGGTGACGGTGATCACGTCCTTCCCCAAGGAGCTGACCACGGCCTACCAGAAGGCCTTCGAGGCCGCCCACCCGGGCATCAAGATCGAGATCCTGAACAAGAACACCACGGCCGCCGTGGCCTACATCCGCGAGCTGCCCGAGGGCCAGCGCCCCGACGTGATGTGGGCCAGCGCACCCGACGCCTTCGAGGTGCTGGCCAGCTACCAGCTGCTGCAAAAGGCGCCCGAGGTGGTCAACAAAAGCGCGCCGGAGAAGATAGGCAACTACCCGCTCAACGACCCCAAGGGCATGTACTACGGCCAGGCGCTGGCGGGCTACGGCATCTCGTGGAACACGCGCTACATCAAGGCGCACAAGCTGGCGGCGCCCAGGGAGTGGAGCGACCTGACGCGGCCCGAGTACTTCGGCCATGTCGCCATCTCGTCGCCCTCGCGCTCGGGCACGACGCAGCTCACGGTGGAGACCATTTTGCAGGGCGAGGGCTGGGACAAGGGCTGGTCGCAGCTCTTGCAGATCATGGGCAACGCCGCCGCCGTCACCGACCGCAGCTTTGCCGTGCCCGACGGCGTGAACAACGGCCAGTACGGCATAGGCATCGTGATCGACTTCCTGGCGCTGGCGGGCAAGTACTCGGGCTATCCGGTGGACTTCACCTACCCCAGCATGACGGCCGTGGTGCCGGCCAATATCGCCCTGGTCGCCGGCGCCAAGAACGCGGCCGAGGCCAAGCAGTTCATGGCCTACACCATGTCGGCGGCGGGCCAGCAGATTCTGTTCGACCCCAAGATCGGCCGCCTGCCGATACTGCCGTACTCCATGCTCAAGGCCCCCGCAGGCTACCCCGTGCCGCAGGACATCGCCAAGCGCGCCAAGGTGCAGTTCAACACCGAGCTGTCGGGCCAGCGCTACCCCGTGGTCATCAGCCTGTTCGACCAGATGGTGACCTTCCGCCTCAAGGAGCTGCAGGCCGCGACCAAGTCCATCCACGAGGCCGCGGCCGCGCTCAAGGCCAGGCCTAACGCCCGGGGCAGCGAGCTACTAGCGCAGGCGCGCAGCCTGGCCTATACGCCGCTGGTGGGCGCGGATAACGTGAAGAACCCCGAGTTCCTGGAGCTGTTTCGCAAGAGCCGGCGCGACGTGGCCGTGGCCAAGGAGCTGACGGGCATGGAGCAGCTGTGGTCGGAGAAGGCGCGCGCCAACTATGTGCGTGCCAAGCAGCTGGCGGACGAAGCGCGCGGCCTGGCCCGATAAATCCATTATTCAAGACCGCCACATCTGCCGCTCTGGGCGGCGGGTGTGATCGAACGCCATGCCCGTTGCTCACCTATCGACCGCCGCGCGTGCGCCGCGCGCATCTGCCGGCCTGGGGCCCTGGATCGCCTTTGCGCTGATCCTGGCCTTCTTGCTGGTGTTTCTGATCCTGCCCGTGGGCACGGTGATCTACACCGCTTTCGTCACCGACACCGGCGCGCTGACCGTGGGCCATTTTGGCAATTTTTTCGACCAGCTGGTGTTTCGCGAGTCCTTCTTCAACAGCCTGTGGGTGGCACTGGCCAGCACCTTTTTTGCCAGCGTCATCGCGCTGCCGCTGGCCTACCTGACGGTGCGCTTCGAGTTCCGCGGTGCGCTGTTGATACAGACACTGGGCGTGCTGCCGCTGATCATGCCGCCTTTCGTCGGCGCGGTGGCGTTGCAGCTGATCTTTGGCCGCAGCGGCTCGGTCAACCTGCTTCTCAATGACTGGTTCGACATCACCATCCCCATCATGGATGGCCTGGTGGGCGTGACCTTCGTCGAGAGCATCCACTACTTCCCCTTCATCCTGCTGAACCTGGTGGCCGCCATGCGCAACATCGACGGCGCCATGGAGGAGTCGGCTTTGAACCTGGGTGCGCGCGGCTGGCGGCTCTTTCGGCGCGTGATCTTTCCGCTCGCCATGCCGGGCTACCTGGCCGGCGCGGCGCTGGTCTTCGTCAAGGTGTTCGACGACCTGGGCACGCCCCTGGTGATGGGCGTGACCAACATGCTGGCGCCGCAGGCCTATCTGCGCATCACCTCGGTGGGGGTGGACGACCCGCTGGGCTATGTGATCAGCGTGATCATGATCGTGTTCTCCATCCTGGCGCTGTGGCTGGCCGCGCGTGTGATGAAGGGCAAGGACTACGCCACGCTGCAAAAGGGCGGCGGCGCGCTGCAAAAGCGGCGGTTATCCAAGTGGGAGGCGCTGCTGGCCTATGGCTGGATAGCTCTGGTGCTGGCCGTGGTGCTGGCGCCGCATGTGGGCATTCTGCTGATGTCGCTGGCCCAGGTGTGGAGCTTCTCGGTGCTGCCCGACAGCTACACGCTGGCGCACTACGCCACCGTGTTCAGCGACGCGCGCGGCATGATGGCCAACACCCTGCTGTACTGCGTGCTGGCCGCCGGGCTGGACGTGGTCATAGGCACGGCCATCGCCTACCTGATTCTGCGCACGCGGTTGCCGGCGCGCCAGTGGCTGGACTGGCTGGCCTCGGCCGCGCTGGCCATTCCCGGTCTGGTGCTGGCGATTGGCTATCTGCGGCTGTTCAAGGGCGTGACGCTGCCGGGCAGCGATCAGCTCGTCGTTCAGACCTGGGTGCTGATCATGCTGGCCTACGCCGTGCGGCGCCTGCCTTATGCGCTGCGCTCGTGCATGGCGGCGTTGCAGCAGGTGCATGTGTCGCTGGAGGAGGCGGCGCAAAGCGTGGGCGCGTCGCGCCTGTCCACCATACGGCGCGTGACGGTGCCGCTGATGGCCGGCGGCATTCTGGCGGGTTTCGTCACCAGCTTCATCACGGCGGCGGTGGAGCTGTCGGCCACGCTGGTGCTGGTCTCGACCGAAAGCCAGGCGCCGATGAGCTTAGGGATATACCTCTACATGCAAAGCATTGCCGGGCGCGGGCCGGGCGCTGCTTTGGGCGTGCTGGCCGTGCTCGTCGTGGGCCTGGGCACGTATTTCTCGCACCGTTTCGTGGAGCGCTCGCGCGCCACGGTCGCTTCTTCTGCCAAGGCCTGACCATGAACCAAGCCTCCCTTGAGTGCCGCCATATCAGCCTGTCCTACGGCGCCACGCCGGTGCTGCGCGATGTCAATTTGAAGATAGAGCCGGGCGAGTTTTTTGCGCTGCTCGGCCCCTCGGGCTCGGGCAAGTCCACGCTGTTGCGCCTGATCGCGGGCTTCAACCAGCACCAGAGCGGCGAGCTCTTGATCGACGGCCAGGACATCTCCGGCGTGCCGCCGCATTTGCGCGGCGTGGGCATGGTGTTCCAGAACTACGCGCTGTGGCCGCACATGACGGTGTGGGACAACGTGGCCTTCGGCCTGGTGGAGCGGCGCGAGAGCCGTGATGCGATTCGCCGCAAGGTGGGCGCGGCGCTGGAGCTGGTCGGCCTGCAGGACTACGGCCAGCGCCGCCCCGGTCAGCTGTCGGGCGGCCAGCAGCAGCGCGTGGCGCTGGCGCGCACGGTGGTCATTGAACCCAAGCTGCTGCTACTCGACGAGCCCCTGTCCAACCTGGACAAGCAGCTGCGCGTGCAGATGCGCGAGGAACTGAAGAACCTGCAGCGCCAGCTGGGCCTGACCACCATCTTCGTCACCCACGACCAGGAAGAGGCCATGACCACCGCCGACCGCATGGCCGTGCTGGACCAGGGCGTGCTGCAGCAGGTGGGCACGGC
>JAGPIX010000019.1:0-25081 GCA_018054745.1 Alicycliphilus sp.
ACGAGGCCACGGCCGAGGTCGGCAAGCTGGAGGCCGAGATCCGCTACGTGGTCGAGGGCCGCCAGCGCGTGGAGCAGCGCCTGCTGCAGCTGGCCGAGCAGATCCAGCAATGGTCGGCGCGCAAGGAAGAGGCCGAGGCCGAGGCCGAGCACCTGGCCGGCGCGGGCGAGAACGCCGAGGAACAGGCCGAGCTGCTGGCAGCCCAGGTCGAAGAACAGGCCATGCAGCTGCCGGATCTGGAAGACGCCCTGCGCCAGGCCCAGCAGCGCAGCGAACAGCAGCGCAGCGCCGTGGTGCAGATACAGCAGCAAATCCAGGTGCTGGCTGCCGAGCAGCGCAGCCTGGGCGAGCAAAGCCGCCAGTTGGACGTGCGCCATGAACGCCTGCGCAGCGACAGGAACGCCCTGGCCGCGCCCGACGAGGCGCGCCTGGCGAATCTGCGCCAGCAACTGCAAGAGGCCGAGGAGGGCGCCGAACTGACCGCCGCGCGCCAGGAGGAACTGCAGGACAGCGTGCCGCAACTGGACGAAGAGCGGCGCCAGCGCCAGCAGACCGTGAACCACGAGGCCGCGCGCCAGGCCGACCTGTCGGCACGCCTGGAAGCTCTCAAGGCGCTGCAGGAAAAGCTGAAGGTCGATGGCAAGCTGCAGCCCTGGCTGGCCAGGCATGGGCTGGATGGCCTGCAGGGTCTGTGGAGCCGCATCCACATCGAGCCCGGCTGGGAGAACGCCCTGGAAGCCGCGCTGCGCGAGCGCCTGGCGGCCTTGCCCGTGGGGCGGCTGGACATGGTGCGCGGCTTTCTGGGTGCCGGCGGCGCTGATGCCCCGCCCGCGCGCCTGGCCTTCTACAGCGCCCCAGCCACCCCGCAACCCGAGCCCACCGCCACGCAGCCGCGCCTGTCCGACCTGCTGCGCGTTGACAACGGCGGCCTGCGTGCCGTGCTGGTGGACTGGCTGCATGGCTGCTTTACGGCGCAGACGCTGGACGAGGCGCTGGACCGCCGCGCGCAGCTGCAGCCGGGCCAGGCCATCTATGTGGCCGCGGGCCATGCTGTAGCGGCGCACAGCCTGAGCTTCTTTGCCCAGGACTCCGAACAGTCCGGCCTGCTGGCGCGCGCCCAGGAAATCGAGCACCTGGAAAAGGAGCTGCGCGCCCAGCAGCTGATTGCCGAAGAGGCGCGCACCGCCCTGGTGCGGGCCGAGGCCGCCTATGCCGACGCATCCCAGCGCCTGGTGGCCGCGCGCCGCGAGGCCAGCGAGGCCCAGGGCCGCGCGCACGAGCTGCAGGTGCAGACGCTGCAGCTGACCCAGCTGGCCGAGCAGGCGCGCGCGCGCGGCGCGCAGATCAGCGCCGACCTGGCAGAGGTCGAGGCACAGCTGTCCGACCTGCAGGAGCGCCGCGTGCAGTCCGAGGCGCGCTTCGAGGAGCTGGACATGCAGCTGGCCGACAGCCAGGAGCGCCATGCGCAGCTGGGCGACCGCGTGATCGAGGCCGAGCGCCGATTGAACGAATGCCGCGAGCAACAGCGCAGCCTGGAGCGGCGCGTGCAGGAGGCGCAGTTCTCCCACCGCAGCCTGCAGGCGCGGCGTGCCGAGCTGGCCCGCACCATGGACACGGCCGCCACGCAGGCGCGCACGCTGCAGGATGAGCGCCAGCGCGCGCAGGACGAGCTGGGGCGCCTGTCCGACGCGGCGGCCCAGGGCGGGCTGCAGCAGGCGCTGGACCTGAAACTGGAGCGCGAAAAACTGCTGGGCGCCCAGCGCAGCCAGTACGACGAGCTCACGGCCCGGCTGCGTGCCAGCGACGAGCGGCGCATGCAGCACGAGCGCCAGCTCGACCCGCTGCGCGCGCGCATCACCGAATTCCAGCTCAAGGAGCAGGCCGCGCGCCTGGGGCTGGAGCAGTACAGCAGCCTGCTGCAGGATGCCCAGGCCGACCTGCAGGCCGTGGCGCTGTCCATCGAGGAAGGCGGCGTGCGCGCCGCCGGCCTGCAGGGCGAGATCGACCGCCTGCAGCGCGAGATCACGGCCCTGGGCGCGGTGAACCTGGCGGCGCTGGAGGAGCTCACGCTGGCGCGCGAGCGCAAGAGCTTCCTGGACGCGCAGACCGAGGACCTGACGCTGGCCATGACCACGCTGGAGGATGCGATCAAGAAGATCGACGGCGAGACGCGCAGCCTGCTGCAGGGCACGTTCGACGCCGTCAACGGCCATTTCGGCCGCATGTTCCCCGAGCTGTTCGGCGGCGGCCAGGCGCGCCTCATCATGACCGGCGACGAGATCCTCGACTCGGGCGTGCAGGTCATGGCCCAGCCGCCGGGCAAGAAGAACCAGACCATCCACCTGCTGTCGGGCGGCGAGAAGGCGCTCACCGCGATTGCGCTGGTGTTCGCCATCTTCCAGCTCAACCCCGCGCCGTTCTGCCTGCTTGACGAGGTGGACGCGCCGCTGGACGACGCCAACACCGAGCGCTATGCCAAGCTGGTCTCCGCCATGTCGCGCGGCACGCAGTTTTTGTTCATCAGCCACAACAAGATCGCCATGGAGATGGCCGAACAGTTGATCGGCGTGACCATGCAGGAGCAGGGCGTCTCGCGCATCGTGGCCGTGGACATGCAGTCCGCGCTGTCCATGGCCGAGGCTTAACTTCATACACCATGAGCAACTTCCAACTCAGCCTCATCATCATCGGCGCCCTGGTGCTGATCGTCGTCATTGCCTACAACGCCTGGACCACCCGGCGCAACACGCCCAAGCGTGCCAGCCCGCGCGAGGGCGACAAGGGGCAGGAGCCGGCCGTGCGCCAGGAGCCGGCGTTCGACGGTGCCGGGCTGGGGCAGGTCGATGCCGCCCAGGCCAGCGCCGCAGAGCCCCATTTCGAAGGCCATGCCGTGGATGCGCGCGACGCGCTGGATCTGCCCGTGCCACAGCCTGAGCGCCGCGGCGGGCTCGATCCGCTCATTGACGTGATCGCCCCCATCGTCGCCGAGCAGCAGGTCTCGGGCGACGCCGCCCTGGCGGCCCTGCCACCCACGCGCCGCGCGGGCAGCAAGCCCTTTGCCATCGAGGGCCTGAATCTGGCCAGCAACCAGTGGGAGCAGCCCCAGCCCGGCCAGCGCTATGTGCAGTTCCAGGCCGGGGTGCAGCTGGCCAACCGCGTGGGCGCGCTCAACGAGATCGAGTTCTCGGAGTTCGTCATGAAGGCCCAGGCCTTTGCCGACGCCATCAACGCCACGCCCGACTTTCCCGACATGCTGCACGAGGTGGCGCGGGCGCGCGAGCTCGATCAGTTCGCCAGCGACCATGACGCCCAGCTGTCCTTCATGCTGCGCGCGCGCCAGGCCGCCTGGAGCCCCGGCTATGTGCAGCAGAATGCAGCGCGTTGCGGCTTCGTGGCCGGTGCGATTCCGGGGCGTCTGGTGCTGGCGGCCAGCGGCGTCGGCCTTCCACCCATGCTGACCCTGGGTTACGACAGCCAGGCCGCCATGTCCGACGACCCCGAGCAGTCCGCCGTGCGCGACATCATGCTCAGCCTGGACATTGCCCAGGTACACCGCAGCGAACAGCCCTTCGCCCGCCTGCGCGAGGTGGCCGCCCAGCTTGCCGAGGCCATGGACGGCGTGCTCTGCGACCAGAACGGCACACCGCTGCCTGCCATGACCATGGAACCCATCGCGGCCGACCTGGAGCAGCTCTACGACCAGCTGGACAGCCATGAGCTGTCGGCCGGCTCGGTGCTGGCGCGGCGGCTGTTCAGCTAACAACATGGCCGCCCTGAGTCGCCTTCGGCGCCTTCCCCCCAGGGGGACGCCACCAGCGCGGCGGGCCGGCCCTTGCGCGGTGGCCCCGGCCTGGGTTGCGCCAGTTGCATGCGCCGCGGGTGACGCGCAGCGCCGTGGAAAATCAAGATGACCGAGAGTTTGGATCTTTTTTCGGCTCCAGCGCCCGCTGCGCCAGCGTTGGTAGCTACAAAAATTGAGAATCTGCGGGCGCAGCTCAACCGCTGGGCGCACGAGTACTACGTGCAGGACGCACCCAGCGTGCCCGACGCCGAGTACGACCGCGTGTTCCAGCAGCTGCAGGCGCTGGAGGGCGCCTACCCAGGCCTGGTGACGCCCGACTCGCCCACGCAGCGCGTGATAGGCGCGGTGATGGATGGGCTGGCGAGCGTGCGCCACAGCGTGCCCATGCTCAGCATCCAGACCGAGACGGATACCGAGGCCAGCGGCGCCGAGGCCTTCGACGCCCGCGTACGCCGCGAGCTGGGCCTCGATGCATCGGCCCCGCCCGTGGAATACGTGGCCGAGCCCAAGTTCGACGGCCTGGCCATGAGCCTGCGCTACGAGCACGGCCGCCTCACGCAGGCCGCCACGCGCGGCGACGGCGAGGTGGGCGAGGACGTGACGCACAACATCCGCACCATCCGGCAGATCCCGCTGACGCTTCCGGCCGACGTGCCGCCGGTGCTGGAGGTGCGCGGCGAGGTCTACATGCGCCGCGCCGACTTCGGCGCGTTGAACGAACGCCAGCGCGAGCGGGGCGAGAAGACCTTCGTCAACCCGCGCAACGCCGCCGCCGGCGCGGTGCGCCAGCTCGACTCGGGGATAACCGCCCAGCGCCCGCTGTCCTTCTTTGCCTACGGCCTGGGCGAGGTCACGCCGGCTGATCAGGGTGGGCCCGACTTTGGCACGCATTACGCGCTGCTGCAGCAACTCAAGACATGGGGTTTTCCGGTCGCACCGCAGGTGCAGATTGCGCAAGGCGCTCCTGAACTCGTAGCGTTTCACCGCCGCCTGGGCGCCGAGCGCGATGCGCTCCCCTACGACATCGACGGCGTGGTCTACAAGGTCAACAGCCTGGCGCTGCAAAGGCAGATGGGCTTCAAGACGCGCGAGCCGCGCTGGGCCGTGGCGCACAAGTACCCGGCGCAGGAGATGCTGACGCGCTGCGAAGGCATAGACGTGCAGGTCGGCCGCACCGGCAAGCTGACACCCGTGGCGCGGCTGGCGCCGGTGTTCGTGGGCGGCGTCACCGTCACCAATGCCACGCTGCACAACCTGTTCGAGATCCGCAAGAAGGGCGTGCGTGTGGGCGACCAGGTCATCGTGCGCCGCGCGGGCGACGTGATTCCAGAGGTGGTGGGCGTGGTCGCCGGCCAGCGCCCGGCCTACGTGCCCAACTTCCGCATGCCGCGCCAATGCCCGGTGTGCGGCAGTGCCGTGGTGCGCGAGGCCGGCGAGATGAACCACCGCTGCTCGGGCGGGCTGTTTTGCCCGGCCCAGCGCAAGCAGGCGCTGCTGCACTACGCGCAGCGCCGCGCCCTGGACATCGAGGGGCTGGGCGAAAAGCTGGTCGATCAGCTGGTCGATGGCGAGCTGGTGCGCAGCCTGGCAGACCTGTACCGCCTGGATCTGCCCACGCTGGCGCCCCTGGAGCGCATGGCCGAGAAGTCGGCGCAGAACCTGCTGGATGCGCTGCAAAAATCAAAGCGCACCACGCTACCGCGGTTTTTGTTTGGCTTAGGTGTGCGCCATGTGGGCGAGGCCACGGCCAAGGATCTGGCACGGCATTTCGGCAGCCTCGACGCCATCATGGACGCGGGAGCGGAGCAGCTCTTGCAGGTGAACGACGTGGGGCCCGTGGTGGCCGATTCCATCCATACCTTCTTCGCCCAGCCGCACAACCGCGAGGTGGTCGCTGCGTTGCGCGCGCATGGCGTGACCTGGGAGGAGGGTGCACCCGCCGAGCACACCGCTTTGCCCCTGGCCGGCAAGACCGTGGTGCTGACCGGCACTCTGCCGACCTTGAGTCGCGACGCGGCCAAGGATTTGCTGGAGGCCGCCGGCGCCAAGGTGGCAGGCTCGGTCAGCAAGAAGACGCACTACGTCGTCGCCGGTGCCGAGGCGGGCAGCAAGCTCGCCAGGGCCGAGGAGTTGGGCATCCCGGTGCTGGACGAGGACGGCCTGCACGCGCTGCTGCGCGGGGCGCTGTAGCCATGGCCCTGGCACGGCGCGAACCCAAGGTAGGCCTGGCGCTGGGCAGCGGCTCGGCGCGCGGCTGGGCGCATATCGGCGTGCTGCAGGTGTTGCGCGACGAGGGCGTGCACCTTGACATGGTCTGCGGCTCGTCGATCGGCGCCCTGGTGGGCGCGGCCTATGCGGCGGGCGAGCTGGAGCGCTTTGCCGAATGGGTGCAGACCCTGGGGCTGCGCGAGGTGTTCGGCTTCATGGACTTCAATCTGGCGGGCGGCATGCTCAAGGGCGAAAAGCTGATCGCCTTCTGGCGCCGGCATTTTGCCGACTTCGACATCGATGCGTCTCCGCTGCCCTTCGCCTGTGTGGCGACCGATCTGCACTCGGGCGCCGAGGTCTGGCTGCGCGACGGCTCGATCGCCGACGCCGTGCGCGCATCGATTGCACTGCCCGGTCTGTTCACGCCGGTGGTGCATGCCGACGGGCGGCTGCTGGTCGATGGCGGCCTGGTGAATCCCGTGCCCACCTCGCTGGCGCGTGCCATGGGGGCCGACATCGTCATCGGCGTGGACTTGAACGCCGACATCGTGCAGCGCCATATGCACCCCCTGGCCGTGGTGCGCGAGAGCCAGCCGGGCGACGGCCCCGAGGCCCTGCCCGCGCCCGAACCCGCGCACAACGGCGACTGGATGCGGCGCCTGAAGTTCTGGGCCGGCAGCAATGGCAAGGCGCCGGCACCCAAGCAGCCGTCGATGCTGGACGTGATGATGACCAGCGTGAACATCATGCAGATGCGCATCACGCGCAGCCGCATGGCCGGCGACCCGCCCGAGGTGGTGATAGCGCCGCGCCTGTCGCACCTGGGCCAGCTGGACTTTCACCGCGCCCAGGAGGCCATCGACGAAGGCCGCCGCGCTGCCCAGGCCAGCCTGCCGCAGCTGCGTCAGTTCATGGGCTGAACGTTTGGAAAAACCTGTAAACCGTTGATTTCAAACGATTGGCGGTATAAAGCACGCCTGCCGTCACCGCGGCGCCGGGCGCCGCACCATCGCCGGCCTTTCAGCGGCCCGCGCAGACGCTTTCAAATTTATAGCTGTTAGCGCTTTATCCATAAGCGCTACAGGCACTTTTTATCAACATTTATGGTGTTTTTCGATTCCTTGCGTGCGCGCACGGCCGGGCTGTGCGCGGCGCTGGTGCGCCGGCCCGACTCCTGGCTGTCCGCCCATGGCCTGCTGTGGCTGCTGGCGGTGCTGGCGCTGGCGGTTGTTCTGTACGTGCTGGCGCTGATCCCGTTCACGCCCGCCATCAGCGACATCCGCAAGGCCAAGAGCGATCAGCCGGCGCAGCTGGTCTCCAGCGACGGGCGCCTGCTGGCCGAATACCGCTGGGTGAACCGCGAATGGGTGCCGCTTTCCACCATCGCCAGGCCGGTGGTGGATGCGCTGATCGCCACCGAGGACCACCGCTTTTATGAGCACTTTGGCCTGGACTGGCGGCGCACTGCATCGGCCATGGTGCGCACCTTTGGGGGCGAGCGCCAGGGCGGCTCCACCATCACCCAGCAGCTGGCGCGCAACCTGTACCCTGAGGACATTGGCCGCGCCCCCACGCTCACACGCAAGATCAAGGAGGCCATCACGGCGCTGAAGATCGAGTGGTTGTACTCCAAGGACGAGATCCTGGAGACCTACCTGAACACCGTGCCCTTTCTCTACAACGCCTATGGCATAGAGATGGCGGCGCGCACCTACTTCGACAAATCGGCCGACCGGCTGACGGTGCTGGAGAGTGCCACGCTGGTCGGCATGCTCAAGGGCACGGCCTACTACAACCCGGTGCTCAACCCGGAGCGCGCGCAAGAGCGGCGCAACACCGTGCTGGCGCAGATGAAGAAGCGCGGCAAGCTCGCGAGCGCCGAGTACGACAAGCTCGCCAAGCGCCCGCTGCGCATACGCTTCGAGCGCCAGAGCGAGCTGTCCGGCCTGGCCCCGCACCTGGCGCAGCAGCTGCGCCGCCAGCTCATCGACTGGGCCGATCGCAATGGCTACAGCCTGTACAGCGACGGCCTGGTGATACGCACCACCATCGACGGCCGCCTGCAGGAAATGGCAAACCAGGCCGTGCAGCGCCAGGGCCGGCAGCTGCAGGGCGTGGCCGATGCCGCCTGGGCGCCACGCGCCGCCTGGAGCGCCAGGAGCCCGCTGGTGCAGCAGCTGGTGCGCGAGTCGCCCCAGTACGACAAGGCCGTGGCGGCCGGCGCCACGCCCGAGGAGGCGCTGCAGCAACTGCTGGCCGATGGCGATTTTTTGCGCCGGCTGCGCGCCGCCAAGACGCGCGTGCAGGCCGGCTTCCTGGCGCTCGATCCGAGGAGCGGGGCGGTGCTGGCCTGGGTGGGCAGCCGCGACTTCGAGCAGGACCCGTTCGACCATGTGCAGGCCGCCCGGCGCCAGCCCGGCTCCACCTTCAAGCCCTTCGTCTACGGCGCGGCCTTCGCCAAGGGCATGCTGCCCACCGACCAGCTGATGGATCAGGCCGTGGAGATACCACTGGGCGGCAAGCAGGTCTGGCGCCCCACGGACGGGCGCACGCCGCCCAGCAACGAGCCCATGCAGCTGCGCGACGGCCTGGCGTATTCCAAGAACACCATCACCGCCCAGCTGATGCAGCAGGTGGGGCCGCAGCAGGTGGCGCAGCTGGCACGCGCCATGGGCGTGCGCGAATCCAGGCTGGAGGCCGTGCCCGCGCTGGCTCTGGGCACCAGCGCGGTCACCTTGAAGGAGATGGTGGCCGCCTACGGCACCATCGCCAGCGGCGGGCTCTACCGGGCGCCCACGGTGATCACCCGCATCGAGGACAAGAACGGCAAGCTGCTCGAAGCCTTCCAGAGCGCTGCGCCCGAGCGCGCGCTGGGCCTGGCCGCCGCACAGCAGCTGCGCGACGCGCTGCGCGGCGCCGTGGACAAGGGTACGGGCGTGGCGATACGCGCGCGCTACGGCATCACCGCAGACGTGGCCGGCAAGACCGGCACCACGCAGGACAACACCGACGGCTGGTTCATCCTGATGCACCCGCAGCTGGTGGCGGGCGCCTGGGCCGGCTTCAACGACGGGCGCATCACGCTGCGCAGCGACTACTGGGGCCAGGGCGCGCACAGCGCACTGCCCATGGTGGGCGATGTGTTCCGCCAGGCGCTGCGCGGCAAGATCATCGATGCGCGCGAGCGCTTCATCGACGAGGAGGAAAGCAGCTGGATCGCCACGGCCACGGGCACGCTGCGCAACTGGGTCTATGACCTGTTTGGCCGCCCCACAGGCCAGCAGGCCAGCCCGGCTGCCGTGCCCGCGCCCGAGGCGCCCCGCGCCCCCGTGCCTGCGGCCAGCGCCCCGCCGCAGGACGAGCGTCCCGAGATTACCGAGGCACCGCTGGTGCCGCTGCAGGAAGTGGCACCGCGCGCCCCGGCGGCCGATCCGCCGGTATGGGTGGACCAGCCCGATGCGCAGCCGGTGCAACCGTACGCGCCGCCGCCGGCAATGGATTCGGCCGCCTTGCAGCCGGCGACTTTCAATCTCGATCGCTAAAGAATGTCGTAGGAGTGCACGCCGAACTGCCCGCCGCGGCGGTCGGCAAAAAAGCATTCCAGCGTGCGCTTGACGGTCCGAAAGGCGATCTCGTCCCAGGGGATTTCGTCCTCGGCAAAGAGCCGCGCCTCCAGCGTCTCGTGGCCGGGGTCGAAGCGCTCGCTGAGCACCGTCGCCAGGTAGAAGATATGCACCTGCCCCACCTGGGGCACGCTGAGCAGGGAGAACAGCGGCCCCATCGTGATCAGGGCGCCGGCCTCTTCGTCGGTCTCGCGCGCGGCGCCTTGTTCGGCCGTTTCGCCCAGCTCCATGAAGCCGGCCGGCAGCGTCCACTTGCCCCAGCGCGGCTCGATGTTGCGCTTGCACAGCAGCACGCGCTCGCCCAGCACGGGCACCGTGCCCACCACCATCAACGGGTTCTCGTAATGGATGGTGTTGCAGGCCGGGCATATGGCGCGTGCGCGCGTGTCGCCATCGTCGGGCAGGCGGTAGGTCACGGCCGCGCCGCATTCGCGGCAATGCTTGATGGGGCGGCGAAAGATCATGCTATGTTATTAAAAATTGGCTCTAGCGCTCATGTATCAAGCGCGAACAGCTATATTTAATATAGTAAACTGGGTCAGGCCACGGCCACGCGCAGCGGGCACAGGCCGTCGATGCCGCCCTCCAGCACATCGCCGCGCACCACCGCGCTCACGCCCTCGGGCGTGCCGGTGAAGATCAGGTCGCCGGGCCGCAGCTCCCAGGCTTGTGACAGATGTTCAATGGTCTCGGCGATGTTCCAGATCAGCTGGCTGACGTTGCTGCGCTGGCGGTCTGCGCCGTTGACCTGCAACCAGATCGCGGCCTGCTGCACATTGCCGGCCTGAGCCGCAGGAGTGATGGGGCCGATGGGCGCGCTGGCGTCAAAGCCCTTGGCGATGCACCAGGGGCGGCCCTGCTTCTTGGCCTCGGCCTGCAGGTCGCGGCGCGTCATGTCAAGGCCCACGGCGTAGCCCCAGATGTGCTGCATGGCGTCGCCTGCGGCGATGTTCCTGCCGCCCTTGCCCATGGCCACGACGAGCTCGATCTCGTGGTGCAGATCCTGGGTCAGCGTGGGGTAGGGCAGGTGGCCGGTCTCGCCCTGGGCCACGGGCAGTACGGCGTCGGCCGGCTTCATGAAGAAGAACGGCGGCTCGCGCCCGGTAAAGCCCATCTCCCTGGCGTGCTCGGCGTAGTTGCGGCCCACGCAGTAGATGCGGTGCACGGCAAAACGCTCGGCGCGGCCGACAACGGGTACGCTGGCCGGGGCTGCGGGGGGGATGACATAGCTCATGGAGAAACCTCTGACGCTGGTGTTGCGGGCGAAACCGTCGCAGTGTGCCATGGGCCCGCGGCGCTTATGCTGCGGGGCATGAAGCTCTACAACTACTTTCGCTCCTCGGCCTCGTTTCGCGTGCGCATTGCGTTGGAGCTCAAGGGCCTGCCCTACGACTATGTGGCGGTGAACCTGCTCAAGGGCGAACAGCTGCTGCCCGCCTACGCCAGCCAGCTGGGCGACGCGCTGGTGCCGGCGCTTGAGTTGGACGACGGCCGGCTGTTGGCGCAGTCCATGGCCATCATCGAATACCTGGACGAAACCCATCCGGCGCCCGCATTGCTGCCGGGCGACCCCATCGCCCGCGCCCATGTGCGCGCCCTGGCGCAGCTCGTGGCCTGCGAGATCCACCCCTTGAACAATCTGCGTGTGCTCAAGTACCTCAAGCGCCAGCTGCAGCTGGACGACGCCGCCAAGGATGCCTGGTACAGCCACTGGGCACGCCAGGGCCTGCAGGCCTTCGAGCGCCAGCTGCTGCTGCTCGACGCCGAGCGCAAGGCCACCGGCCAGGCTCCCTCGCGCCTGTGCTGGGGCGACCAGCCCACGCTGGCCGACTGTTGCCTGGTGCCGCAAATCTTCAATGCCCAGCGTTTCCATGTCGAACTGCATGACCTGGCGCGCACCATGGCGGCTTTCCAGGCCTGCATGGCACTGCCGGCGTTCCAGCGTGCCCAACCTTCGGCCTGCCCGGACCATGGGGTTTGATGCCATGACGCACCGCATGCCCCACGACTGGTTGCAACCCGACTGGCCCGCGCCCGCCCATGTGCACGCTCTGTGCACCACGCGCAATGGCGGCGTGAGCGCGCCGCCCTGGGACAGCTTCAACCTGGGCCGCTACGTAGGCGACGCGCCCGAGGCCGTGGCCGCCAACTGGGCGGCATTGCAGGCGGCTGTCAGCGCGCGCGGCCAGCCGGTGCGCCCGGTGTATCTGCGCCAGGTGCATGGCACGGCGCTGGCGGCCCTGCAGGCCGACACGCCCGACGGCGGCGATGCCGATGCCTGCGCCACACGGGTGCCGGGCGTGGCCTGCACCGTCATGGCCGCGGACTGCCTGCCCGTGCTGTTCACCAACCGCGCCGGCACACAGGTGGCCGCTGCCCATGCCGGCTGGCGCGGGCTGGCCGCCGGCGTGCTGGAGGCAGCCGTACAGTCATTTCAGGCTGAAAGCCTTGTTGATAAAGCGCATCAAGCTACAACAAATATAGCTCATCAGGCGCCACAGGAATTGCTGGCCTGGATGGGACCCTGCATAGGCCCGCAGGCCTTCGAGGTCGGCCCCGAGGTGCGCGAGGCCTTTTGCGCCCATGACCTGCGGGCCGCTGCCTGCTTCAAGCCCCATGGCCGGGCCGGCAAGCTGCTGGCCGACCTGGCAGGCCTGGCGCGCCAGCGCCTGCGCGCCATGGGCGTGGATGCGATCCATGGCAACGACAGCAGCCCGGCCTGGTGCACGGTGGCCAACCCGTCACGGTTCTTTTCGCACCGGCGCGACAGCCCCGTCCTGGGCACCAGCGGGCGCATGGCTGCCTGCATCTGGATCAGCGGCTGATGCGGCCAGGGCCTGTTCGCGCGCGCGAATGGCGCGTTTGCGCGCGGGCGTGCCCAGGATGTAGCCCACGATGGCGATCGGCAGCAGGCCATAGAGCACAAAGGTGATGCCCGCGCCCAGCAGCGTGCCCTGGGCCGACGTGGCCTCGGCCACCGCCATCATCACGGTTACATAAAACCAGGCTATTAACACCAAATACATGATTGACTTCAAGCAAAATAGCCCCCTATTGTGAACTGCCACGTCGCTGCCACGCGCATGCAAAGCCCTGTAGCACTGCTGAGGACTCTTGTGTGGCCGGGGACTGCTCGGCAACAATGACCACCTGTGCCTGCTTCCGGGCATATTCATGGAGACCGTATGAGCAACGACGCCGCATGGGCCGAAAGTGTCCAGCAATTTCAGCAAATGCTCAGCCAGAGCTGGGGCAACATGCTGCAGGCCATGCAGCCGGGGGAGCTGAACAAGGCCATGGCCATGCCACCGAGCACGCCGGTGAACTTTGCCGGCGACAAGTTGCTGGAGCTGCAGCAGCAGTACCTGCAGGACATGCGCGCGCTGTGGGGCCAGGGCATGCTGCCGCAAATGCCCAAGACCGGCGACAGGCGCTTTGCCGGTGAGAACTGGGCACAGAACCCGCTGTCGGTGTATTCGGTCACGGCCTACCAGATGCAGGCGCGCGCCCTGATGGGCATGGTGGATGCCGTGGAGGCCGACGAAAAGACCCGCGCACGCATCCGCTTCGGCGTCGAGCAATGGCTGGCCGCGATGTCGCCCAGCAACTTCCTGGCCTTCAATGCCGACGCGCAGAAGAAGGCGATAGAAACCCACGGCGAGAGCATCGCCAAGGGCGTGGCCAACCTGCTGCACGACATGCGCCAGGGCCATATCTCCATGACCGACGAGAGCCGCTTCGAGGTCGGCCGCAACGTGGCCACGACCGAAGGCGCCGTGGTGTTCGAGAACGAGCTGTTCCAGCTCCTCGAATACAAGCCGCTCACGGCCAAGGTGTACGAGCGCCCCTTCCTCATGGTGCCGCCCTGCATCAACAAGTACTACATCCTGGATCTGCAGCCCGAGAACTCGGTCATCCGCTACGCCGTATCGCAGGGCCACCGCACCTTTGTGATCAGCTGGCGCAACCCCGATGAGTCGCTGGGCCACAAGACCTGGGACGATTACATCGAGCAGGCCGTGCTCACCGCCATCGCCAAGACGCAGGAAATCTCCGGCGTCGAAAAGATCAACGCTCTGGGCTTTTGCGTGGGCGGCACCATGCTCACCAACGCCCTGGCAGTGCTGGCCGCGCGCGGCCAGGATGTGGTGGCCAGCGCCACCTTCCTCACCACGCTGATCAACTTTGCCGACACCGGCATCCTCGACGTTTTCATCGACGAAAACTTCGTGCGCATGCGCGAGATGCAAATGGGACAGGGCGGCCTCATGAAGGGGCAGGATCTGGCCTCCACCTTCAGCTTCCTGCGCCCCAACGAGCTGGTCTGGAACTACGTCGTCGGCAACTACCTCAAGGGCGAGACGCCGCCTCCGTTCGACCTGCTGTACTGGAACAGCGACAGCACCAACCTGCCCGGGCCGTACTACGCCTGGTATCTGCGCAACTTCTACCTGGAGAACAAGCTCATCGAGCCCGGCGCCCTCACGGTGTGCGGCGAACAGCTGGATCTGCGCCAGGTCAAGCTGCCGGTCTACATCTACGGCTCGCGTGAAGACCATATCGTGCCGGCCGATGCCGCCTACGCATCCACCCAGGTGCTGCCGGGCAAGAAGCGCTTCGTCATGGGCGCCTCGGGCCATATCGCCGGCGTGATCAACCCCCCGGCCAAGAACAAGCGCAGCCACTGGGTGCGCGAGGACGGCAAGCTGCCCGCCACGCTGCAAGGCTGGCTGGCCGGGGCCGATGAGCTGCCCGGCAGCTGGTGGGATGACTGGAGCGAATGGCTCAAGGGCCATGCCGGCAAGCAGATCGCCGCCCCCAAGGATTACGGCAGGGCGCCCGAATTCAAGGCCATCGAGCCCGCACCGGGGCGTTACGTCAAGCAAAAGGCCTGATCGGATTCATCCGCCCGGCGCAAGGCGCTGCCGGGCATTACTTCAGAGAGGACTCACATGGAAGACATCGTCATCGTTTCCGCCGTACGCACCCCCGTGGGCAAGTTTGGCGGCGCACTCGCCAAGACCGCGGCCACGGATCTTGGCGCCATCGTCATCAAGGAGGCCCTGGCACGCGCCAAGGTGGGGCTGGATCAGGTGGGCGAGGTCATCATGGGCCAGGTGCTGGCGGCCGGCTGCGGCCAGAACCCGGCGCGCCAGGCGCTGATGAAGGCCGGCGTCGCCAAGGAAACCCCGGCGCTGACCATCAACGCCGTCTGCGGCTCGGGCCTGAAGGCCGTCATGTTGGCGGCCCAGGCCGTGGCCACGGGCGACAGCGAAATCGTCGTCGCCGGCGGCCAGGAGAACATGAGCCTGTCGCCCCATGTCCTGAACGGCTCGCGCGACGGCCAGCGCATGGGCGACTGGAAAATGGTCGACACCATGATCGTGGACGGCCTGTGGGACGTCTACAACCAGTACCACATGGGTATCACCGCCGAGAACGTGGCCAAGGCCTACGGCATCACGCGCGAGATGCAGGATGCGCTGGCCCTGGCCAGCCAGCAAAAGGCCGCCGCGGCCCAGGACGCCGGCCGCTTTGCCGACGAAATCGTCGGCGTCTCGCTGGCGCAGAAAAAGGGCGACCCAATTCTGTTCAATGCCGACGAATACCTGAACCGCAAGACCAATGCCGAAGCCCTGGCCGGTCTGCGCCCGGCGTTTGACAAGGCCGGGTCGGTGACGGCCGGCAATGCCTCGGGCATCAACGACGGCGCCGCCGCCGTGGTGGTCATGAGCGCCAAGAAGGCGGCGGCCCTGGGCCTCAAGCCCCTGGCGCGCATCGCCGCCTACGGCACCTCCGGCCTGGATCCGGCCACCATGGGCATGGGCCCGGTGCCGGCATCGCGCAAGGCACTGGCCCGCGCCGGCTGGAACGCCGCCGATGTCGACCTGTTCGAGCTCAACGAAGCCTTCGCCGCCCAGGCCTGCGCCGTCAACAAGGAGCTGGCCATCGACCCGGCGCGTGTCAACGTCAACGGCGGGGCCATTGCCATCGGTCACCCCATCGGCGCCTCGGGCTGCCGCGTGCTGGTGACGCTGCTGCACGAGATGCAGCGCCGCGACGCCAGGAAGGGCCTGGCTGCGCTGTGCATTGGCGGCGGCATGGGCGTGTCGCTGGCGCTGGAGCGCTAAGCCGTCAGAGATTCGGGCCTTCGCGTCGTTGTTGATTCAGTCGCCTGGGCGACAATGACCAAGGCCCGTGTTTACCTTGATCGCACAGATCAGGATCTTGGGTAGAGTGTTTACGGATTTTTCCACCACAAAAGGAGCACACAATGAGTCAGAAAGTCGCATACGTCACCGGAGGCATGGGTGGAATCGGCACGGCCATTTGCCAACGCCTGCACAAGGAAGGCTTGAAGGTCATCGCTGGCTGCGGCCCCACGCGCGACTACGCCAAGTGGCTGGCCGAGCAGAAGGCCCTGGGCTACACCTTCTACGCCTCTGCAGGCAATGTGGGTGACTGGGATTCCACGGTGGAGGCCTTCGCCAAGGCCAAGGCCGAGCATGGCAGCATCGATGTGCTGGTGAACAACGCCGGCATCACGCGCGACCGCATGTTCGTGAAGATGACGCGCGAGGACTGGGACGCCGTCATCGAAACCAACCTCAACAGCATGTTCAACGTGACCAAGCAGGTTGTTGCCGACATGGTGGAAAAGGGCTGGGGGCGCATCGTCAACATCAGCTCGGTCAATGGGGAAAAGGGCCAGGCCGGCCAGACCAACTACTCGGCCGCCAAGGCCGGCATGCACGGCTTCTCCATGGCGCTGGCGCAGGAACTGGCCTCCAAGGGCGTAACGGTGAATACCGTGGCGCCGGGCTATATCGGTACCGACATGGTCAAGGCGATTCGCCCCGATGTGCTGGAGAAGATTGTCGGCACCGTCCCCGTCAAGCGCCTGGGCGAGCCCAGCGAAATTGCCTCCATCGTCGCCTGGCTGGCCTCTGACGAGGGTGGCTACGCCACTGGCGCAGAGTTCTCCGTCAACGGTGGCCTACACATGCGCTGATACAGTGAAGAGCATTCCCGGCAACTGCTGCCGGGAATGGGCCATAAAAAAAGGAACGTCACCAGACGTTCCTTTTTTTTCGGGCCACCGGTGCACTACCGCACTTCGACTTGAACCCGGTGGGCCGCGCCGCCCACGCAGGACTGGCGTACAGGGGGAGCCTGTCAACTCCCGAAATCAGGGCCTCGCAAGGCCGCAGGATGCCCTTACAGGCGGGTTGGCGCGCGCTTGCGATCGCGTTCGTCTTCGGGCCAGGCAGAGAGCATTGCAGTCATGGTCATGGGAAAAACTCCTTTGATGTAACCACAACGCGAACCCCGGGCGCAGCGTTGACAGCGAGTGGAAAGAAAGTGCAACCCCTGGATAGCACCTGTTTTTGCTCTCGATAAAAGAGCTATAAATCCATGCTGCAAAAGCGCTAACGGGCAATTTCTTCCGTGTGTTTTCCTGGCAGGCCGCCGCTATCGGCTCAATTCTTCAAGAGTCGTGGACATATCCAGCCACTTTTCTTCCAGTACTTCGATCTCGTCGGCGCAGGCTTTCAGGCGCCGCCCGCAGTCGGCAATCTCTGCCGCTGGCAGGGCTTGCATCAGGCGCTCTTCCAGCGCTGCCTTTTCCTGGCCCAGGGCTGCCAGGCGCTGGTCGATCTTGTCGAGCTCGCGCTTCAGCGGCCGAGTCTTCTCGGCCAGCAACTGGCGCGCCTGGGCGTCCAGGCGGCGCTGTTCGCGTGCGTCGCGCTGGGGTGGCGCAGCGGCCGCCGGCGCCGATACCGCGCTGCTGGCCGTGCGGGCCTGCTCGCGCAGACGCTTGGATTCTTCCAGCAGGTAGCGCTGGTAATCATCGAGGTCGCCATCAAAGGGGCCGACCTGGCCGCGGCCGACAAGCCAGAACTCGTCGCACACGGCGCGCAGCAGGGCCCGGTCATGGCTCACCAGCATCACCGTGCCCTCGAACTCGTTGAGCGCCATGGCCAGGGCCTCGCGCGTGGCCAGGTCCAGGTGGTTGGTGGGCTCGTCGAGCAGCAGCAGGTTGGGCCGCTGCCAGACGATCATGGCCAGCACCAGGCGCGCCTTCTCGCCGCCGCTCATGCTGCCCACGGCCTGCAGCACCATGTCGCCGCTGAAATTGAATGACCCGAGGAAGTTGCGCAAATCCTGTTCGCGCGCGTCCACGCCCAGCTCGCGCGCCAGGCGCACCATGTGCCCCAGCGGGTGATCATCCGGGTGCAGCACATCGAGTTCCTGCTGGGCGAAGTAGCCAATCGCCAGGCCTTTGCCCTCGGTGACCTTGCCCGAGAGCGGCGCCATGGTGCGGGCGATGGTTTTGACCAGCGTGGACTTGCCCTGGCCGTTGGCGCCCAGAATGCCTATGCGCTGGCCGGCCAGCACCGTTTTGCTGACGCCGGTGAGGATGGTGCTCTCGGCGCCGTCTTCACTGCGGTAGCCAAAGGCCGCATCGGTCAGCGCCAGCATGGGGTTGGGCAGGTTGGCCGGCTCCTGGAATTCAAAGGTGAATTCGGCGCTGGCTAGCACCGGGGCGATCTTTTCCATGCGCTCCAGCGCCTTGACGCGGCTTTGCGCCTGGCGTGCCTTGGTGGCCTTGGCCTTGAAGCGGTCGATGAACTTCTGCAGGTGGGCGATCTTTGCCTGCTGGCGCTCGAACGACGCCTGCTGCAGGGTCAGCTGCTGCGCCCGCAGCTCCTCGAACTGGCTGTAGTTGCCGCCGTAGCGCGTGAGCGTACCGTTGTCGATGTGCAGCGTGACGCCGGTCACGGCATCCAGAAACTCGCGGTCGTGGCTGATGACGATGAGCGTGCCCTCGTAGCGCTTGAGCCAGGCCTCCAGCCACACCAGCGCGTCCAGGTCCAAGTGATTGGTGGGCTCGTCCAGCAGCAGCAGGTCGGACGGGCACATCAGCGCGCGCGCCAGCTGCAGGCGCATGCGCCAGCCGCCGGAGAAGCTGTTCACGGGGCGATCGAGTTCGGCCACCTGAAACCCCAGGCCCAGGATCAGCGCCTGCGCGCGTGCGGGCGCGTCATGCGCGCCGGCATCCTGCAGGTCGGCATGCGCCTGGGCGATGGCCATACCATCGCCGGTACGCTCTGCTTTTGATAGCTTATTGCGCAGACTGGACAAGCGTGTATCGCCATCCAGCACAAAATCCGTGGCCGGCTCGTCGGTCTCGGGCATATGCTGCGCGACCTGCGCCATGCGCCACTGCGGCGGCATGAAGAAATCGCCGCCGTCTTCGTGCAGCGTGCCGTTCAAGAGCGCAAACAGCGTGGACTTGCCCGCGCCGTTGCGGCCTACCAGGCCGACCTGTTCACCCGGATTGATGGTGGCGCTGACGCCATCGAGGAGCACCTTGCTGCCGCGGCGCAAGGTGACGTTCTTGAGAGTGATCATTGTGCGGAAAGCGATTTGACGGAATACCAGTCCCAACCATTGTGTGTGGCTAAGAAATCAAGACTGGGATTGGATTTCAATGCATCGTCATTGTGGCGGCTCGCGACAATACCGGCGCCCGTTCTATTGAAATCGAATCTCAATGAGTCAATGGTTATTTTGACCGTATCAACAGAAATATTCGCTATTTCATAGGTTTTTTTCTGGTCAATTTTCTCTGTGCTGGAAATCAGGTGCTGATAGCGATTGACCATTTTCCATTCGCTTGCGGTCAGGTCGAAATTCTTCCAGAAAGTCTTCTGTGGGTAATAAAATGTGGCATTGGCAACAGGGTGTCCAGTCGCGACTAGGCCCATTGCTTGAATTGTTTCGTTGCTGATAACAAAGACTCTAGAGTTCTGATTATTATTTGATTTTTGTTGGCTTGATAGGATTTTTTTTATATCTTCATGCAGAATAATATTGACAGGGGCTTTTGATATTGGATTGAAGAACCATGTTGCCGCTGCATACAGGATGATGTTGGCGACAATGAATGAGTTGAATCGCCCCCTTGCTAGGTGCAATGACAGGATGATGCCAATAATCACCACTATCATCCGAAAAGCGGTGGAATTTCCCGGGAAGAAGTTTTCCGGGATAGTGCTGATTCCAAAATTTATCAATAATCCCGTCATCGTGATCATCGCGGCAATCAAGAATTTTACAGGAGTACTGGCCGGAGATTCAATTTGTCTGTTTGCCAGGGCAATGGCGACAATACTCGCCAGGCCCAGGGCAACATGGCTGCGGTGCGCGGGCACATGGTTCCACAGCATGGCGTTTGCCAGCCAGCGCGGAAATCCAAAAATGCAATAAATGAGCAGCAGGCACAGAAAAATCAGGCAAAATATCATAAGCCACTTGCGGGCTGACTGATGATGGATTATTCCCAGAAGCAACAAATAGAAGATGGCAGGGAAAAGGAAGAAATACGAGCTGAATTCACTCTCGTTGAAATGACTGCCATAAAGATTGGGCAGCGTCTCCAGATTGCTATAACCCCATAGAAGCATCGCGGGCGGCGTGTCCGCACCGTGGTGGACGTCGCGGTGCCCAGGATATACCGTGGCCCGGATAGCTTCGACCGCATCTCTGGCGTCCAGCCACCAGGCCAGCACGATGATAACGGCGACCAAAGCGGACGCAGCGAAAGATGCGGCCAATCTCTTTGAGCCTTGTATGCGGTGCCTGTTATCGGCAACAAAACCTGTCATCAGCAGGGTATAGAAGCTCGCCAGGCTGATTTGCCAGGGAGGATACAGAACCAGAAAAAAACCAGCAGTCAGTAGACCCAGTAATATCGCTTGCCACCAGAGAAAGGCAGAAGATGGCTCGCAGGTGAGCATCCTGAAGAGTACCAGCGACATGGCTGTGGGAAAAAACACTGCATACAAGGGCCAGTTGGACCATCCCGCAGCATAGGGAGCGATGCAAAATATCAGTGAAAGCCCCAGATTATCTATTCTATTTCCTGGAGCGATGGTTTCCAGAAGAAGAAATAAGGATAGAAAACAGGCAAAAAATGGAAAATACCAATACCAGCCCATCGCAGCCTGGGTGGGAAGGAAGAAGAACCCCCAGGTAGCTGGTTTGGAAATGGCGGTGATATGCTTTACGGGGGCGCCCGCCATTCCTACGATGAGCATGTTCTGGCCATCCGGTCCCATGTTGGAATTGACAACGGGAAACGAGGGGGTGTGATTTTTCTGAGCGATTGCCAAGGGAGTGATCACACCCCATTCGTCAGACCTGATGCCGCGAGGTTTTCCTGCGAATATCTGGCTCTTGCCTTCGCTGCTGACAATGGGGTTTGGTGTGCTGGCTGTGCCTTGAGTGAGTAAGGCAATGGAGGAGCCGGTCAAACCCAGGCCCACCAAAGATAGGAAAATCAATATTGTGAAAGTCGGGACAGAGAGTCGGTTGCGGATCCAATTCTCCAGAATTTTCTTGCAGCCTGCGATCCCAGGAATTGGAATCAGGGTACAGGCGATAAATAGCAGTACAGCAATATTTACCCAATGGGGCATGGGGTTTATCTTTGGTGATTTTTTCAGATGCTGGAAAATTACGCAGGGTCGAATGTCAAAGCATCTCTCGTGACCACCAATACTTGGCTGTCGCCCGCGCTGGTTTCTACCCAGAACACGGGCAATTGGGGAAAGGCGGCCTCGAAATGGGCGCGCTCGTTGCCGATCTCGAGCACCAGCACGGCATCCTCGCTCATGCGCGCCGGGGCATCTGAGAGAAGACGGCGGATGAAGTCCATGCCGTCATCACCGCCGGCCAGGGCCAGTGCGGGCTCGGCGCGGTATTCGAGGGGCAGGGCGGCCATGCTGTGCGCATTCACGTAGGGCGGGTTGCACAGGATCAGGTCCCAGGGGCCGGGCAGGGCGGCCAGGCCGTCGGACTGCAGCAGGCGCACGCGCTGCTGCAGGCCATGTTTGTCGACGTTGATGCGCGCCACGGCCAGGGCGTCCGGCGAGATGTCGGCGCCGGTCACTGCTACCTCGGGCCAGGCCATGGCCGCCAGACAGGCCAGGCTGCCGTTGCCGGTACACAGGTCGAGCACGTTCCTGGTCTGGTCGCTGAGCCAGTCGTCGATGCCGCCGCCTGCCAGCAGCTCGGCGATGAAGCTGCGCGGCACGATGGCGCGCTCGTCCACGTAGAAGGGCACGCCCTGCAGCCAGGCCTCGCGCGTCAGGTAGGCGGCGGGCTTGCGCGTGGCGATGCGCTCTTCAAAAAGAGTAGCTACCAGCGCTTGATTGGCGGGCGTTACGGTTCGATTTTCAACTGAATCAGCCACACCTTCTTCGAGTACGCTGTCCAGCGGCAGGCCCAGGCGCCACAGCACCAGCCAGGCGGCCTCGTCCCAGGCGTTGGTCGTGCCATGGCCAAAGACCACGCCGGCCTGGGCCAGCTGTTCCGCACCGCTTTGGATCAGCGCGCCCACGGTGGCGCCTTGTACGGCCTGTGTCATGCCGCGGCCCGCGCGTTCAGGTTCTCCAGCGTGCGGCGGTAGATGTTCGTCAGGGGCTCTATGTCCACCAGGCGGATGTTCTCGTCGATCTTGTGGATGCTGTCGTTGGGCGGGCCGAGTTCGACCACCTCGGGGCAGATCTGGGCGATGAAGCGGCCGTCGCTGGTGCCGCCGGTGGTCGACAGCTCGGTGGCCAGGCCGGTCTCGGCATGGATCGCCTGCTGCACGGCATCGACCAGCTCGCCCGGCTGCGTCAGAAAGGGCTGGCCGCCCAGCGTCCAGCCCAGGTCGTACTCCAGGCCGTGGTGGTCGAGCACGGCATGCACGCGCGCCTTCAGGCCGTCGGCGGTGGATTCGGTGCTGAAGCGGAAGTTGAAGTCGATCACCACCTGGCCGGGGATGACGTTGGTCGCACCCGTGCCGGCGTGGATGTTGCTCATCTGCCAGCTGGTCGGCTGGAAGAAGGCGTTGCCCTGGTCCCACTCGGTGGCGGCCAGCTCGGCCAGCGCGGGCACCGCCTGGTGGATGGGGTTGCGCGCCAGCTGCGGGTAGGCGATATGGCCTTGCACGCCCTTCACGGCGAGCCGGCCCGAGAGCGTGCCGCGACGGCCGTTCTTGATCATGTCGCCGGTGCTCGTGACCGATGTCGGTTCGCCCACGATGCACCAGTCCAGGCGCTCGCCGCGCGCGCGCAGCCTCTCGACCACCACCTTCGTGCCGTCCACCGACGGGCCTTCCTCGTCGCTGGTGAGCAAAAAGGCGATGGCGATGGCCGGCTCGGGCGTGGCGGCCAGGAACTCCTCGACCGCGACGATGAAGGCGGCGATCGACGTCTTCATGTCGCTGGCACCGCGCCCGTACAGCCGGCCGTCGCGCTGCGTGGGCTGGAACGGCGGGCTGCCCCATTGCTCCACGGGGCCGGTGGGCACCACGTCGGTATGGCCGGCAAACACTATTGTTTTAATAGCTTCTTGCGCTTTATTGACGGACGCTGCAGGCCTTTTTGCCCATAGATTGCTGACGCGGAAGCTGGGCGGCCCGCTGTCCAGCCGCTCGCAGGCAAAGCCCAGCGGGGCCAGGCGTTCGGTCAGCAGATCCAGGCAGCCCGCGTCCTCGGGGGTGATGGAGGGGCGGGCGATGAGTTGTTCGGTCAGTTGCAGGGTGGGGGACATCGGGTGGGCGGTAGAGAGGCCGGCGCGCGAGCCGGCTGGGGCCGTCAGGCAGGCTTGACGTCCAGCACGATCTCGGTGAACGAAGGCTCTTCGTCCTCGGGCTGCTGGCTCGCCTCCTGCTGCGCCTTGGCGGCGCGGGCGGCGATGGTGAAGTCGTTTTGCAGGCGCCACATGAGGTTGGTGGGCGAGTCGGCGTAGGACAGGCCTTCCTTGCGGTCGATCTTGTCGCTCAGGATCATCTGCGCCAGGGCTTCCTCGAAAGTCTGCGAGCCTTCGGCCATGGATTTCTCCATGGCCTCGCGCACGCCGGAGAAGTCGCTCTGCTCGATCAGGTCGGCCACCAGCTTGGTGTTGAGCATGATCTCGGCCGCCGGCAGGCGCTCGCCCGTCTTGGTGCGCACCAGGCGCTGCGAGATGATGGCCTTGAGGGCCGAGCCCAGGTCGCCCAGCATGGTGGAGCGCACCTCGACTGGGTAGAACGACAAAATGCGGTTGAGCGCGTGGTAGCTGTTGTTGCCATGCAGCGTGGCCAGGCACAGGTGGCCCGACTGGGCATAGGCGATGGCCGCCGACATGGTCTCGCGGTCGCGGATCTCGCCAATCAGGATCACGTCCGGCGCCTGGCGCAGGGCGTTCTTCAACGCCGTCTGCAGCGACTGCGTGTCGCCGCCGATCTCGCGCTGGTTGACGATGGACTTCTTGTTCTTGAACTGGTATTCGACCGGGTCTTCGACGGTGAGGATATGGCCCGTCATGGCCTCGTTGCGCTCGTCGATCATGGCCGCCAGTGTCGTGCTCTTGCCTGAACCGGTGGCGCCGACGACCAGGATCAGGCCGCGCTTTTCCATGATCAGCTCGCTGAGCACGGGCGGCAGATTCAGGGTGGACAGCTTGGGTATCTCTTGGGCGATGAAACGGATCACCACCGCGTAGGTGCCGCGCTGGCGCATGGCGCTGACACGAAAGCGCCCCACGCCAGCGAGCGGGACACCCATGTTGAGCTCTCCCGTCTCCTCCAGCTCCTCGATGCGGTCGGGCGGCACGATCTCGGCCAGCAGGTTGCGCGGCGCATCGGGCGGCAGCAGCTGGTTGTTGATGGGCACGCATTCGCCGTTGATCTTGATCAGGGCCGGCGCATTCGCCGACAGGTAGACGTCGGAGGCCTTCTTCTCGCCCATCAGGCGCAATATGCGTTCCATCGTGCTCATGCTTGCTCCCTCTCTCGCGGTCGTGTGTATTGGTTATCCACTGCGGTTCGCGCGTCGCCCGCGACGCATGCAACTGGCGCGGCCCCACGCAGCGGACGCCGCGCAAGGGCCGCCCCGCCGCGCTGGCGTCGTCCCCCTGCCCGCGAAGCGAGAGCGGGGGTGAAGGCGCGAAGCGCCTCAGGGGGGTGTCGCATATCAATCGCGCAGCAGGTCGTTCAGGCTGGTGGAGGCGCGCGTCTTGGCGTCCACCTTCTTGACGATGATGGCCGCGTACATGCTGTAGCGCCCGCCATCCTTGGGCAGGTTGCCACTGACCACGACCGAGCCCGCCGGCACCCGGCCGTAGGTGGTTTCGCCCGTGGCGCGGTCGTAGATCGGGGTGCTCTTGCCGATGTACACGCCCATGGAGATGACGGAGTTTTCCTCGACGATCACGCCCTCGACGATCTCGGAGCGCGCGCCGATGAAGCAGTTGTCCTCGATGATGGTGGGGCCGGCCTGCAGCGGCTCCAGCACACCGCCCAAGCCCACGCCGCCCGACAGGTGCACATGCTTGCCCACCTGGGCGCAGGAGCCCACGGTGGCCCAGGTATCGACCATGGTGCCCTCATCCACATAGGCGCCGATGTTCA
>JAGPIX010000019.1:25181-32633 GCA_018054745.1 Alicycliphilus sp.
GGCTCCAGCACACCGCCCAAGCCCACGCCGCCCGACAGGTGCACATGCTTGCCCACCTGGGCGCAGGAGCCCACGGTGGCCCAGGTATCGACCATGGTGCCCTCATCCACATAGGCGCCGATGTTCACGTAGCTGGGCATGAGGATGGCACCCTTGGCGATGAAGCTGCCGCGGCGCGCCACGGCCGGCGGCACCACGCGCACGCCGGTGGCGGCCATCTCGTCGGGCGTGAGGTGCGAGAACTTCGGCGGCACCTTGTCGAAGAAGGCCAGGTCGCCGGCGCGCATGACGGCGTTGTCCTTCAGGCGGAAGGACAGCAGCACGGCCTTTTTGATCCACTGGTGCACCGTCCACTGGCCCACGCCTTCACGCGTGGCCACGCGCAACTGGCCGTTGTTGAGCTCGGCGATCACATGCTCGACGGCATCTTCGATCTCTTTGGGGGCGGCGCCGGGCGCCAGGCTGGCGCGGTTGTCCCAGGCGTTGTCTATCAGGGTCTGCAGTTGTTGTGTCATGAAAGGAATCAGGTATGGGAGCGGATGAATTGCACGATGCGCTGGGCGGCCTGCAGGCACTCGTCGGCCTCGGCCACCAGGGCCATGCGCACGCGCTGGGCGCCAGGATTGATGCCATCCGTCTCGCGCGCCAGGTAGCTGCCCGGCAGCACCGTCACATTGTATTGAGCCAGCAGTTGGCGGGCGAAGTCGGTATCGCTCATGCCCAGCGCCTCGGGCACCTGGGCCCAGAGGTAGAAGCCGGCGTCGGGCAGGCTAACCTGCATGGCCTGGTCCAGCAGCGGCGTGACCTGGGCAAACTTGGCACGGTACAGGGCGCGGTTGTCCTCCACATGGGCCTCGTCGTTCCATGCGGCTATGCTGGCCGCCTGCACCGCCAGGCCCATGGCGCTGCCGTGGTAGGTGCGGTAGAGCAAAAAGGCCTTGATGAGCGTGGCGTCGCCGGCGACAAAGCCGCTGCGCAGGCCGGGCACGTTGCTGCGCTTGGACAGGCTGGTGAAGGCGATCAGGTTGCGGTAATCGTCGCGCCCCAGTTTGGCCGCAGCCTCCAGGCCACCCAAAGGGGGCTCGTCGCGAAAGTAAATTTCGCTGTAGCACTCATCAGAGGCAATCACGAAGCCATGGCGGTCGCTGAGCGCAAACAGCTTCTCCCACTCGGCCAAGGGCATCACGGCGCCCGTGGGGTTGCCGGGAGAGCACACGAACAGCAGCTGCGTTCGCTGCCACACGGCATCGGGCACGCTGTCCCAGTCAACGGCAAAGTTGCGCGCCGGGTCACTGGGGGCGAAATGCGGGTTGGCGCCGGCCAGCAGGGTGGCACCTTCGTAGATTTGATAGAACGGATTGGGGCAGACCACGGTGGCACCGGGCCGCGAGGCATCGACCACCGTTTGTGTGAACGCGAATAAGGCCTCACGCGAGCCGTTGACGGGCAGCAGCTGTGTAGCCGCATCCACGGCAATGCCATAGCGGCGTTGCATCCAGGCCGCGCAGGCCTCGCGCAAGCGCGGCTCGCCCAAGGTTGATGGGTAGCTGGCCAGGCCCGCCAGGTTGGCGGCAAGCGCTTCCTGGATGAAACGCGGTGTGGCGTGGCGCGGCTCGCCAATGCCCAGGCTGATGGCACTGTGCTGCGCAGACGGGGTAACCCCCGCGAAAAGCTGTCGCAGCCGCTCGAATGGGTAGGGCTGCAGTCGGGAGAGCAGGGGGTTCATGGTGCCGATTATCAAGGATGGCCAGCAATGTCTTGGAGCGTACTCGGGTGCCTTGACCGAGTCGGCCTTAGCCTCGATTTCTGCATTGATTGAATGTGTTTACATTGTTACCATCGGAATCATAATCATATGGCGCTCTGAATTGCGAGGGAGTTCGAGACGATGGCAGATTTGTTCATTCTGCGACCAGGCATCTGGCTGATGCGTCGTCTGCGCTTTAGCGCCAAATTGGCCCTGCTGGCTGGTGTCGCCGTGCTGGCGCAAATGCTTGTTGCAGGCGTGCAGGGGCTGGGTTCGCAGGTGCACTGGTGGGTGTCCGGCTTGGCTGTGTTGGCGGTCGTGTATCTGGCAGTCGCCTTGCGGATCAGCGTGATCCAGGACATGCGGCAGTTGAGCATGTCAATGCATCGGGCGGCACATGGCGATCTGTGCGCGCGCGTGCAGCTGAAGGGTGCGGATGAACTGGCGCACATGGGCTTGCAACTCGATCGCATGGTGCTCACGTTGTCCGCCATGGTGGCCGACATACGCAGCAACGCCGCCTTGGTCGCGCATGCGGGGCAGACCCTGGCGTCGGACAACCTGGAGCTCGCAGGCCGCACCGAGCAGCAGGCGGCAAGCCTGCAGCAGACGGTTGCCAGCGTGGCCCAGCTGTCCTCTGCAGTGAATGGCAACGCACAGACCGCGGGCGTGGCGGATCAACATGCCATTGAGCTGCGCAGCATGGCCGAGGCCGGCACGCAGGCCATGGCGCGTGCGGTGGATTCGGTTCAGGGTATTCAGAATGATGCCCGTCGCATGGGCGAGATCATCCAGGTGATCGACAGCATTGCCTTTCAGACCAATATCCTGGCCCTCAATGCGGCTGTTGAAGCCGCCCGGGCAGGGGAACAGGGCCGAGGATTTGCCGTGGTGGCGGCCGAGGTACGCATGCTCGCGCGTCGATCTGCCGAGGCGGCACGCGAGATCCGCGGACTGATCAGCACCTCGGTACAACAGGTCGAGAGCAGTGCCGGCCTGATTCGCAGCTCCGGCGACGGTATTGCTTCCATGGTGCACGGCATTCGTGGCGTGGCAAGCCATGTGAGTGATATTTCGCATTCGGTGACCGAACAGCAGACCGGTCTGCAAGAAATCAGCGCGGCGGTGCAGCAGCTTGACCAGATCACCCAGCGCAACGCGTCCATGGCGGGCAATGCCCTGCATCAAGCCCAGGCGCTGGAAAGTCGTGCCCACACCCTGTCACAGGCCGTTCGAAATTTCCGCCTGCAGCAGGGTACGGCCGATGAAGCAGTGGCCTTGGTTGAACGAGCGGCGGCGCTGCACGGTGGCCATTCGCGCGAGGCCTTTCTGCGCACCGTGAGCGATCCTGCGCAGCCCTACCATGACCGCGACATGTATGTGTTTGCCCTGGATGCCACCGGAACCTACCGAGCATTTGGCGGTAACCCCGCTAAGGTTGGCAGCTGCGTACAGGACATCCCTGGGGTTGCGGGCGAACAGCTGCTGCACGCCATCGTGACTCAGGCCGAGCGGGCCCCGGGTTGGGTGGAATACGACATCACGCACCCGACAACGGGCACGGTTCAAACCAAGATGTCCTTTGTGCGGCGCGCGGGGGATTTGTATCTTGGTTGCGGGGTCTACAAATCGCTCGCGGCTGCGGCGTAGCCCTGCTTCAGCGCCTGGCCCGCGCACGGGCCAATGCGGTAGCGATGGCGGCTTGCTTGGTGGCGGTTTCCACAGCAGCTGCCGCCTCAGGCGGATCGGCTGGTGACTGTCTGTCCGTGGACTCCGGCATGATCTGCGTCTGCTGCTCCCGCTGCAGGCGTTCTTGCCGGAACAGATAGCGGGTACGGGCCTGATCGGCTTGCAAGGCTGACCAGGCGGCCCAGCCTGTGGCCTCGCCGCTGATGTTTTCCATGCGAATGCAGTCCACGGGGCAGGCGGGAACGCACAGTTCGCAGCCCGTGCAATGCGGGGCAATGACGGTGTGCATGCGCTTGTTCAGGCCCAGGATCGCATCCGTGGGGCAGGCCTTGATGCACAGCGTGCAGCCTATGCACCAGTTTTCGTCGATGACGGCCACGGTGCGAGGTGCTTCCTGACCATGCTCGGCACTCAAGGGCTCAATCGGGCGGCCTGTGATGGTCGCCAGGCGCGCAATGCCCTGGGCGCCTCCGGGCGGGCATTGGTTGATGCCGGCCTCGCCACTGGCGACGGCCAGGGCGTATGCAGCGCAGTCGGGATAGCCGCAGCGCGTGCACTGGGTCTGGGGCAGGGCGGCGTTGATGCGTGCCGCCAGGGCCCGCAGCGCCTCTGTCGATGACAGCGACGGCAGCTCGGCCTCGACGGTGGACATGACGCGCTACTCAGGCGCTGCGCGCACGCTGCACGCGCGCGGCCGCAGCTGGCTGGCTGGGTTGGTTGGCGAGAATGAAGTCGCGCACCTGGGTGTACACATGCGTGCGCCAGCGCCGGCCGCTGAAGATGCCGTAGTGGCCCGCACCCTTGACTTCGTAGTGCGTGCGGCGTTCGGGGGGAATGCCGCTGCACAGGCCCTGTGCGGCCTCGGTCTGGCCGCAGCCGGAGATGTCGTCGAGTTCGCCCTCGACGGTCAGCAGCGCCGTGGTGGTGATGTCCTGCGGGCGCACGCGCTGGAGCTCACCGCTGGGCGCGCGCACATCCCAGGTGCCGTTGACCAGGCTGTAGTCCTGGAAAACGGTCTTGATGGTCTCCAGGTAATAGTGGGCGTCCATGTCGAGCACGGCGTTGTACTCGTCATAGAACTTGCGGTGGGCCTCGGCGCTGGCGCCGGCACCCTGGATCAAATCCCTGAAGTAGTCGTAGTGGCTGGTCGCGTGGCGATCGGGATTCATGGCCACGAAGCCCATGTGCTGCATGAAACCCGGATAGACGCGACGACCCGCTCCCGGGAAATTGCTCGGCACGCGGTAGATGACGTTGTTTTCAAACCATGAATAGCTACGTTTGGAGGCGAGGTTGTTCACCGCCGTGGGCGAGCGACGCGCGTCGATCGGGCCGCCCATCATGGTCATGGACAGCGGCGTGGTTTCGCCCCGGCTGGCCATCAGCGACACCGCGGCGAGCACCGGCACCGTTGGCTGGCACACGCTCATCACATGGCAGTTGCCGTATTTTTCCTGCAGGTGACGAATGAACTCCTGTACGTAGTTCACATAGTCGTCGAGGTGGAAGTCGCCCTCGGACATGGGCACGGTGCGTGCGTTTTTCCAGTCGGTGATATAGACCTTGTGGCCCTGCAGCATGGAGCGCACCGTGTCGCGCAGCAGCGTGGCGTAATGCCCGGAAAGCGGCGCGACGATGAGCACCACGGGTTGTACCTTGAGCTTGAGCAAGGTGTCCGGATCGTCGGAGAAGCGCTTGAAACGGCGCAGCTCGCAGAACGGCTTGTCGATTTCGATGCGCTCGTGAATGGCGCAGCTGACACCGTCCACGTCCACGGTACGGATGCCAAACTCGGGCTTTTCATAGTCCTTGCCCAGGCGATGCATGAGATCGTAGCCGGCGGACAGGCGCTGGGCCAGTGGCGTCTCACTGAGGGGCGACAGCGGATTGCTGTAGAACTTGGCGGCCGCTTGTGCCAGATCGGCAAAGGGCTCCATCAGGGAGCGCTGGGATTCGTAGATGGTGTACAGCATATGGGCGATATTTTATGTTGCAGTGCACAATATGCAAGCAAATCGCTGTGTATGTGTGTAGGACTACCACGAATTTTACGTCTCGTAGGCGACAAAACAACCCAACTGTTGACTGGGGGGTTGATGGCAAATCGCGCTTTGTGGTAGGGGATTGATCCTTTTCTGGTGCTGGCTTGGGATCAGCTGGTTCCTTGCAGCCAGGCTTCGAAGGCCTCACGCGAAGTGTTGCGTAAAGCACGACGGAACAGCTGCTTGTCGCCCAGATACAGGCAGTGGCGCATCACCGTGAAGGGGTTGAAGCTGCTCTCGGGGTTGCGCTCTTCGTAATACTGCTTGTAGCGCTTGACGGTGGCCAGGGTTTCGCGCATCAGTGCATTGAAGCGGGCACGGGTGATGGCGGGTGACCAGGCGCGGATGTCGTCCACGAACTGATCGACCTTCTGGCCCTCGAATTCCACATCCTTGAAGAAGTGGTTGGCGATCTTTAAAAAGGTGAAAGCATTGAGCTCGCTGCCCGCTAGCGCGGGCCGGGCGCCGGGCGGGTCGGCCTCGGTGGTCTCGTCGGGCGCGCGTTGCAGCTCGGCCGCCGTCGCGTCGCGGATCTGAAGAAACTCGCGGTCGGCCAGCTCGAACAGCGCCGACAGCACGTTGATACGGCGCTTGAGCTGAGCCGGAATCGATTTTTTGTACTTGATCTTGTGATCCAGCACGCTCCACGCGTCCTGGATGATAGTGCGCACCTGTAACTCGAAGGGCTGATGGACATAAGCAGCATGCTGCGGCAAGGCGGCCTGGGCGGCGTTCAGGCGCAGATCCAGATGCAGGCCCTTGTAGCCGAAAGAGGCCTCGGTGCCCTCCATGGCGCTGACCTTGTCGGTTACGTCGATCACGTCGAAGTGCGATTGCACGATCTGCGCCACCTTCTCCAGCTCGTCCTCATACAGGCAGACCACGCGCACGCCTATCAGGTCGGTGATGTAGGGGCGGATTTCATAGGGAACGCCGCTTTCTTCCAGCGTCGTGCGGTACTTGCGCGAGAACTTGCGCAGACATTCGTCGCGGTCTTTCACGCGGCTTTCGATCTTGGCTATGTCGATGTGGCGCGCCTGCGCAAGAATGGTCTGCAGCAAATCCTTGAAAAAGACGCGGGCCTGCTCCAGGGCCGGACGCTCCAGCGCATAGAAGGCGTGGAAGGCGGCTTCCTCGCGTGCAAGATGGGTGGAAGAAGACATGCGGTGGTAGGTGCCGTCGGGGGTGATGGCCACCATCGTAGGGCAGCCGGTCGCTGCCTGCCAATGGTGGGCGGCAGTGTGTTCACGTCGTTGGTGGCCTGGTGCGCGCCAGGGCCATGACATCGCGCGCCGGCAGTGTCTTCAGGCGATGGTCGCTCCACACCTGGCGCCAGCGGCGCGCACCGGGCAGACCATGGCGCAGGCCCAGCATGTGGCGCGCAATCGCGTACCAATGCGTGCCGTGTTCTACGGCCTCGCGCTCCATGTAGGCCACCATGTCTTCCTCGACCTGCTCGCGTGTCAGCAGGCCCGGCGCCGCACCAAAGAACAGCTCGTCCCAGCGGGCCAACCACCAGGGGTTGTGATAGGCCTCGCGGCCCACCATCACGCCATCGACATGCGCCAGCTGTTCCTGGACGGCGGCATCGGTCTGAAAGCCGCCGTTGATGGCAATGGTCAGGTACGGGAAGTCGGCCTTCAGGCGTGCGGCGACGTCGTAGCGCAGGGGCGGAATCTCACGGTTTTCCTTCGGTGACAGGCCCTTGAGCCAGGCATTGCGCGCATGCACGATGAACACGGTGCAACCCGCGTCGGCCACGGTGCCGACAAAGTCGCGCACAAAACCATAGTCTTCCCCCTGGTCTATGCCAATGCGGTGCTTCACGGTGACGGGAATGTCCACCATGTCCCGCATGGCTTTCACGCAGTCGGCCACCAGGTGCGGCTCGTTCATCAGGCAGGCGCCAAAGGCGCCGCGCTGCACGCGCTCGCTGGGGCAGCCGCAGTTCAGGTTGATCTCGTCATAGCCCCA
>JAGPIX010000218.1 GCA_018054745.1 Alicycliphilus sp.
AACGAAGCCCTGACCCCGGTCGCCAGCCAGGCGCGCGTATTCCAATGGCACGACCATGCCTCGCTCTGGTTCAGCCTGGGCGTGGGCCTGCTGGTCATGCAGGTAGGCGCCTACCTGGTGCCGGCACTGGGCACGCAGCAGGCCTTGCTGGCCATCGTCACCGGCTCCATCGTCGGCGCCGGCCTGCTGGGCTGGGTGGCAAAAATCGGCTGCGACAGCGGCCTGGCCAGCGCCGGGTTGATGCACGCCGTCTATGGCCGCGGCTTCGCCAGCCTGCCCATATTGCTGAACATCGTGCAGCTGGTGGGCTGGGGCACCTTCGAGCTGGTGGTGATGCGCGACGCCACCGTGGCCATAGGCCGGCAGTCGGGCCTGCTGGCCGCCGCCTGGTGGCCGGTGGCGGCCACGCTGCTGTGGGGCGGCGTGGTGGCGCTTCTGATCAGCGGCTCCATGGTGCGGCTGGTGCGCCGCGTGATTGCGCGCGTGGCGCTGCCGCTGGTGGTGCTGTCGCTGATCTGGCTGTCCTGGCAATTCCTGTCCATGGCCCAGGCCCAGGGGCTGGACGAGATCTGGCAGCGCCGCGGCGCGGGCGGCATGGGGGTGATGCCGGCGCTGGATCTGGTGATCGCCATGCCCGTCTCCTGGCTGCCGCTGGTGGCCGACTACGCGCGCCATGGCGTCAGCGGCGCCGGCGCCCTGCGCGGCAGCTGGCTGGGCTATGCGCTGGCCAACATCTGGTGCTACTGCCTGGGCGTGCTGGTGGCGCTGACCCTGCCCAGCCAGGATCTGGTGACGGCCCTGCTGCTGGCCCAGGGCGGGCTGCTGGCGCTGTCGCTGATCCTCATTGACGAGGTGGACAACGCCTATGGCGACGCGTATTCGGGCGCCGTCTCGGCGCACAGCCTGCGGCCGGGCTGGAGCGTGCGCCGCTGGGGCCTGGTGCTGGCCGCGCTGTGCACGGGCCTGGCCCTGGTGCTGCCCATGCACAGCCTGGAGCCGTTTTTGCTGCTGCTCAGCTCGGTGTTCGTGCCGCTGTTCGGCGTGATCCTGGGACGCCTGGCGTTCGGCGTGGCCGCGCCGCAGCGGCTGCTGGATGCGCGCGCCGTGCACGGCCTGCCCGTGGCGCTGTGGCTGGGCGGCATTGCCTGCTATCACCTGCTGCCGCGCGTGCTGCCCGGGCTGGGCGCGGCCCTGCCCACGCTGGCGCTGTGCCTGGTGCTGGCCTGGCTGACGCGCCCGCGCGGGGCGTGCTCGACAAGACGAAGCACACATTGAAACCCTTCGATGCGATCCTGCACCGTGGTACCAACCATGCCTGGATCAACCGCGGTACGCAGAAGGCAATGTTGATAGTGGTGCTCGTCGATTCGAGCGCCGGCTCATCGAACCGTTGAATTGGGAAGGCAAGGTCGTCAGGTTCGATATTCGCTCGGCGTCTTGCCCGTCCAGCGCTTGAAGGCTCGGCGGAAGTTCGCAGCATCGCTGAACCCAACGAGTGCAGCGATGTCCTCCGTCGTCATCTTCGTGGTCTTGAGGTACTCAGCGGCCAACGACGCTCGCACGTCGTCGATGATCTGACCAAATGAGGTGCCCTCAGATTCGAGCTTGCGGCGCATGGTGCGCTCGTTCATGTGCACCATGGCCGCCACATCTTCCATGCGCGGCAGTTGCTCTGGACTCGCCATCAGGATCTGGTAGACCTGACCCGAGATGCCGACGGTGGTCTTGGCCTGGCCGATTAACCGCTCACAGGTCGCCTGCATGAGGGCCGAAGTGAGCTTGTGTGCCAGCTGAGTCGGTTGGTCAAGGATGGCAGCGTCGTAATGCAGCTCGCAGGTTTCGCTGCCGAAGTACGCCGGGCAACCAAGGTACTCCGCGTACAGGTGCTCGTGCGCAGGCGCAGGGTACGACAGCAGCGCGCGCAGCGGCCGGCATTCCGGGCCTGCCACGTCGTTCAAATGGATGGCGTGTTGCACCAGTTGCTGCTCGATCAGGAACTGAAACAAGTCGACGCTGAGTTCTGGTGCCACCAACCGTGGGAAGCTCCAGATGGCGGCGCCATCTTGCTCACGCCATTCGATGACCACTGTGGGCGTCGCAAGCTTGTGGTACTTGACGCCCTCGTTGAAAAAGTCGCGCAGCGTCAAGCTGCACATCAACGCGTACCCATACATGCCATAAGCCGACAGGTGCATTCTCCGTCCAACCAGGAAAGGCGCGGCCGGCGTCTTGGACGTGCGCACGGCGTTCCGGCAAGCCGTGAAGTATTGACCGACCGACGTCTTGGTTTCCGGGTTCTCTACGTCGCACAGCGCCAAGCCTGTCCCCTGCAAGCTCATCTGTGAGGGTACGCCAAGTTCGGTCAGCGTCTCGACCAACGCTGCGAGCTTGTACGGCGCGTAGATTTTCTCGTTGATCCAGGGTTTTGCAGACATCGATAAGGAGCCAGCGGTGGAGTTGCCAGGACAGGGGCAAAAGCGCCCGGTGCGCAGTATCACCGTCCTCGCAGGCGCGTACCCCTGGGTTTTTACTGACCCATAGATGTCCGGTATGCACCCGCCATAGACCGGGAGCGACCTGTTTTACAAGCGATGCGACTTCTACGATTCGTGCCAGTTTGCAGCGATTGATCCGGCCACGTCGCATGACGTCCGGCCTCATGTATCGAGGCAGATGGAACCGCCAAACGAACCTCTGGAGACCGCGACCATCATGGCCAAGCCACAAGACAAAGTCATCATCAGTTGTGCCGTGACCGGCGCGATGCACACGCCGACCATGTCGCCGTACCTGCCCATCACACCGGATCAGATCGCTGAGCAGTCGATCGAGGCGGCCGAAGCGGGCGCCGCGATCCTGCATCTCCATGCACGCAACCCGGTGGACGGCAGCCCCACGCCGGATCCGAAGATCTTCGACCAATTCGTGCCGCGCATCAAAGCGGCGACGGACGCTGTCATCAACATCACCAGCGGCGGCAGCACGCGCATGACGCTGGAGGAACGCTTGGCCTACCCGCTAATGGCCAAGCCCGAGATGTGCTCGCTGAACATGGGCTCGATGAATTTCTCCATCCATCAGGCCGCTCACAAGA
>JAGPIX010000097.1 GCA_018054745.1 Alicycliphilus sp.
TCGACCACGCGCCCGCGCGGCAGGCCGCCCACGCCCAGGGCAATGTCCAGGCCCAGCGAGCCGGTGGAGACGACCTGGATGTCCTGCGCCTGCTCGCCCTCGCCCAGGCGCATGATGGTGCCCTTGCCAAACTGCTTCTCTATCTGGGCCAGCGCGGCCTGCAGGGCCTTGGCCTTTTCGCTGTTGTCGGCGGTCTTGACGGGTGCGTCCATGAAATTGCTCCTCTTGGTGGCCATAGTGCTTTCGGGTAAGACTGTTTCGATCAACAGTCTGTATGCGTGAACAGTAGTTTAGGAGGGCTGGATTGTACTTGGAAGATATTTTTGGTCAGTTTGGCTGACAATATCGCCATGCATCTGCCACCCCATGACGATGACTGGCGCCAGACCCACCTGGGCCGCCTGCTGGGCCATGCCATGCGGCGCTTTGACGCGCGCGTGTTGCAGCTCATGGCGCGCGACGTGCAGGTGCCGCTGGCCCTGTCGAACCTGGCGGCGCGCGAGCAGGTGAGCGCCGCCCATATCCACATCACGCGCCATTTGTCGCTGCAGGGCGACCGGTTGACGGACCTGGCCGATCGCGCCGGCATGACCAAGCAGTCCATGGCCAGCCTGGTCGATCAATGCGAGGCCTGGGGCCTGGTGACGCGCGCGGCCGATCCGCATGACGCGCGCGCCCGGCTGGTGCGCTTCACGCCCACGGGCCTGGCCTGGCTGCAGGGTTTTCGCGCCGCCGTGGCCCAGGCCGAGGCCGAGTTCCGCGAAGAGGTGGGGCCGGATGTAGCCACCGTCGTGGCCCTGGGGCTGGAGGCCTATGCGAATGGCTGATATCAGGGCCTGCGGCCCAGGGGCACGACAAAGCTCTCCTTGACCTCTTCCATCACCACATAGCTGTTGGACTGCGCCGGCACCGGCATCTGCTGCAGGATGGAGCCGAGCAGGCTGCGGTACTCGGACATGCCGGCCAGCCGCGCCTTCACCAGGTAGTCAAAGCTGCCCGAGATCAAATGGCATTCCAGCACCTCGGGCATGTTCTGCAGCTCGTCGCGCACCTTCTTGAAGATCTGTTCGGACTTCTGCGCCAGGGTGATTTCGACGAACACCAGCAGGCTGCGCCCCAGCGCGGCCGGGTTCACGCGCGCGTGGTAGCCGGTGATCACGCCCTGGGCCTCCAGGCGCTTGACGCGCTGCGAGCAGGGCGAGGTGGACAGGCCCACCTGCTCGCCCAGCTCGGTCATGGTCAGGCGGCCGTTCTGCTGCAAAAGATCGAGGATGCGCCGGTCTATGGAGTCGAGTTCAGACATTGCTGTGTGGGTCAGGGTTTGTGGCCGTAAACAGCAAATATTGCTGTCATAGAGCAGAATTTTGGCAAAAGATTAGCATGAAAATCCATATAGTCACGATCATTCATCGAACATCGGAGACAGATCATGAAAGTTGTTGTACTCGGCTCTGGCGTGATCGGCGTGACCACCGCCTACTACCTGGCCCGTGCGGGCGCCGAAGTCACCGTCATCGACCGCCAGGATGGCCCGGCGCTCGATACCAGCTTTGCCAATGCCGGTCAGGTCTCGTTCGGCTACTCCACGCCCTGGGGCGCACCCGGCATCCCGATGAAGGCGCTGAAGTGGATGTTCGAAAAGCATGCGCCTCTGTCCATCCGCCCCGATGGCAGCCTGTTCCAACTGCGCTGGATGGCGCAGATGCTGCGCAACTGCTCGACCGAGCGCTACGCCGTGAACAAGGAGCGCATGCTGCGCCTGTCCAACTACAGCCGCCAGTGCATCGCCCAGCTGCGCGCCGATACCGGCATCGAGTACGAGGGCCGTCAGGCAGGCACGCTGCAGCTGTTTCGCTCGCAAAAGCAGGTTGACCAGGCGCAGCGCGACATTGCCGTGCTGCAGGAGTGCGGCATTGACTATGAGCTGCTCGACCCCCAGGGCGTGGCGCGCGCCGAGCCGGCCCTGGCCCGGGCCGGCGCCACGATCGCCGGTGGCCTGCGCCTGCCCGCGGACGAGACCGGCGATTGCTTCAAATTCACCAACCAGCTGGCGCAGATGGCCGAGGCCCTGGGCGTGAAGTTCCGCTTTGGCACCGCAGTGGACTGGCTGCTGTTCGACGGCCAGGGCGCCGTCAATGGCGTGCAGCTGTCCGGCCCGCAGCGCGAGGTGGTCAAGGCCGACCGCTACGTGCTGGCCATGGGCAGCTATTCGCGCGATCTGCTGCTGTCCTCCGGCCTGGACATCCCGGTGTACCCGGTCAAGGGCTATTCGCTGACCATCCCGATCCGCGACGAGGCCCTGGCGCCCGTGTCCACGGTGCTGGACGAGACCTACAAGATCGCCCTGACGCGCTTTGACAACCGCATCCGCGTCGGTGGCATGGCCGAGCTCTCGGGCTTTGACAAGAACCTGCGCCCGCAGCGCCGCGCCACGCTGGAGATGGTCACCAGCCAGCTGTTCCCCGGCGGCGACCTGGCGCGCGCCGAATTCTGGACCGGCCTGCGCCCCATGACCCCCGACAGCACGCCCATCGTCGGCCGCACGCCGCACAAGAACCTGTTCCTGAACACCGGCCACGGCACGCTGGGCTGGACCATGGCCTGCGGCTCGGGCCGGCTGCTGGCCGACATCGTCAGCGGCAAGGCCACGGAGATTTCCACCGAAGGCCTGTCCGTCGATCGCTACCTGGGCACGGCTCAGAGCACGCACCGCCGCACCGCGGGTCAGGCCGCATGAGCCGCCCGGCACTGGCGACATTCGATCTAGCCGCGCTGCGCGCCAACTATGCCCACGCCAGGGCTGTCCATGGCGGCCGGGCCCTCGCCGTCCTCAAGGCCAACGCCTACGGCCATGGCGCGGTGGAATGCGCGCGCGCCCTGGCGGGCGATGCCGACGCCTTTGCCGTCGCTTTCACCGAGGAAGCGCTGGCGCTGCGCGAGGCCGGCATCCAGCAACCCATCCTGGTGCTCGAAGGCGCCTTCGGCATGGACGACATGCGGCTGGCCCAGGCGCATGGCCTGTGGCTGGTGGTGCACCAGCAGGAACAGCTGCGCATGCTGGAATCGCTGCGCGCCGGCGCGCGCGTCAACGCCTGGCTCAAGATCGACACCGGCATGCACCGCGCGGGCCTGGAGCCCGGCGAGGCCCAGGCCTGCTGGCAGCGGCTCAAGGCCTGCGAGCAGGTGGCCGGCATCACGCTGATGACGCACCTGGCCTCGGCCGACGAGCCGGACAACCCGGTCACCGCCCGGCAGCTGGCCGCTTTCGAGGCTGCCACCGCGGGCCTGCCCGGGCCGCGCAGCGTGGCCAATTCGGCCGGCGTGCTGGCCTGGCAGGGCGCGCACCGCGACTGGGCGCGGCCCGGCATCATGCTCTACGGCGCCGACCCGCGCGGCACGCCATCCGATATGTTGCAGCCGGTGATGCAGCTGACCAGCGAAGTCTTCAACCTGCGCACGATTGGCGCTGGCGAGGCCCTGGGCTACGGCGGCAGCTTCGTTGCCGAGCGCCCCACGCGCGTCGGCCTGGTGGCCATGGGCTACGCCGACGGCTACCCGCGCCGCGCGCACACCGGCACGCCGGTGGCGGTGGGTGGTCACCTGACGCGCATCATCGGCCGCGTGGCCATGGACATGTTGACCGTCGATCTGACGGATCTGCCAGAGGTCGGCGTGGGCGCTCCGGTGGAGCTGTGGGGGCGGCAGGTCAGTGTGAACAGCGTTGCGGCGGCGGCGGGGACGATTGCATATGAGCTGCTGTGCAATGTGAAGCGGGTGCGGCGGGTGTATCGCTAGTTTTTTTGAGTGTGGCTGGCCGGGATATGCGCCCGGCGGCGCACCTACTTTCTTTTGCTTCGCCAAAAGAAAGTAGGCAAAGAAAAGGCGACCCTGCTGTCCGTGACCCCTCCGCTTCGCTACGGGGCAACCTGTGGTGCTCGCGCATGGGGTGCGCCGTGGAACTCACTGCGCGCCTGCGGCGCTTCGTTCAAACAACCACGGCGAGTCAGTTTAAGAAGCATGGGCGCTTCGACGCCCATGCACACCCCATGCGCTGTGCTCCTCGGCACGGCCAGAAGGGAGGGGGGACGACACGGGCCATCGCTGCGCTCGGCCTCGTGAGGGGCGCGCCATTTGTCGGGCCGAGCGCAGCGATGGCCCGTGTCGGGCTGTTCACCCCCCCTGTGGCTGCGCCACAGGTTTGCCCCGTAGCGCAGCGAAGGGGTCGCAGACTTGGGGGCGTGTTCTTTGCCTCCTTTCTTGCACGAGCAAGAAAGGAGGTCGCCCGCCGGGGCGAGACCCGGCCAGCGACATCAGCAATGTAAAGAACCACAAGAGCAATCGCCGTGCGTCGTGAGTCCTGCCGTTTTCAGGCCGTGCAGGCCCCTCACCCCTCCCTCTCCCCAAAGGGGCGAGGGCGATCCGTCGCGCAAGATCAGGCCTTGTCCGCCTTGCCTGCCGCATTCGCAAACCGGCTCAGCTGCCTGTCCAGCCACCAGGGCGCGCGTCCCTCGTCTTCCGCGGCTTCCTTGCGCCGTATGGCGTTGCGCACCACGATGGAGCCCAGGTAGCGGATGGGTTCGGGCGGAAACAGCCCCAGCGGCCCGCGCGTGAGCGGACTGCGCGTCCAGGCGTTGTCTTCGTCCAGCACCAGGGACGACAGGATTTGCCCGCCCATGTAGCTCGGGCCCACGCCATTGCCCGAATAGCCGAAGCCGTAGAACATGTTGGCGGCGCCGTTCAGGCGGCCAAAGAAGGGAAAACCGCTGACAGAGCGGTCCGACGGTCCGTTCCAGCTGGCAGTGACCGGCACCCCGGCCAGCGACGGGAAGAAACCGTGCAACGCCTGCGTGAGTTGCCCCTCGTACGGCGAGCGCTGATCGAACACCGGCGCGATGCGTCCGCCGCGGGCAAAGGTGTTGCCGCCCTTGCCCAGCATCAGGCGTCCGTCCTCGGTGCTGCGGTAGTAGTGCACGAAGGTGCGCGAGTCTAGTACCGATACGCCATCGATCAGGCCCATGGATCGCAGCAGCTCGGGGCAGCGCTCGGTGATGACCATGTCGCTGGAGACGATGGCGATGCTGCGCTCGAACTGTGGCAATGCCTCGGCCATCCAGGCGTTCAGCGCCAGCACCAGCTTTTTCGCCGTGACGCTGCCGCAGGGCGTGCGCACCCGGACGCTGGCGCCAGCGTCATGACCCAGCATGGATGTGCTGGTGCCGAACAACGGGGCCTACTGCGCGCGCCTGGCGCGCATTGTCAAGGTGCTCGGGCGCAAGCTGACGACCATCGACTACAGCGAGGCCCAGCAGGTCAGCGCCGCCGACGTGGACAAGGCGCTCGCCGCCGATCCGTCCATCACCCATGTCGCCCTGGTGCACTGCGAGACCGGCGCCGGCGTGCTCAATCCGCTGCACGAGGTGGCGCAGGTGGTGGCCAGGCATGGCAAGGGCCTGATCGTGGACGCCATGAGCTCGTTCGGTGCGATCGACATCGACGCCAGCAAGACCCCGTTTGACGCCGTCATTGCCGCCTCGGGCAAATGCCTGGAAGGCCCGCCGGGCATGGGCTTCGTCATCGTGCGCAAGAGCGTGCTGGAAAAGTGCGAGGGCAACGCCCATTCGCTGGCGCTGGACCTGTACGACCAGTGGGTCTACATGCAAAAGACCACGCAATGGCGCTTCACCCCGCCCACGCATATCGTCGCCGCGCTGGACGAGGCCATGACGCAATACCAGGAGGAAGGTGGCCTCGCGGCGCGCGGCGGGCGCTACGCGCGCAACTGCAAGGCTCTGCTCGATGGCATGCGCGCCATGGGCTTTCGCAGTTATCTGCCGGACGATCTGCAGGCGCCCATCATCGTCACCTTCCACGCCCCGGCCGATCCGGCCTATGAGTTCAAGGCCTTCTACCAGGAGGGCAAGAAGCGCGGCTACATCCTCTACCCCGGCAAGCTGACGCAGCTGGAAACCTTCCGCGTGGGCTGCATAGGCCATTTCGGTGACGCCGGCATCCCCGGCGCCGTGGCGGCGGTGGCCGATGCGCTCCAGGCCATGGGCGTCAAGCAGATCAGCGTCGCCGAGCCGGCCTGAGGCGCCGCATGCTCCTAGAATCGGCCATGGGCCCGGCGGTGTTGCCGCGGCCCAAGGCCTTCCAGGAGAACACCCATGCGCATCCTCATCGCCGAAGACGACCAGGTGCTGGCCGACGGCCTGCTGCGCACGCTGCGCGGCTCGGGCGCCGTCGTGGACCATGTGGCCAGCGGCAGCGAGGCCGATACCGCGCTGCTGACCAATAACGAGTTCGACCTGCTGATCCTGGATCTGGGCCTGCCCAGGCTGCATGGGCTGGAGGTCTTGAAGCGCCTGCGCGGGCGCGGCTCGGCCCTGCCGGTGCTGATCCTCACCGCGGCCGACAGCATCGAGGAGCGCGTCAAGGGCCTGGATCTGGGCGCCGACGACTACATGGCCAAGCCCTTTGCCCTGTCGGAGCTGGAGGCGCGCGTGCGCGCCCTCACGCGCCGCGGCATGGGCGGCACCAGCGCCACCATCAAGCATGGCCCCCTGGTGTACGACCAGGCCGGGCGCGTGGCCACCATTGACGGCAAGATGGTGGAGCTGTCGGCGCGCGAGCTTGGTTTGCTGGAGGTGCTGCTGCAGCGCGCCGGGCGCCTGGTGAGCAAGGAGCAGCTGGTCGAGCGCCTGTGCGAGTGGGGCGAGGAGGTGAGCAACAACGCCATCGAGGTCTACATCCACCGCCTGCGCAAGAAGATAGAGAAGGGCCCGATCCGCATCGCCACCGTGCGTGGCCTGGGCTACTGCCTGGAAAAGATCCCCGGTTGATGCTATTTTGTTGATAGCTGTTGGCGCTTATCCAATAAGCGCTACAGGCTTAAAACACTTGAAACCGTGAAAATCTTCCAGCGCGAGCAGCGCTCCCTCTTTGGCGAAATCCTGGACTGGATGTTGACGCCACTGCTGCTCTTGTGGCCGGTCAGCCTGGCGCTGACCTGGCTGGTGGCCCAGGGTCTGGCCAACAAGCCCTTCGACCGCGCGCTCGAATACAACGCCCATGCCCTGGCCCAGTTGGTCACCGTGCAGAACGGCCGCGTGTTGTTCAACCTGCCCCAGCCGGCCAGCGAGATCCTGCGTGCCGACGAGTCCGACATCATTTACTACCAGGTGCTCGGGCCCAAGGGCGAGCTGCTCTCGGGCGAGCGCGAGCTGCCGCTGCCGCCGCCGCCCGAGGAGCGCTCCTTCTCGGGCGATGTGCGCCTGCGCGATGCCGAGCTGCGCGGCATCGACATCCGCGTGGCCTATATCTGGGTGCGCGTGCCCCTGCCTGGCGCACCCGCGGCCCTGGTGCAGGTGGCCGAGACGCGCTCCAAGCGCAGCGTGCTGGCCACCGAGATCATCAAGGGTGTGATGCTGCCGCAGTTCGTCATCCTGCCGCTGGCCGTGCTGCTGGTGTGGCTGGCCCTGGTGCGCGGCATCAAGCCGCTGCGCCAGCTGGAAGAGCGCATACGCGCGCGCAAGAGCGACGACCTCTCGCCGCTGGATCACAAGGCCGTGCCCATGGAGGTGGCGCCGCTGGTCGATTCGGTGAACGACCTGCTGCAGCGCCTGCAGGAGTCCATGGCCACGCAAAAGCGCTTTCTGGCCGACGCCGCGCACCAGCTGAAAACCCCGCTGGCCGGCCTGCGTATGCAGGCCGACCTGGCGCAGCGCGAGGGCACCAGCACCGAGGAGCTGAAAAAATCGCTGCAGCAGATCGGCCGCTCCTCCATCCGGGCCACGCACACCGTGAACCAGCTGCTGGCCCTGGCGCGCGCCGAGGGCGGGGCCGCCGTGGTGCAGCGCCAGAAGATCGATCTGGCGCGCCTGGTGATCGATGTGGTGCAGGACAGCGTGCCACGCGCCATGGACAAGCACATCGACCTGGGCTACGACGGCGCCGATCCTGGTACCCCCGGCGTGGGCATGGAGGGCAACCCCACGCTGCTCAAGGAACTGGTGCGCAACCTGGTGGACAACGCCATCAACTACACGCCCTCGGGCGGCGGCCAGCCGGGCATGGTCACGGTACGTGTGCTGCCCGAGACCTTTGCCCATGTGGTCCTGTTCCAGGTCGAGGACAGCGGCCCGGGCGTGCCCGAGAGCGAGCGCGAGCTGGTGTTCCAGCCCTTCTACCGCGCCCTGGGCAACGAGGCCGACGGCTCCGGCCTGGGCCTGCCCATCGTGCGTGAGATCGCGCGCCAGCATGGCGCCGATGTCGAGCTGGAGGACGCGCGCCCCGGCAGCGCCATGCCGGGGGCGCGGTTCACGGTGCGCTTTACGGCCAGCAACGGCGGCGGGTAGTTCCACCCGCTCTCGTTTTCAGCGTGCGTTGCCTCGCCCGCGATCCATGAAACTGGCGCGTCCCAGGCCAGGGCCTCCGCGCAAGGGCCGCCCCGCAGCGCTGGTGGCGTCCCCCTGCCCGCATCGCAAGGCGATGCGAGAGCGGGGGGAAGGCCCGCAGGGCCTCAGGGGGGTGTCGCTTCCCCCAGCTTGGCCGCCAGGCCGGATCGCTCCAGCAGCGACTGCACCTGGGGCTGGGCGCCGCGGATGCGCAGGCGCCCGCCGCGCTGCTCGGCGGCCTTGAGCAGCTGCTCCAGCGCGTCCACGCCGGTGGTGTCCAGGCTCAGCAGATCCGACAGGTCGAGCAGCACCTGCACCCCCTGTGGCGCCTGGTTGATGGCGTCCTCCAGCTCATCGAGCCTGGCCGTGGCGCCAAAGAACAGCACGCCATGCAGGGTCCAGGCCAGTTGCGCGGGGCCGTCCTGGGCCAGGGGTGTGGCGCGAAACAGCGTCGCCATGCGCCGCACGAACAGCAGGCACGACAGCGCCAGGCCGACCTCCACCGCCACCATCAGATCCAGCACCACGGTCAGCACGAAGGTGCCCAGCAGCAACAGGCGGTAATGGTTGCTGAACTGGCGCAGGCGCACGAACTCGTGCCACTCGCCCATGTTCCAGGCCACGAACAGCAAGATGCCGGCCAGCACCGCCAGCGGCACATGCAGGGCCAGCGGCGCGGCCAGCAGCACGATCAGCGCCAGGAACAGCGCATGCACCATGCCCGAGATGGGCGAAGTCGCGCCCGAGCGGAGATTGGTCACGGTGCGCGCAATCGTGCCCGTGACCGGCATGCCGGCGAAAAACGGTACGAGGAAGTTGGCCGCGCCCTGGGCGATCAGCTCCTGGTTGGGGTCATGCTTGCGGTGTGCCGGGTGGGTGGCCAGCTGATCTGCCACGCGCGCGCACAGCAGCGACTCGATGGCGCCCAGCGCGGCAATGGTCAGCGTGGGCATGAACAGCTCGCGCAGCGTCTGCCAAGACAGGTCGGGCAGGGCAAAGCCGGGCAGCTCTTGCGGAATGCCGCCAAAACGCGTGCCTATGGTCTCGACCGGCATGCCGGTGACATGCGCCACGGCAGTCAGCAGCACCAGGGCGATGACCGGCGCCGGCAGGCGCGCAAAGGTGCGCACCGTGATGCCATCCAGGCGCAGCAGCGGCGACTGGTGGTGCATCAGGCGCGGCCAGATCCACAGCAGCAGCATGCAGGCCAGCGCCAGCGCCAGCGCGTAGGGGTTCCACTGCGCCAGATGCCCGGCGATGGCCTGCATCTGGCCGAAAAAGTCGCCCGGCATCTTGGCAATCGGCAGGCCCAGCGCGTCTTTGAGCTGCGACAGCGCGATCAGCACCGCAATGCCGTTGGTGAAGCCGATGATGATGCTCACCGGCACAAAGCGCACCAGCGCGCCCAGGCGCAGAAAACCCATCAACATCAGTAGCACGCCGGCCAGGCTGGTACTGATCCACAGCCCGGCCACGCCATGCTGCTGCACGATGCCGTAGACAATGACGATGAAGGCACCGGCCGGCCCGGCGATCTGCACGTTGGAGCCGCCCAGCAGCGCCACCAGCAGACCGCCTATGATGGCTGTCCACAGCCCGGCCTGGGGCGGCAGGCCGCTGGCAATGGCAAACGCCATGGCCAGGGGCAGGGCCACCACGCCGACGGTGGCGCCGGCGCCCATGTCCGCCACCAGGCGCTGGCGGCTGTAGCCGTGCACGATGTCGAGGATGCGGGGGCGAAAATTCAGTGGCATTTGATAACGCGAATGCTGCGGGGCGGTCGTTGAATATAGACCCTGCCACCAGGCGGAGACTTTGCTCAATCATGAAAGGATGTGCATGACCGACTCGCCGGAGCCACAGCTGCAAGCGCACCCCAGGCTGTCCGCCGTGCAGCAGACCATGCTGATCCCGCTCGTGGCGCGGGCCCTGGGCGGCGGCCTGTTTCCTGGCCACGCCTGCGGTGACCAGCAGGCGGCCGAGCTGGTGCGCCGGCTGCAGCTGCCCACCGCGCCCTACCTGGTGGACAGGCCCACGGTGCTCAACATCCTGTGGCGCACCAAGGTGATACGCGATACCGGCCTGGCGTTTTTCGCACGCCACCCCGAGGCCTGGGGGGTGAACCTGGGCTGCGGCCTGTCGCAATATTTCCAGTGGCTGGACAACGGCCGCAATACCTGGCTCGACACCGACATGCGGCCGTCCATGGAGCTGCGCCGCCGGCTGCTACCACCCGATACCGAGCGCCAGCGCAGCGCCATCATCGACCTGCGGCGCCCGCAATGGTGGCAGGATCTGAACCTGCCCGCGCAGGCCCTGGGCCAGCCCCTTTTCATGCTCTGCGAGGGGGTGCTCATGTACCTGCAGCCGCAGCAGGTGCGCCATGTGCTGCACAGCTTTGCCGCCCAGGCGCCGGCAGGTTCGCGCCTGGTGATAGACATCCTGGCCGGCTGCGCCGTGGGCATGGCGCAATGGCATGCCAGCGTGGGGCCCACCAAGGCGCAGTTCCACTGGGGCATACGCAGCCTGCAGGAGCTGACCGACTGCCACCCGCGCCTGCGCCTGCTGGCCACGCACAGCGTGGCCGCCAGCCACGGCTGGATGGGCATCGCCGCCGAGCGCATGTGGAGCTACTGGAGCAGCACGCCGCTGTACGGGGTGGTGGAGCTGGGGGTGGATTAATTCCATTTCTAAATCATCCGTGTCGTTGTTGCTTCGCCTTGTCGTGCTACAGCACTGCCTGCGGCTTCGCTCCCACGAGGCTGTCGGACTTGGAGCGTCGAAAGCGAAAATCGGCCCCAGCGAGCACAGTTTTTGCCGGATTTGCAGCCCAATAGCCGAGCTATTGGGCAAAAAGACGGTGAAA
>JAGPIX010000020.1 GCA_018054745.1 Alicycliphilus sp.
GTTGACGCAAGTCCAGCGCCAACGCCGTCAAGACCGTGGATTATTCAAATCAAGGGTTTGCCCCATTCCATATCAAGAACCTGACATGCCGGGCCAGGCGATTGTGGCATCAGGGCTGCGGGTGGGCTGTGGCAGGTGAACGGCTTTGACTGCTTCGACACCGCCAGGGGCGAACCGGCCTCTCGCGGCAAGGGCAAGATTGCGGCCTGGCAGCTCGACACCGATTACGACGGGCGCGGCCTGTTCCCGCGCCAGGTGTTCTTCCTGATGGCGGGCAAGGACGAGGGCTGGGTGAAGTCAAAAAAGACATGCGCGCCAAGCTGGATGAGGGGTTTTTGCAGCAATTCACCGGCAGGCTGTCGCTGCCCTTTGCCGCCGGAGCGAACCAGCAGGCGGCGGTGAAGATCGTGGACGACCGGGGGATAGAGTGGCTGAAGGTGGTCAAGCTGCCAGCGGGTTGACCCAAGGCGGTTGATCGAGCCCCGTTGGCATATACAATTTTGCATATGCTAACGGAGGTGTCATGACTGCTCCAACCCTGTCTTCCCGGCCCAAAGAGGCCAAGCTGTTTCGCAACAACCGCAGCCAGGCGGTGCGCATTCCGGTCGAATTCGAATTGCCGGGCGATCGCGTGCTGATTCACCGCGAAGGCAGCAAGCTGATCATCGAGCCGGTGTTGCGCCCCACCAATATCCTGGAGCTACTGGCCGAGTGGCGCCAGGAGCCGCCGCTGGCGCCCGAGGATCAGTTCCCGGCCATCGACGATGCCCCGGTTCAGCCCGAGGACCTGCCGTGAGCGGCTACCTGCTGGACACCAACATCATCAGCGACCTGATACGCAACCCGTCGGGGGCGGCTGCGCAGCGCATCGCGCAACTGGGCGCCAAGGGCATTTGCACCAGCATCGTGGTGGCCGCGGAGCTGGGCTATGGTTGCGCCAAGAAGGGATCGCCCCGTCTGCTGGCCAAGGTGCAGGCGCTGCTGGAAACGATTCCCGTACTGGCGCTGGATTTGCCTGCCGATGGCGACTACGGCCGCATCCGCGCCGAGTTGGAAGCGGCGGGGCAGCCCATCGGCGGCAACGACCTGCTGATTGCCGCGCACGCCTGCACCCTGAGGCTGACGCTGGTCACCAACAACACCCGGGAGTTCGCCCGCATTCGCGGCCTCAAAGTGGAAAACTGGCTTTGAGCGATGGAGACGCGCAGCGCATGACCGACCCACTGCCCCTGGCGGCCCGACAGGCCCGGCCTACAGCTGAAACCCCACCGACCGCACCACCCCTTCGACAATGTCGCGCGCCCAGGACGGCTGGCGCGCGTGGTAGGGGCGAGCCGTGGCGATGAGCCGGGCGCACCACTGCGAGAGCCAGCGCAGCTCCTGCTCGCCATAGAAGGCGGCCATGGCCTCGTAGTTCAAAAACAGGCTGCGCGCGTCGAGATTCAGCGAGCCCGCCAGGGCCAGGTCGTCGTCGATGAGCACGGCCTTGGCATGCACCATGGCCGGTGCCAGCCAGACCTGGGCGCCGGCGGCAGCGAGCTGGCGCAGGGCGCGCTCGCGCGCGATGTCGGCCAGGCGGTGGTTGGAGCGCGCCGGCACCAGCAGGCTCACGCGCACGCCGCGCCGGCAGGCCAGGCACCAGGCGTCCAGCAGGGCGTCGTCGGGCACGAAGTACGGCGTGACGGCGACGATGCGCCGCTGGGCGTGGTAGGCCGCGGCCAGCAGCAGCGCATGCACGGTGTCGTCGGCATGGTCGGGCCCGCTGGGCAGCCATTGGGCCAGCGGGCCGCCCACGGGCTGCTGGTGCACGCCGGGCGTGCCGTGCGGCCGGCGCGCCTTGCGCAGCGCCAGGCCGTGTGCCACGCGCCAGTCGGTGTTGAACTGGGCCTGGGCCTGGGCGGCCAGCAGGCCCTGCACCTCGTAGCTCAGGTCTATCCAGGCGGGCTGGCCGGGGCGATCGACAAAGTACTCGCTGGCCAGGTTGCGCCCACCACTCCACAGGCGCTGTCCGTCGGCCAGCACCAGCTTGCGGTGATTGCGCAGGTTGATGCGGCCGTGCAGCGGGTTGTGCAGCAGCGGCATGAAGCGGCGCACCTGCACGCCCTGCCGCTGCAGCGCGCGCAGCATGGCGGGGGCCTTGCCCATGCTGCCCATGGCGTCCACCAGCAGGCGCACGCTGACGCCACGGCCCGCGCTGGCCGCGAGCTGCTGCGCAATCTGGCGGCCGGTGTCGTCGTTGGCGAACAGGTAGGTGCAGACATCGAGGCGCTGGCGCGCCGATGCCATGATGGCCAGCAGGCTGCGCAACGCCTCGTCGCCATTGGCGTGCAGCTGCACCCGTTCGTTGTGCACGGCGGGCGCCAACTCCATGCCGGCCAGCAGCCGCGTGGCCCAGCTCGGGCCACCCTGGGGAATGGCCAGCACCTGGTGGCGCTCGCGGCGCGCCGGCCGGGCAAACTTGCGCGTGCCAAAGAACAGGAACAGCGGCAGCGTCAGGTAGGGGAAGGTGATCAGGCCCAGCACCCAGGCCATGGCGGCCGAGGGATGGCGGTGCTGGTGGCCGATGCGCGTGCCCATCATGTAGATCAACAGGCCCGCAGCCACGAAGACGGCGTGGCCCAGGCCGGAGAGCATGGTCACGCTGATCATGTGTGCGGACTCTCCCGTGGCGGCGTGTGGCGCGCCAGGCGCAGGCTGACGCGCAGGCCGCCCAGCTGCGGCGCATCCGCCAGCTGCAGCCGCGCGCCATGCAGGCGGGCGATGCTGTCGGCAATCGCCAGGCCCAGGCCGCTGCCAGACGCCGGCGCGCCCTCGGGCTGCGCACCGCGGTGAAAGCGCTGCAGCACCTGCGCGCGCTCAGCGGGCGCGATGCCGGGGCCGCTGTCGTCCACCAGCAGCGTGATATGGCCGTCGTCGGCCTGCAGCGCCACGTCCACCCGGCCGCCACGGGGCGTGTACTTGATGGCGTTGTCCAGCAGGTTGCGCAGCAGGATGGCCAGGGCCTGCGCATGGCCGGGCACGCTGGCGCCCTCGGCCTCGGGCGGCACCGGCGCCAGGCCCAGGTCTATGCCGCGCTGCTGGGCGGCGGGTGTGGCATCGAGCACGGCCTGGCGCGCCAGTTCGGCCAGCGGCACCGGCTGGGGTGGCGCGCCGGCCGCTATCTGCGCCTCCTGGCGCGCCAGGGCCAGCAGCTGCTCGACCAGGCGCGTGGCACGGTCTATGCCGCTGCCCAGGCGTTCCACGGCGCGCTCGCGCGTGGCCGTGTCGGGCGCGCGCTGCAGACCCTGCAGCTGCAGTTTCAGCGCCGCCAGGGGCGAGCGCAGTTCGTGGGCGGCGTCGGCCACGAAATGCTGCTGCGCATCGAAGGCCTGCTGCACGCGCGCCAGCAGCGCGTTGAATTCATGCACCAGGGGTTGCAGCTCACTGGGCAGGCCGGCGCCGCTGACGGGCGTCAGGTCGTCCGGCCGGCGCTGCGCCAGCTGGCCACGCACGCGCTGTACGGGGGCCAGCAGGCGGCTCACGGCCCACCACACGGCCAGCGCCAGCAGTGGCGCCATCACCGCCAGCGGCAGCAAGGAGCGCAGCGCCAGAGCACGCGCCATGGCGCGGCGCGCGGACATGTCCTGTGCCACCTGTATCACCTGCGAGCGTGTCTGCAGCGAAAACACGCGGTAGCTGATGCCGCGTGCCTGCAGCTCGGTAAAGCCCAGCACCGCCTTCTGCGGCAGGGCCGCGCCGACGGCGGATTCAAAGATGCGCAGCCCCTCGTTGGTCCAGACCTGGACGATGAGCTCGTCGTTCTGGTACTCCGGCAAGGCGTTGCCGCTGGCGCGTGCATCCGGGGGCAGGCCAGCACGCAGCGCGTAGGCGGTCTGCTGCATCTGGTAATCAAACAGGGCATCTGCCTCCACCAACGCGCTGCGGTAGGCCAGCAGGCCCTGCACGGCGGCGGTCAGCGCAATGGCCGCCAGCAGGAACACCAGCAGCCGCACACGCAGCGAGGCGGGGTGGCGCAGCCGGTTCATTTGGGCACCATGTAGCCGAGGCCGCGCACGTTCAGAATCAGGGCGGCGCCGAGCTTCTTGCGCAGGCCGTGGATGTAGACCTCGACCGCGTTGCTGCTGACCTCGTCGCCCCAGCCGTAGAGCTTGTCCTCGAGCTGCTGGCGCGACAGCACCATGCCGGGGCGCGCCAGCAGGGGTTCGAGCACCGCCCATTCGCGCGCCGACAGCACCACCGGCTGGCCCTGGATCGTGGCCTCGCGCGTGCCGGGGTTCAGCGCCACGCCCTGGTGCTCGTACACCGGCTCGGCGCGCCCGCTGGCGCGGCGCAAGAGCGCGCGTATGCGCGCCAGCAGTTCGTCCAGGTCATAGGGCTTGAGCACATAGTCGTCGGCGCCGGCGTCCAGTCCCTCGACGCGCTGGGCCACGCCGTCGCGCGCCGTGGCGATCAGCACCGGCGTGCGGTCCTTGCGCGCGCGCAGGGAGCGCAGCACGGCCAGGCCATCACGGCGCGGCAGGCCCAGGTCCAGCAGCACCAGGTCGTAGGACTGGGCCGCCAGGGCAGCGTCGGCCATGTCGCCGTCCGTGGCCCAGTCCACCGCGTAATGCTCGGCACGCAGCAGGTCACGCACGGCCTCGCCGATCATGGTGTCGTCCTCAACAAGCAACAGGCGCATGGGTGGCAGCATAAGCCAAACCCCTGCGCCTGCTACAAGTCGTGAAGCACCTAGCCGAGGCGTACCGGCACGAAGATCTTGTCGCCGTCGCGCTCGATCAACAGGGCCACCGACTTGCCCGCGTGAGCCATCGCGGCACGCACCTGCTCCACGTCCTTGACGGGGGTGCCGTTGACGGCCAGCAGCACGTCGCCGCCCTGCACGCCGGCCATGGCGGCGGGGCCGCGCACATCCTCGATCAGCAGGCCCTGGCCCTTGGGCACGCCGGCGGCCTTGGCTTCATCGGGCTGCAGCGGGCGCAGCGTCAGACCCAGCTGGCCCTTGCCCACTGCCTGGTCGTTGCTGGCCAGCTTGGCGGCCTTGTCGTTGGCATTGCCCAGGGTGGCGGCCAGGGTTTCGGCATGACCCTGGCGCCAGACCTCCATCTGCACCTTGTCGCCCGGATCACGCTGGCCGATATAGGCCGGCAGATCACCCGAGGCCACGATGGGCTGGCCGTTGACCTTGAGGATCACGTCGCCCACCTTCAGGCCCGCCTTGGCAGCCGGGCCGCTGGCATCGACGCTGGCCACCAGGGCGCCCTCGGGCCGGGGCAGCTTGAACGAGTCGGCAAAGGTCTGGTTCACCTCCTGCACGGCCACGCCCAGGCGCGCATGCTCGACATGGCCGGTGGCCACGATCTGCTGCTCCACGCGCGTCGCCACCTCGATGGGGATGGCAAACGACAGGCCCTGGAAGCCGCCGGAGCGGCTGTAGATCTGCGAGTTGATGCCCACCACCTCGCCGGCGGCATTGAACAGCGGGCCGCCGGAGTTGCCGGGGTTCACGGCGGCATCGGTCTGGATGAAGGGCACATAGCTGTCCTCGGGCAGCGAGCGGCCCTTGGCGCTGACCACCCCGGCGGTGACCGTGTTCTCGAAGCCGAAGGGCGAACCTATGGCCAGCACCCAGTCGCCCACCTTCAGGTCACGCGAATTGCCCAGCTTCACCGTGGGCAGGTTCTTGGCGTCGATCTTCAGCACGGCGATGTCGGTCTTGGGGTCGGCACCCAGCACCTTGGCACGAAACTCGCGCCGGTCGGTCAGCTTCACCGTCACGTCGCTCGCGCCCTTGACCACATGGGCGTTGGTCAGGACGATGCCATTGGCATCGATGATGAAGCCCGAACCCTCGCCACGCATGGGCATGCCCCGCTGGCCCTGGCCACCGCGCTCGGGCATGGGAATGCCGAAACGGCGGAAGAACTCGTTGAACGGATCGTTCGGATCCATGCCCTGCGGGCCGCGCTGGCGCGCCGCGGGGCTGTTGTCGCCATCGTCGCCCCCGGTCTTGCGCATGCCGCTGACGCTGATGTTGACCACCGCCGGGCCATAGCGCGCGGTGATGCTGGAGAAATCGGGCAGCGCCACGGCTGCGGCAGGCGTGGCCGGCGCCACTGCGGCCGCCACGGGCATGGCCAGCTGCGCGCGCGCCTCATGCGCCGTGATCAGGCCGGCACCCGTGGCGCCCAGGGCGCCCGCGGCCACCAGGGCCAGTACCAAACGGCGGGGAGAGGTGAGAAGGGTGTTCATGGTCTGCCTTTCCAAAAGCTTGTAGTGCTGATGGAAGGCAGTGTGGTGGCGCTGGCTTAGGTGATTCTTAAGCGATCAAATCGAGCACCAGCTCCGGCGGCCGGCACAGGCGCGCGCCCTTGGGCGTAACGACGATGGGGCGATTGAGCAGCACCGGGTGCTCTGCAATGGCGGCGATCAGCTCGGCGTCGCTGCGCTCTGGCGCGGCCAGGCCCAGCTCCTGGTAGAGGGCCTCCTTGCTGCGCATCAGCTCGCGTACGGGCACCCCCAGGCGTGCCACCAGGGCGGTGAGCCGGGCCGCGTCCAGCGGTTCCTTGATGTAGTCCACGATGACGGGCTCGATGCCGCGTTCGCGCAGGATTTCCAGTGCGCCGCGCGAGTTGCTGCAGCGGGCATTGTGGTAGATGGTGATGTCGTTCATGGCCGCAGTGTAGGCATCAGCGCGAAGACCCGCGCAGCGTGCGGCTGAGCAAGATCACCGGCACCAGGCCCACGGCGACGAGCGCCAGCGAGGGCAGCGCGGCCTCGCCCAGGCGTTCGTCGCGCGCCAGCTGGTAGGCCACCACGGCCAGGGTATCGCTGTCAAAGGGCCGCAGCACGATGGTTGCGGGCAGCTCCTTCATCACGTCCACGAACACCAGCAACGTGGCGGCGGCCGTCGATCGCTTGAGCAGCGGCCAGTGCACGCGCATGAGCAGTCCCATGCCGCCCACGCCCAGCATGCGCGCCGAATCGTCCAGGCTGGCCGGCACGCGCGCATAGCCGCTTTGCACCGACTGCAGGGCCACTGCGCAAAAGCGCACCAGGTACGCCCAGACGATGCCCACGGCGGTGGTGGTCACCAGCGCGCTCAGGCCCCAGGTGGGGGCCGCGGCCTGCAGCCAGCCCACGGGCAGCAGCAGGCCGACGACGATGACCGCGCCCGGCACGGCGTAGCCCAGGCTGACCAGCTGCACCACGGCACGCATCAGCGGCCCGCGCCGGCGGCGCACGGCAAAGGCCAGAGCCAGCGCGATGCCCACCGCCAGCACGGCGGTGATGGCGCCCAGACGCACGCTGTTGCCGGCCCATTGCACGAAGCGATCCCAGGGCAGCAACGACCAGTCGGCCAGCAGCGGCCGCAGCATGAACAGCACCGGCAGCGCAAAACCCATCAGCACCGGCAGGGCGCACACCAGCCAGGCCAGCACGGCATACGCGCCGTGCAGCCGCGTGGGCTGGGCCTCGCTGGAGCCGGCGCGACCCACGCCGCCGGTGGCAAAGCGCATGCGGCGCTGGGCGCGCAGCTCCAGTTGCAAGAGCAGCACCACCAGCGCGAGCAGGAAGGTGGCCAGCTGCGCCGCGGCCAGGCGGTTGTCCATGGACAGCCAGGCCTTGTAGATGCCGGTGGTGAAGGTCTGTATGCCGAAGTAGGAGGCCACGCCAAAGTCGGCCAGCGTCTCCATCAGCACCAGGGCCACGCCCGCGGCCACGGCCGGGCGTGCCAGCGGCAGGGCCACGCTGCGCAGGCGCCGCGCGGGCGCGGCGCCGAGCAGGCGCGCCGCCTCCATCAGGTGCGCGGCGCGCTCGCCCAGGGCCGTGCGCGCCAGCAGGTAGACATAGGGATAGAGCGAGAAGATGAACACCCAGATCGCGCCGCCCAGGCTGCGCACCTCGGGCAACAACCGCCCCTGCAGGCCGAAAGCCTCACGCAGCCAGACCTGCAGCGGGCCACTGAACTGCAGAAAGTCGGTATAGGCATAGGCCGTGACATAGGCCGGCATGGCCAGGGGCAGCAGCAGCAGCCATTCCAGCTGGCGCCGGCCGGCAAAGTCGAACAGCGTGACCGCCGCAGCGCTGGCCGTGCCCACCAGGGCGGCCCCAATGGCCACGGCCAGGCTCAGCCACAGCGTGGTCCACAGGTAGTCCGGCAGCACGGTGGCGGCCATCTCGCGCAGGATGGCGCCGGACTGCGCATCGCCCTGCCCCAGCGGCAGCCAGGCGCCCAGCACCGCCAGCACGGGCAGGGCCAGCAGCAGGGCCAGCATGAGGGGAGCGATGGCGCGCAGGGCGCGTGGGACGGGTGGCAAGTGAGGGCGCGCGGCCGCAGAGGGCTCGGCGGTTGAGATGCAAATGGGAACGATTCTACGCAAGCGACTTTTACAATCGGCACATGTTTCTCGAAGTCTCTCAGCTGGATGTGCGCTATGGCAGCCGCCAGACCCCCGCCGTGCATGGCGTGACCCTGGGCCTGGCCGCGGGCGAGATCGGCGTGCTGATCGGCCCCTCGGGCTGCGGCAAGACCACGCTGCTGCGCGCCGTGGCCGGCCTGGAGGCCGTCGCTGCCGGCAGCATCCGCTTAAGCGGTGAGCTGGTGGGTGCCCCGGGGCGCAGCGTGGCGCCCGAGCAGCGGCGCATCGGCATGGTGTTCCAGGACTATGCCCTGTTCCCGCACCTTTCCGTAGGGCGCAACGTGGCCTTCGGCATCCACGAGCTGCCGCGCGGCGAGCAGCAGCAGCGCGTGCGCGAATGCCTGGCCCTGGTGGGCCTGGAAGGCAGCGAGGCACGCTTTCCGCATGAACTCTCGGGCGGCCAGCAGCAGCGCGTGGCCCTGGCGCGGGCACTGGCGCCGCGCCCACGCCTGATGCTGCTGGACGAGCCGTTTTCCAACCTCGACGTCGATCTGCGCGAGCGCCTGGCGCATGAGGTGCGCGGCATTCTGAAAACCGCCAACGCCACGGCCCTGTTCGTCACGCACGACCAGCTGGAGGCCTTTGCCATCGGCGATCGCATCGGCGTGATGGACGGCGGTCACCTGCACCAGTGGGACGATGCCTATGCGCTCTACCACCGCCCGGCCACGCGCTTCGTGGCCGACTTCATTGGCCATGGCGTGTTCGCCCCCGCCACCCTGGTGCGGCACGGCGGCCAGGTGGTGGCGCGCACCGCGCTGGGCGACCTGACGGACATCGACGGCTGCCTGCTGCCGTCGAGCTACCCGCACGGCGAATGCGACGTGCTGCTGCGCGCCGACGACGTGGTGCACGACGACGCCGCCCCGGTGCGCGCGCGCATCGTGCGCAAGGCGTTTCGCGGCTCGGAGTTTCTCTACACACTGGAGCTGGAGGGCGGCCTCACCGTGGTGGCCCATGTGCCCAGCCACCATGACCATGCCATGGGCGAATGGATTGGCATACGTGCCCAGGTCGATCATGTGGTGACCTTCGCCCGCGCCTGAACGCGATGGCATGCCGGTAGGAGCGGCTTCAGCCGTGCCGCAGCGCATCGACCGCTGCATGCAGCGCCTGGCTCCAGGCACGCCGATCGCGCCCCAGGGCCCGCTCGGGCGCACCAAAGTGCACCACGGCGGTGATACCCGGCGCCTTCAAGGTGCGCCAGACCGAGCCCAGAAAGCTCTCGTCGCCGACAAAGCTGGGCGCATCACTGGTGGCGCCGCCAATGCCATCGAGAAAACGCAGGCCCACGGGCTGCACCGGGGCGCCCGCGTCCAGCGCGGCCTGCAGCAGATTGGCGTGAAAGGGCAGCAACGCGCGCCCGTCGCCGGTCTGGCCCTCGGGGAACACCGCCAGCACCTCGCCTGCGAGCAGCGCGTCGCGCATGCTGGTCACCATGCGCAGCGCGTCACGGCGGGACTCGCGCCGGATGTAGAGCGTGCCCGCGGCCGTGGCCAGGGTGCCGACGATGGGCCAGTCCTGCAGGTCGGACTTGGAGATGAAGCGGCAGTAGCGCGCCGCATGTAGTACGGGAATGTCCAGCCAGGAATGGTGGTTGGCCACCAGCAGCACCGGCCCCGCGCGCTGCGGCCGGCCGCGCAGCTGCAGCGTGATGCCGGCGCAGGTCAGCAGGCCCAGCGACCAGGCCTGCACGCGCGCCTGCTGCTGGTCGGACGACAGGCGTGGAAAGCGCCAGGCCACCAGCCACAGCCCCCACAGCGCATGCACCAGCAGGCGCAGCAGGCGCCAGCCGGCGCGCAGGTGACGCGGCACGCCGTGGTTCAGCCGCGGTCGAAGGCGACCTGGCCCCCGACCAGCGTCCAGCGCACGCGGCCCGGCAGCTCGTAGGACGAAAACGGCGTGTGCTTGCCCTGGCTGACCAGGGCCTTGGCCTGCACCGTCCAGTCAGCGCTCGGATCGAGCACGCACAGATCAGCCACGCCGCCCTCCACGATGCGGCCGACGCTGGCCTGCAGCGTGCCCAGGGCGCTGCCCAGCACGCGCGCGGGCTCGCTGGTGACCACGGCCACGGCGCGCGCCAGGGGCACGCCGGCGTCACGCGACCATTTCAGGGCCACGGACAGCAGCAGCTCCAGGCCCGTGGCGCCGGGCTCGGCCTCGGCAAAGGGCACGGCCTTGGCGTCCTCGTCCACCGGCGTGTGGTCGGAGACCAGGGCGTCCACGGTGCCGTCGGCCAGGGCCGCGGCCAGCGCGTCGCGATCGCGTTGCTGGCGCAGCGGCGGCGTGAGGCGCGCGCGGCTGTCGAAGTAGCCTATGTCCATGTCGGTCAGCATGAGGGAGTTGATGCTCACGTCGCAGGTCACGGGCAGGCCGGCGGCCTTGGCTTGGCGCACCAGCTCCACCCCGGCGCTACTCGACAGGCGGCACAGGTGTACGCGCGCGCCGGTGGTCTTTTGCAGCTCGAAGATGGTGTGCAGCGCAATCGTCTCGGCCGCCACCGGCACGCCCGACAGGCCCATGCGCGTGGCCAGCGCCCCGCTGGCGGCCACGCCCTTGCCCAGATACAGCTCCTGCGGGCGCAGCCAGACGGTGTAGCCGTAGGTGGCGGCGTACTGCAGCGCGCGCTGCAGCACCTGGGTGCTGGTCAGGGCCACATCGGCCTGGCTGAAGCCCACGCAGCCCGATTCGGTGAGCTCGGCCATCTCGGTCAGCACCTCGCCGGCCAGGCCGCGCGTGAGCGCGCCCAGCGGGAACAATCGCGCCTGGTGCAGCTTCTCGGCGCGGAACTTGAGCATCTCCACCAGGCCAGGCTCGTCGAGCACCGGGTCGGTGTCGGGCGGGCAGACCAGGCTGGTCACGCCGCCGGCCACGGCCGCGGCCATTTCGGATTCGAGCATGCCCTCGTGCTCGTGGCCCGGCTCGCGCAGGCGCGCCGCCAGATCCACCAGGCCGGGCAGCACCAGGCAGCCGCTGGCGTCGATGACGCGGTTGGGCGTGAAGTCCGCCGGCTGGCGATCCACGCCCACGATGCGGCCCGCGGCCAGCGCCAGGTGACAGACCTTGTCCAACCCGCTGGCGGGGTCGAGCACACGGCCGTTCTGTAGGAGTATTTTCATGGTTTCAAGCGAAGCAAGGCTCTAGCGCGCATCCATCAAGCGCTAACAGCTATTAATATGATAGTAATCAAGCGTCGTTTCCAGCGACGATGGACATCACCGCCATGCGCACCGCGATGCCGAAGGTGACCTGCGGCAGGATCACCGCCTGCGGCCCATCGACCACGGCGGACGCTATCTCCACCCCGCGGTTGATGGGGCCAGGGTGCATGACGATGGCGTCGGGCTTGGCCAGCCGCAGCTTTTCGGGCGTGAGGCCGAAGCTCTTGAAATACTCCTGGCTGGAGGGCAGCAACGCACCGCTCATGCGCTCGTTCTGCAGGCGCAGCGTGATCACCACGTCGCAGCCCTTGATGCCCTCCTCCAGGCTGTGGAACACGCGCACGCCCATGTGTGACAGGTCCGACGGAACCAGGGTGCGCGGGCCGACCACGCGCACCTCGGCCGCACCCAGCGTGGTCAGGGCGTGGATGTCCGAGCGCGCCACGCGCGAATGCAGCACATCGCCCACGATGGCCACCGTCAGGTTGGAAAAATCCTTCTTGTAGTGGCGTATGGTGTACATGTCCAGCAGGCCCTGCGTAGGGTGCGAATGGCGGCCGTCGCCGGCGTTCACCACATGCACATGCGGGCCCACATGCTGGGCGATCAGGTAGGGCGCGCCCGACTCGCTGTGGCGCACGACGAAGATGTCGGCGGCCATGGCCGTCAGGTTGTCTATGGTGTCCAGCAGGGTCTCGCCCTTGGCGGTGGAGCTGCGCGCGATGTCCAGGTTGAACACGTCGGCCGACAGGCGCTTGGCGGCGATGTCGAAGGTGGTGCGCGTGCGCGTGCTGTTCTCGAAGAACAGGTTGAACACGCTCTTGCCGCGCAGGAGCGGCACCTTCTTCACCTCGCGGTCGTTGACGCTGGTGAAGTTGGCGGCCGTGTCCAGGATATGCGTGACGATGTCCCTGGGCAGGCCCTCGATGGACAGCAGATGGATCAGCTCGCCATTCTTGTTGAGTTGGGGGTTGCGCTTGTACAGCACGGTTCAGGCCTCTTTGACTGCGAATTGGAAACTGCCGTCCGCGCCGCGCGCCAGCGCCAGGATCTGGCTGGCGGGCAGGGCCACGCGGGCGGCGGCAAAATCGGCGGCGATCGGCAGCTGGCGCCCGCCGCGATCGACCAGCACGGCCAGGCGCACGCGCGCCGGGCGGCCATAGTCGAACAGCTCGTTGAGCACGGCGCGCACGGTGCGCCCGGTGTAGAGCACGTCGTCAAGCACCAGGATGTCGGCGCCGTTGACATCGAAATCAAGCTGCGTCTGCGCACTGGCGGCCATGCCGCGCTGGGCGAAGTCGTCGCGGTGCAGGGCAGAGGACAGCACGCCGGGCTTGCCCGCCAGGCCCAGGTCGCGCTGCAGGCGCTCGACCAGCCAGGCGCCGCCCGAAGTGATGCCCGCCAGGCGCGTGTCCGGCTGCAGCAGGGCGCGCACGCCGCGCAGCAGCTCGCCATACAAGGCCTCGGCATCCAGCAGCAGCGCACTGCCTGTGGTGGTGTTCATGCAAGACTCCTCAAGAATTGTTCCAGGATGATGCAGGCCGAGGCCGCGTCCGCGTCAAGCGCGCCGGCGGCCTGCGCCTCGGTGGTGCTGTAGCGCTCGTCCACCTCAAACACCTGCAGGCCAAAGCGCCCGCGCAGCTGGCGTGCAAACTTCTGCGCGCGCGCCGTGTTCTCGTGCGGCGCGCCGTCCGGATGAAACGGCACGCCCACCACCAGCGCGTCGGGCTGCCATTCGGCGATGCGCTGCGCTATGGGTGCAAAGCGGGCATCGCCCTCGGCGCGAATCGTGCCCTGCGGCGTCGCCGTGCGCAGCATGCGCGTGCCCACCGCCACTCCGGTGCGCTTGAGTCCGAAATCAAAGGCCAGAAAGGATTGGAAATGCGCGGGAACGGCGGCCGGGGCAGGCGCGCCGCTCATGCGTGCCCCGCGTCGCGCGACAGCATCCAGGACTGCAGGCCCAGCAGGCCCAGGGCGCGCTCGTAGCGCTCGCCCACGGGGGTGTCGAAGATGATGGCAGCGTCGGCATCCACGGTGAGCCAGCTGTTCTCGGCCAGCTCGGATTCCAGCTGCCCCTCGCCCCAGGCCGAGTAGCCCAGCGTGACCAGCACGCGCCGCGGGCCGGCACCGTGCGACAGCGCCTCCAGCACATCCTTGGAGGTGGTCATCTCCAGGCCACCGGGAATGCTCATGGTGGAGGCATAGGGCGAATCGTCTTCGTCCGCGTCTGGTGTCGATGCTCCCTGGGGCGTGCCGCGCATCGGGTCGTGCAGCACGAAACCGCGTTCGGTCTGCACCGGGCCGCCCAGGAACACCGGCTGGTGCGTGAGGTCTGCGCGCCCCAGCGTCAGATCCACCTTCTCGAACAGGCCCTCCAGGCTGATGTCGGTCGGCTTGTTGATGATCAGGCCGAGGGCGCCGCGCTCGCTGTGCTCGCACAGATAGACCACGCTGCGCGCAAAGGACGCATCCTCCATGCCCGGCATGGCAATCAGGAAATGGTGCGTCAGGTTCATGGGCGCGGAAGTGGCAGACATGGGCCAATTTTAGGCCAGAGCCAGGGCCAGGCCGGCGCAAAGCCGGGCCGGACCCTGGGGGCACCGCCCCCTCCGGTCAACCGCCTTGCGCGACCGTCAGCTGGGCATAGTGGCCCACGAGGCTCAGCAGTTCCTCGTCGGAATAGGGTTTGCCCAGGTAATGGTTGACGCCCAGCTGCGCGGCATGGTCGCGGTGCTTTTGCGCGATGCGCGAGGTGATCATGATGATGGGCAGATCGGCCAGCGCCGCGTCCGCGCGGATGTTGCGCGCCAGGTCGAAGCCGTCCATGCGCGGCATTTCGATGTCCGACAGCACCACCGCCGGGCGCTCCTGCTGCAGCCGCGCCAGCGCCTGCAGGCCGTCGGTCGCCAGCGCCACGCGGTAACCCTCGCGCTGCAGCAGGCGCTGCGTGACGCGGCGCACGGTGATGGAATCGTCCACCACCAGCACCAGCGGCACCTGATCGAGCTGCGCCACGGACGCTGGCGCCGACATGCCGGCACGCGTGATGTCCGCCACCATGCCCGCATCCTGCGCCGCGGGCGCCAGCATGGCCGCGCGCGCCTGCTCGCCATACACCGTGGCCAGGGCCACGGGGTTGTAGATCAGCACCACCGCCCCCGAGGCCAGCACCGACATGCCCGCCACCCCCGGCAGGCGCGACAGCTGCGGCCCCAGGTTCTTCACCACCACTTCCTGATTGCCCAGCACCTCGTCCACATGCAGGGCCAGGCGCTGCGAGGCGCTGCGCAGAATGATCACCGGCCGGGTCTTGCCCGCCACTTCGGTGCTGCGCGGTGCCGATTGCATCAAGGCGCCGGCCCAGTAGAACGGCAGCGACTCGGATCCTTCGGCAAACCACTGGCTGGCATAGGCGGCGTCCACCTGGGCCACCGGGCTGCGGCGCACCACCTCCACCAGGTTGGCCGGCACGCCCAGGGTCAGCCCGCCGGCGCGCAGCATGACCACCTGGGTCACGGCCGTGGTCAACGGCAGCAGCATGCGGAACGACGAACCCTTGCCGGCCTCGGTCTGCGTCTCGATACGCCCGCCCAGGGCATTGAGCTCGGCGCGCACCACATCCATGCCTATGCCGCGGCCAGACAGGCCGGTGACTTCGCTGGCGGTGGTGAAGCCGGGCCTGAAGATCAGGTTCGCGGCCTGCGTGGCGGTGATGGGTTCGTCCGGCGCAATCAGCCCCTGGGCCACGGCCCGGGCGCGGATGCGCTCCAGGTCGAGGCCGGCGCCATCGTCACTGAACTCGACCGAAACGTCGTTGCCCTCGTGGCGCAGGGCGATGGTGATGGTGCCCACGGCCGGCTTGCCCGCGGCCACGCGCGTCTCGGGCGCCTCTATGCCATGGCCGGCGCAATTGCGCAGCAGGTGCTCGAACGCCGGCGCCATGCGATCGAGCACGCCGCGATCCATCTCGATCGACCCGCCGGAAATGTCCAGCTTGATCTGCTTGCCGGTTTCCTTGGATGCCTGGCGCACCACGGCGTACAGGCGCTCGGCAATGCTCTCGAACTCCACCATGCGCGTGCGTAGCAGGTCGCGCTGCAGCTCGCGCGCCTGGCGGCCCTGGGCGATCAGGTCGTCCTCCGCCCCTTCCATGCTGCGCTGCAGGTTGCGCTGCACCGTGGCCACGTCGTTCACCGACTCGGCCATCATGCGCGTGAGTTCCTGCACGCGGGTAAAGCGGTCGAATTCCAGCGGGTCGAACCCGGCCGCCACATCCTTGGACAGGGCCAGCCGCGACTGCATCTGCGTCTCGGCCTGCACCTCGATGTCGCGCAGCTGCTGGCGCAGGCGCTCCAGATTGCCCGTCAGGTCGGCGAGCGACGCGCGCATCTGCCCCAGGCGCGCGTCCAGGCGCGAGCGCGAGATCATCACCTCGCCGGCCTGGTTCACCAGGCGGTCGAGCAGCTGCGCACGCACACGCACCGACTGCGTGGCGGCGCGCTGTGCCGGCACGGTGGCACTGGCGCTAGCCGGCACGCGCCAGGACAACGGCGCGGCGACGGGGGCGGCGGCCGCCGGCAGCTGCGGCACAGCCGCAGCAGACGCCGGCGTGGCGGCCTCGGGCGCGGACACCACCATGGGTTCGGACAGCGGTTGCGCGCCAATCGTGCGCAGGACGTCAAGATCCGCCTGCAGGACATCAAGGCTGGCCAGCAGGGGCTCCACCGCCGCCGTGGTGACGCCGTTGGTGCCGATCTGCTCGACGGCGGTTTCCATGCGGTGCGCCATCTCGCCCAGGCGCATGGCGCCGGCCAGGCGGGCACTGCCTTTCAAGGTGTGCAGCGCGCGCAGCAGCTCGTTGCGGGCACTCAGGTTTTCCGGGCGGGCCGCCCATTGGCGCAGCGCCGAGCCCAGGGCCGGCAGCAACTCGGCCGCCTCTTCCTCGAAGATGGGGAACAGGTCCGGGTCGATGACGTCGAGTGCGTCGATGTCATCGTCGATATCGTCAACGGCGGCGACCGCACGCGCAATCGCTTCATCGATGGCGCGGTCATGCTCGAAGCCGGCCTCCAAGTCCTGCCCTGCGGCATCTGGCTGGTCATCCGCTGGCTCGCTGGTCTGCCCGGACGGTTCGGTCGGCAGGTCGGCCACCTCGTCCTGCATGGCCAGGTCGCCAAACTCCAGCTCCAGCGTGTCGGGACTCTGCGCCATGGCCTCCAGCGGCGCCGCGCCGCTGCTGACCTCGATGCGCAAGACGGCCTCCAGGCGCTCGCGCACCGAAGGATTCGGCTCCTTGAGAAAACCGGCGGCAAACTGGTGCAGCAGGCGACGAATGTCGTCGGCCGCTGCATTGCAGGCCTGGGCATGCTCGGCCAGGCCATGCGGCAGCAGCTGCACATGCTGCAGCGCATGCTCCAGCTGGCGCGCCAGATCCGACAGGGCGGCAAAGCCCACGGTGGCCGAGCTGCCGGCCAGCGAATGCGCCAGCGCCACGGCCGCCTCCGGCACGGGCCGGTGCAATTCCAGCGACCATTCCTGCAGCTCGGTGGCCAGGCGGCGCGACCATTCGTCGGCCTCGTTCAGATAGACGTTGTACAGCGGGATGCCGATGCGCAGGTGCTCAATCACCTTGATCGCCTCGTCCGTGGAGGGCAAGACTTCAAGCGCCTCGGATTCATCGGCCTCATCGCCAGCGGCCACGGCCTCGGGCGGCTCGGCCTCGCCTGGCTGGCCCACGCCTTCGACCGCATCCACCGGAATGTCAAGAGCAAAGCCATCGTCCAACGGACTGGGCTGGTGCAACACCTCTTCGGCGGCCGTGTCGGCAACAGCCAACCCCGTGGACTCGGGCAGCGGCTCGGTCACATCGTCGGCCTGGGCCTGCAGCGCCTGCTCGAAGACCGCGAAATCCAGCTCGTCCAGCAGTACGGTTTCGGTCACCTCGACGGCGGGCGGCACCGACGCCGCAAAGTCCGGCAGCTCGATGCAGGTGTCGGCAAAATCCTGCTGCGGCCCATCGCCGTGGTCCTCAAGGCGGGGCTCGGCATTGGCCGACGGTGCCGACTCGGCCTCATCGGCCACGACCGGCGGCAGCGCCGGCTCCGGACTGGGTTCGACCTCCATCAGGAATTCGCTGGCGGCTGTCAGCGGCAGCAGGGTGCCCTGCTCGCGCATGGCCGTGGCGGCGGCGCCAAAGGGCAGCGCCTGCCAGTGACCGGCGACGCCGGCCTCGATGTCATCGGCCCAGCGGCCAAAGGCCTGCAGCGCCTCGTCGGACAGCTGCAGCAGCGGCGCCGACATGGGCTTTTCCTCGGCCAGCCAGGCATTGAGCGTTTGCTCCATGGCCCAGGCTGCCTCACCGAACTCGGCCAGGCCCACCATGCGCGCGCTGCCCTTGAGGGTGTGGAAGGCGCGGCGCAGCGTGGTCTGCTCGCTCAAGTCGCCCGGTTCGGCGTGCAATGCCTGCACGGCCGCCAGGCCGGTGGCCACGACTTCGCGCGCCTCCTCCAGGAAGATATCCAGAAGCTCCGCATCGTCGTCGGCATCGTCGTCGGCGCCCGCATCGGGCAGTGTCACCGCGGCCACAGGGACCAGCGGGGTCGGCGCGACCTCGGGCTGCGGCAACACCGGCGCAGCATGGACGGCAAGATCCAACGGGGCTGGCTCGGCAGGCTGCGGCACCACTGCTTGCGGCGCGGGTTCTGGCTCTGACTCAGGCGCGGGCGACTGCGCCTGGGCTGGCGCGGCTGCGCTCGGCTCCGGCTGCCCCACGGGCGCGCGTCCCATGACGATGCGCAGCTCTCCCAGCTCCTGGTCATAGACAAACAGCTTGCGCGCCATGGCACGCTGATAGCTCAGCATGTCGATGAGAAAACCCAGGGCGCCCAGGCTGTTACCCAGCTTCTCGAATACCTGCTGTCGCTCCTCGGGCGCCACCTCGCCCACCAGCAGCCGCTCCACCATGTCGCGCATGCGCACCACGGCCAGCGATGCCTGGTCCAGGCCCAGCAGCGACAGCACGCCGCGCATTTGCTGCAGGCCGCCAGGCACGCCGGCCAGGGGCGCCAGATCGTCGGGCTGGCGGAAGAACTGATCCATGGACTTTTCGGCCTCGGCCATGGTGGCGCGCAGCTCACCGACCACGCTGCCCATGGTCTGCTGGTCGCTGACACGGCGGTACAGCTCCTCCATCCAGGACTCCAGCGGTTGCGACTGGCCGCCCGCGACAACGCTGTCCAGGCGCTCGGCCAGGCGCTCGGCGCGCTGGCCCATGGCGTCACGGGAGGCGTCGAGCTCCTCGAACGAGGCCTGCAGGTACAGCACGGCAGTGGCCACCTCCATGGCCAGGGCCGCTGGCGGGGGTTCACCGCTGCGCAGCGTGACGTCCAGCACATGCGTCAATGCCTGCGCCAGGCGCTCGCTTTCGGGGCACAGCTTGCGCAGCGAATCGCACACCAGGCTGAACTGATCCACCGCCGGCTTGAGTTTGTTGCGATCACCGCCGGCCAGGGCCGACCAGGTTTCGGTGGCCGCGGCAATGCGCTTGCGTGCCTGCGCCAGCAGCGCAGGGTCGAACAGGCCAAAGCGTGGCCGTTCGTAGTCCACCGGCGGGTGGCGCTGCAGACCAAAGCTCTGGCGCACGGCCTGCAGTGCCGGCGTGGCGACCGCGGCCGTCGGCTCGGGCGCCGCCTGCGCACAGAAAAACAGCAGATCCTGCAACAGACGCTCAGTGATGCCGTGCTCGCCCTTGGCCAGCGTGGCGTACTGCATGAGCACGCGCGATGCGACGCGCTTGGCGTACAGATCGGGCTTGAGCGCCTGCTGCGCCAGGGCCTCGAAGAAGCCGGCGCAGACCGTCCAGAACATGCGCACCTGGGGCTCTGCCTGTGCCGCGGCAAAACCCTGGGAGATGGCCCGCATGTCTGCGGCCGCACCCGGGTCGGCGTTCTTGACGATGCGCAGCACGGCGCTGTCCAGGCGCGAGCGCGCCTCGGCGCCATAGGGCAGCGGGGCCACGCCCACGGGCAAGGCCGGGGCCTGCACGGGCGCGTTCATGGGCCACAGATCGGCCGGATGCACGCGATCGACGCCAGCCAGGGCCTGCACGTCGCGGTACTGCGGAAACAAGGCGACCGGTGAAATGCGCTGACCCGCCAGCACGCATTCCAGGTATTCGATCAGCGCAAAGCTGGCGCGCTCTATGGTGCGGGCGGCATCGTCGCTGCACAGCTCGGGGCGGTGCACGAAGCGCTGCACGGCGGCCTCCATCGCGCGCAGCAGCAGTGCCGGCGACTCCATGCCCACCATCGTCAGCGCGCCACCGGCCTGGTGCAGCTGCTGGCGCGCAATGCGCAGTGCAGCGGCATCGAGCGCCGCCAGGTCTGACTGGCGCGCCATCTCGGCGTCGCGCACAAAGCGGCGCATGGACTTGGCAACACCCTCCAGGGATTTGCGCAGCTCGTCGAGCACCCATGCCAGCGGCCCGAGATCCTGCTCGTTCTGAGTCCCGTCGGCGCCCGTTGCGGTTGCGGCGTCAAGAGATGACATGGATGCGTCCCCGGCTGCTTGAGCCAATGCGTTGATGAGATGGCGTCAAGCGATCTTGAATCGGGCCACGGACTGGCGCAGCTCGTCGGCCATGCGCGAGAGCTCGCGCACCTGCTGCGCCGTGGCGCGCGTGCCCTCACCCGTCTGCTCGGTCACGGCAAAGATGTGCTGGATGTTGTCGGCCACGCCGTTGGCCAGCTCCGCTTCTTTAGAAGCAGAGGATGAAATCTGCTCAATCAGCTCAGCCAGCCTGCGCGAGACGCTATCAATTTCGCTGAGCGCGGTGCCGGCGCTGTCGGACAGCCGTGCGCCCTCGACCACGCCCTGGGTGGAGCGTTCCATGGCGGCCACCGCATCCTGGGTGTCGGTCTGAATGGCCTTCACCAGCGCCGAGATCTGGCGCGTGGCGTCGGCCGAGCGCTCGGCCAGGCGCTGCACTTCCTCGGCCACCACCGAGAAGCCACGCCCGGCCTCGCCCGCGGACGCGGCCTGGATGGCGGCGTTGAGCGCCAGCACGTTGGTCTGCTCGGTAATGTCGGAAATCAGCTCGGTGATCTCGCCGATCTCCTGCGACGATTCGCCCAGGCGCTTGATGCGCTTGGAGGTGTCCTGGATCTGGTCACGGATGGCGTTCATGCCGCCGATGGTGTTCTGCACCGCGCGCAGGCCCTGGTCAGCCGCCTGCAGCGACTGGCGCGCCACGGCGGCCGATTCCTGCGCCTGCGACGACACCTGGTTGATGCGCGAAGCCATGTCCAGCACCGAGCGGCCGGTCTCGCGGATCTCGCGCAGCTGCTCGGTCGAAGCCGCCAGCAGCTCGGTCGAAGTGCTGTCCACCTGCGCCGTGGTCTGCGCCACGCGCGCCGCCGTGTTCTGCACGCTGCCCACCAGCAGGCGCAGCTCCTCCACGGTGTAGTTCACCGAGTCTGCAATGGCGCCGGTGATGTCCTCGGTCACCGTGGCCTCCTGCGTCAAATCGCCCTCGGCCACCGACTGCAGCTCGTTCATTAGGCGCAGGATGGCGGCCTGGTTGGCGTCGTTGACGCGCTTGGCCTCCTGCTCCTGGCGCTTGGCATCGATCTGCAGCGCCTCGGCGGCCACCTGGCGGCCGCGGCTGTCGAGCAGCTGCACGCGCGAGACGCCCACGCCGCACAGCAGCACGAACAGGCCCGCCACGACCAGGGCGGCAATCTGCCCCGGCCCCACGCCGGACTGCGCGGACAGCTTGTCCTGCAGGGTTTCGAGCTGGCGGCGCAGCGGCTCGCTGTCGGCCACGATGGCCGCCTGCGCCTGGCGTGCCGCCGCCAGGCCTTGCAGGTTGCCCAGGATGGCGCCGGCCTGCGTGCGGGTCTGGTCAAACAGCGTGATCAATGCCTGCAGCTGCTCGCGCGTCTGCGCGTCGCGCGTGCCGGCCAGCAGGCTCTGGGCGATCTCCTTGAAGGAATTCAAGTCCTTGCCGAGCAGGAACACCGACTCGGGGTTCACACCCTCGGCGGCCTGGAACTCGTTGGCTGACTTGCCGATGCGCTGCGTCAACATCACCAGCTGGCCGGCGGCCGAAATGTCGGCCGCCGGCGCGGCGTTCTGCAGCTTCAGCGCGGCAATGCCCTCGGCGCTCTCCAGCAGGGCCGGAGACTGCTGGTTGATGGCGCGCAAGGCCTCACCCACCTGGGTCAGGATGGCCTTTTGCCCCAACAGCAGGCCGGCATTGCGTTCGGCCCGCTCCACCAGCGGGTTCATCGCTTCGAGCTCGGGCTTGAAGGATTCGCCCAGCGCCTGCACACCCAGTTCGGCATCGCCGGCGTTGAGCGCACGCAGATTGCGCGCCAGCACGTCGGCACTGTCCTTCATGTCGGCAATGGCCTGCGGCTGCCCTGCCAGTGCCTGCGACACCGACTTGGCCAAGCGTTGCGACTGCATCAGCGACTGCCCCATGGCGGCCAGCTGCTTGGCAGACCGGCTTGACTGCTGCAGCGCCCAGCCGGCAATCAGCGCCAGCAGCACCAGGCCCACGCCCAGCAGGATCAGCAGGCGCCGCTGGTGCGTCCCGGTGCTGGCACTGCCGAGCAGGGGCAGGCTGATCTGCTCTTGTTCAGCCACGCCGGGCTCGGGCTTGCGCACGGTGTCGCCATAGTCGCCGAGGACGCTGGGCATGCCGTCGGCCTGGTAGGCCTGTGACAGAACACCGGCGGAGATCGAGTCCTGGATGATGTCCGGCTGGCCCAAATCAGCATCGCCTTGGACAGGCTTGCGCAAAAACAGTTTTTCCAGTGGATTGACGACGGACATGTGCTGCCTCACAAAAATTCATGCGCTGATGCTGAGAAACGTCGGGTGCTGCGCCAAGGCCTGCAGGCTCAGCTCCTGCCAGCGCGTGCCCTGTGCATCGACATAGGTGTTGCCCCAATAAGCGGCGGCCTCGGCGGCCGGCGGCTCGGAGGCGACAAACGCCTGAGCGCCGCGCAGCCCCACCAGCCTGTCCACCAACAGCGCGGCATTCACCTCCAGGGCGGCGTTCAAGGCCAGCAGGCTGGATTCGAACAGCGCCTGCTCCGGGCGCGCAGGCGAGCCGCCCAACAGGCCCGCCAGATCCACCACCCCGGTGAGCGTGCCGCGCAAATTGGCCACGCCCAAAAACCACGGTTGGGTATAGGGGACGGGCTGCACGCCGGTCCAGGAAAAGATCTCGCCCGACTGCGCCAGGGGCAACAGGAAATGCTGCGCGCCAGACTCCACGGCCAGCCAGGAGGCGACGGCCACGCCCTCGGCCTTGGCGGCCTGCAGGCGCGCGGCCAGCCTGGTCTGCAGCTCCTTCAGGGCTTCGCGATTGGCCATGGTGTCAGTTCAGCGCGTCGATCTTGGCCTGCAGCTCCGCAGGATCGACCGGCTTGGTGATGTAGCCACGCGCGCCCTGGCGCATGCCCCAGACGCGGTCTGTTTCCTGGTTCTTGCTGGTGCACATGATCACCGGCACATCGGCATACAGCGGGTCGCGCGTGATGGAGCGCGTGAGCTGGAAGCCGTTCTGGCCGGGCATGACCACGTCCATCAGGATCAGATCCGGCTTGTCCTCGGCCAGGCGGCGCAAGGCCTCTTCGCCGTTTTCGGCGGTGCGCACCTGCATACCCTTTTTTTGCAGCAGGTCGGTCAGGTACAGCAACTCGGTCTTCGAGTCGTCCACGACCAGCACTTTGCGGATAGCCATCACATCACTCCTTGTTGCGCATTGGCAAATTGCTGCACGGCCAGCAGCAGCTGGTCTTTGGTGAAGGGTTTGGTGAGGTATTCCTGGCAGCCGACCATGCGCCCGCGCGCCTTGTCGAACACCCCGTCCTTGGAGGACAGCATGACCACCGGCGTATCGGAAAAGCGCGCGTTGCGCTTGATGATGGCGCAGGTCTGGTAGCCATCGAGCTTGGGCATCAGGATGTCGCAGAAGATCAGCTGGGGCTGGTAATCATTGACCTTGGACAAGGCGTCGAAGCCATCGTCGGCCAGCAACACCTCGTGACCGCCCTGCTTCAAAAAAATCTCGGCACTGCGCCGAATGGTGTTGCTGTCGTCCACCACGAGTACTCTGAAAGTGGTATCGCTTGTCGTCATAGCCAATTTCCCATTGCTCCTCTTAGGCGGTCAAAACACCAGGCCGGCCATCGCCGCGCCCGCCATCTCATATTTCGACCATCTCGAAATCCTGCTTGCCGGCCCCACATTCCGGGCATGTCCAGCTCGCCGGGATGTCCGCCCAACGGGTGCCTGGCGCTATGCCGTCCTCGGGGCAACCCTCGGCCTCGTCATAGATCCAGCCGCACACCACGCACATCCAGGTCTTCAGGTCGGTCACAGCTTAAGGGGCACTTACATAGAATGCAACGATTGTATCTAGTCATGACTGCGGGATGCTGTTTTCACGCCACCGGTTACGCTGGCACCCGACCATGAGCACGATGACTTCCTCCTCCCAAGACAATCCAGCCCCCGCCGATGACGATGCCGTGCTGCCCGCCATCTGCGTGCTGGCCTTCAATGCCAACGACCCCTGCGGCGCGGGCGGCCTGGCGGCCGACATCGCGGCGGTGGCCTCGGTGGGCGGGCACCCGGCGCCGGTGGTGACCGGTGCCTATATCCGCGACAGCGCCGAGATCCACGACCACTGCGCCTTTGACGACGATGCCGTGGCCGACCAGGCGCGCGCCGTTCTCGAGGACATGGCCGTGCAGGCCATCAAGGTGGGCTTTGTCGGCAGCCCCGAGAACCTGAGCGCCATCGCCGAGATTGCCACCGACTATCCCGAAATCCCGGTAGTCGCCTACATGCCCGACCTGTCCTGGTGGCACGACGACCTGATAGACCAATACCAGGACGCCTTCCTGGAGTTGCTGCTGCCCCAGACCTCGGTGTTGGTGGGCAACCACAGCACGCTGTGGCGCTGGCTGCTGCCGGACTGGAGCAGCGAGCGCGCCCCCACGGCGCGCGACCTGGCCATGGCGGTCGCCGACAGCGGCGTGCCCTACCTGCTGGTGACCGGCATTCCCGCGGCCGAGCAGCATATCGAGAACACCCTCACCTCGGCCCAGACCGTGCTGGGCAGCGGGCGCTTCGAGCGCTTCGAGGCCACCTTCGTCGGCGCCGGCGACACCCTGTCGGCCACGCTGGCCGCACTGGTGGCCAGCGGCAACGACCTGGGCGAGGCCACGAGCGAGGCCCTGACCTACCTCGACGGCTGCCTGGAGCATGGCTTCAGGCCCGGCATGGGCCATGTGCTGCCCGACCGGATGTTCTGGGCCGAGCCCGATGAGGACGACAATAGTGAAGAGCCCGCGCCCACCGCGGCGGATTTTGATTTTCCACCCCATGACACACAGCACTGACCACAACCAAACCCTATTCGAACGCGCCAAGGCGCTGATCCCCGGCGGCGTGAACTCGCCCGTGCGCGCCTTTCGCGCCGTAGGCGGCACGCCGCGCTTCATCGCCCGCGCCCAAGGGCCCTACATGTGGGACGCCGACGGCAAGAAGTACATCGACTACATCGGCTCCTGGGGCCCGATGATCCTGGGCCACGGCCACCCGGCCGTGCTGGAGGCCGTGCAGAAGGCCGCCCTGGAAGGCTTCAGTTTTGGCGCCCCCACCGAGCGCGAGGTCGAACTGGCGGAAGAAATCATCCGCCATGTGCCGTCGATGGAGATGATCCGCCTGGTCAGCTCGGGCACCGAAGCCGGCATGAGCGCCATCCGCCTGGCGCGCGGCGCCACCGGGCGCAGCAAGATCATCAAGTTCAACGGCTGCTACCACGGCCACGCCGATTCACTCCTGGTCAAGGCCGGCTCGGGCCTGGCCACCTTTGGCCATGCCACCAGCGCCGGCGTGCCGCCCGAGGTGGTGCAGCACACCCTGGTGCTCGAATACAACGACGTGGCCCAGCTCGAAGAGGCCTTCGCGCTGCACGGCAAGGAGGTCGCCTGCGTGATCATGGAGCCGATTGCCGGCAACATGAACTTCGTGCGCGCTTCCACCGCCTTCATGCGCCGCGCACGCGAACTCTGCACGCAGAACGGCGCCCTGCTGGTCATCGACGAGGTCATGACCGGATTTCGCGTGGCCCTGGGCAGTGCGCAGGGCCTGTATGCGCAGCAGATTCCCGGCTTCAAACCCGACCTCACGGTGCTGGGCAAGGTGATTGGCGGCGGCATGCCGCTGGCGGCCTTTGGCGGGCCGCGCGCCATCATGGAGCAGCTGGCGCCGCTGGGCCCGGTGTACCAGGCGGGCACCTTGAGCGGCAACCCGGTGGCCACGGCCTGCGGCCTGGCGACGCTGCGCGAGATCGCCAAGCCCGGTTTTTACGAGGCGCTGGCCACGCGCACGCGTTCGCTCGTCGATGGGCTGGCGGGCGCCGCCAAGGCCGCCGGCGTGCCGTTTTGCGCCGACAGCCAGGGCGGCATGTTCGGCTTCTTCCTCCTCCCCGAGCTGCCGCAGAACTACCCCGAGGTGCTGAAGACCGACGGCGCCAAATTCAACCAGCTGTTCCACGGCCTGCTGGACGGCGGCGTGTACATCGCCCCGGCGCTGTACGAGGCCGGGTTTGTCAGCGCCGCGCACAGCGCGCAGGACATTGCCGACACCGTGGCGCTGGCGCGCGAGGTGTTCGCCAAGCTATAAAAACAATAGCCGTTAGCGCTTGATAGAAAAGCGCTGCAGCCTTGTTTCATTAAAAAAGGCCCTTGCGGGCCTTTTTGCTTATTGGCTATGCAGGGCAGCAACATGCGCCATGGGCGCTGAGCGCGCGGGCAGCCGCGCAAGGGCCGCCCCGCCGCGCTGGCTGCGTCCCCCTGCCCGCATTGCAACGCAATGCGAGAGCGGGGGGAAGCGGCGCAGCCGCTCAGGGGGGTGTACCGAATTCAGTGACGGAAGTGGCGCACGCCGGTGAAGACCATGGCCACGCCGCGCTCGTTCGCCGCGGCTATGACCTCCTGGTCGCGCATCGAGCCGCCCGGCTGGGCCACGCAGGTCGCGCCCGCGTCCACCACCACGTCCAGGCCGTCGCGGAAGGGGAAGAAGGCGTCGCTCGCCACCACGGTGTTCTGCAGGCTCAAACCAGCCGCCTGGGCCTTGATGCTGGCAATGCGCGCCGAATCCAGGCGCGACATCTGCCCCGCACCCACGCCCATGGTCATGCCACCCTTACAGAACACGATGGCGTTGCTCTTGACGTACTTGGCGACCTTCCAGGCGAACATCAGATCCTGCATTTCCTCCTGCGTCGGCTGCTTGAGGGTCACGACCTTGACGTCGGGCAGCTGCAGCTCGTGGTTGTCTGCCGTCTGCAGCAGCAGGCCCGAGCCGACGCGCTTGGCATCCATGGCGTTGCGGCCCTGTTCCCAGGCCGTAGCGCCGCCAGGCGCGGGAATGGCGATCTTCATCAGGCGCACATTGGCCTTGGCCTTGAAGACTTCGAGCGCCTCGGGCGTGAAGTCGGGCGCCATCAGCACCTCGACGAACTGCTGCGCAATCTTCTGCGCGGCCGCGCCGTCCACGGTGCGGTTGAGCGCGATGATGCCGCCGAAGGCGCTGGTGGGGTCGGTCTGGAAGGCCTTGCTGTAGGCCTCCAGCGCGCTGGTGCCCACGGCCACGCCGCAGGGGTTGGCGTGCTTGACAATGACGCAGGCCGGAAGCTTGAAGCTCTTCACGCATTCCCAGGCTGCGTCGGCGTCGGCGATGTTGTTGTAGGACAGTTCCTTGCCCTGCAGCTGCACGCCCGTAGCGATGGAGCCGGGCGCGGGGTGCAGGTCGCGGTACCAGGCGGCGCTCTGGTGGCTGTTCTCGCCGTAGCGCAGATCCTGAACCTTGATGAAATGGCCGTTGCTCTGGCCGGGGAAGGCGCTGCGCTCGGGCACATAGGCATCGTTCAGCTTTTCTTCCTCGAACTGCACCGACGACAGGTAGTCGCTGATGGCGCCGTCGTACTGAGCGATGCGGTTGAATGCCGCCACCGACAGGGCAAAACGCAGCTTGTCGCTGAGCTTACCGTGGGCCTGCAGCTCGGCCAGCACGCCGGCGTACTGGTCGGCGGCGGTGACCACGCCCACGTCCTGCCAGTTCTTGGCGGCGCTGCGCACCATGGCCGGGCCGCCGATGTCGATATTCTCGATGGCGTCGGCCAGCGTGCAGCCGGCCTTGGCCACGGTGGCCTCGAAGGGGTAGAGGTTGACCACCAGCAGGTCTATGGTGTCAATGCCGTGCTGCTGCAAAGCCGCCATGTGGGCGGGCAGGCTGCGCCGCGCCAGCAGGCCGCCGTGTACCTTGGGGTGCAGGGTCTTGACGCGGCCGTCCAGCATCTCGGGGAACTGCGTCACCTCGGCCACCTCGGTGACGGGCAGGCCCTCCCTGGCCAGCAGCTGGGCGGTACCGCCGGTGGACAGCAGCCTGATGCCCAGGGCATGCAGGGCGCGGGCGAATTCGACGATGCCGGTCTTGTCGGAGACGGAGAGGAGTGCGTTCATGGGGTTTACAGAGTTTTGGATTGAAATTCGGCTCCAGCGCTTATCCATCAAGCGCTGACAGCTATGTTTTTTGTATGTTGGATCAAAGCAGCTTGTGATCCAGCAGCTTCTTGCGCAGGGTGTTGCGGTTCAGCCCCAGCCATTCGGCGGCGCGGGACTGGTTGTTCTCGGCCTGGTTCATCACCACCTCCAGAAGCGGCTTCTCCACCAGGCGCACGACCATGTCGTACACGCCGTCGGGGGTCTCGCCGTCCAGGTCGCGAAAGTAGCTTTGCAGGCTTTCGCGCACGCATTGCTCAATATTGTGGTTGCTCATGCATCGACTCCCTCGTTGTCGGGTCCGCGTCGTCGCTGGCAAGGGGCAACCGATCCATCTGCGCGCCCAGCGCGTCGAAGAAATCGGCCACGGCCTGCCACTGCGCCGCGCAGTCCTCCATGGTGTTGATCTGTTGCCTGAAGGCCTCGCCGCCGGGCAGGTCGCGCACATACCAGGCGATATGCTTGCGCGCGCTGCGCACGCCGCTGGCCTGGCCGTACAGGCCGTAGTGGTCTTGCAGATGCTCCAGCAGCAGGCGCCGCACCTCGGCCACCAGCGGCGGGGCCAGTTGCTCGCCCGTGGCCAGGAAATGCGCCACCTCGCGGAAGATCCACGGCCGCCCCTGGGCCGCGCGGCCGATCATGATGGCATCGGCGCCGGTCTGCGCCAGCACCGCGCGCGCCTTCTCGGGGCTGGTGATGTCGCCATTGGCCACCACCGGCACGGCCACGGCGGCCTTCACGGCGGCGATGGTGTCGTATTCCGCCTGGCCCTTGTATCCCTGCTCGCGCGTGCGGCCGTGCACGGTGAGCATCTGCACGCCTACGGCCTCGAACTGGCGCGCCAACTGCACGGCGTTCTTCTGCTGCTGGCACCAGCCGGTGCGCATCTTCAGCGTCACCGGCACCTGGTGCGGGGCGCAGGCGGCGACGACGGCCGCGGCGATCTCCACCGCCAGCGCCTCGTTCTGCATCAGCGCCGAGCCGGCCCATTTGTTGCACACCTTCTTGGCCGGGCAGCCCATGTTGATGTCGATGATCTGCGCGCCGCGCTCCACGTTGTAGACCGCCGCCTCGGCCATCATGGCCGCGTCGGTGCCGGCGATCTGCACGGCGATCGGGCCGGGTTCGCCCTCGTGGTTGGCGCGCCGGCTGGTCTTGAGGCTGGCCCACAGGTCCCTGCGCGAGGTGACCATCTCGCTCACCGCATAGCCCGCGCCCAGCCGCTTGCACAGCTGGCGAAACGGCCTGTCCGTCACCCCCGCCATGGGGGCGACGAACAAACGATTCGCCAGGGGAATATGGCCGATATGCATGTCAGGCGTTGGGGATGGGAGCACGGGTGAGGGGCGGTATTTTACCTGCTCAAAATTTCAGCAAATGAAATGGCGGCAGGGCCGCCGCGCCCATGCCTCTACACTCCCAGCCCTGCTATGGAAGCCTGGATGCAACATCTGCTGAACCTGCTGGCGCTGCCGCAGTTCGGCCTCAGCACGGTATTCGTCGTGGCCTTTGTCTCGGCCACCCTGCTGCCCCTGGGCTCGGAGCCGGCGGTGTTCGGCCTGGTCAAGCTGAACCCGGAACTGTTCTGGCCGGCCATCCTCGTGGCCACGGCCGGTAACACCCTGGGCGGTGCCGTGAGCTGGTGGATGGGCCTGGGCGCGCACCAGGCCTGGGACGCGGCCAGACGGCGCCGGCGCGCCGGCCAGCCCATCGACGCCAACGCCAAACCGCCGCGCGCGCTCACGCGCCACGAGCGCCGCGCGCGCGTCTGGCTGCGCAAATGGGGGCCCAAAACCTGCCTGCTGTCCTGGCTGCCCGTGGTGGGCGACCCGCTGTGCGCCGTGGCCGGCTGGCTGCGCATGCCGTTCTGGCCCTGCCTGGTCTACATGGCCATAGGCAAGCTGGCGCGCTATACGACCATGACGGCCGGCCTGCTGTACCTGGTGCCCTGACAACCCCTCACCGCACGGCGTCCGGCGCAGGCCACAGCGCCAGCATCTCGCGCAACAGCGCGGGCATGGCCTCGCTGCGGTACGCCATCCCCAGCGGCGCCAGCGCCAGGGCCTCTGGCGCCAAGACCATGTCCAACAGGCAGACGCCGGGCGATGGCCCGCCATGGTGCAGCGCCGGCAAGATGCTGCGCGGCACCACCGTCACCGCGCCGGGCTGTGACAGCAGGCCCTCAAGCACCGGCAGCGAGACGGTGGCGACCGGAAACCACTGGGCCTGGGGCAGCTCGGCCAGCACCACGCGCTCGAAAATGTCGCGCACGGCAATGCTGGAGGCTGGCAGCACCCAGCGCGCCTGTGCCAGCTGCGCCAGACGCAGCTGCCGCACCCGGGCCAGCGGGTGGGACGGCGCGGCGATGAACACCGCCTCATCGGCCAGCAGCGGCGCGAAGCTATGGCTGTCAGGCAACAGCGCGGGGCGGCGGCAGAACACCGCATCCAGCGCGCCGGCGATGAGCAGCGGCAACAGGCGCGCGCCCTCGCCCTCCTGCACGTCCACATGCACCTGCGGGTGCCGGACATAAAAGCGCGCCAGCAGCGGCCCCAGGATGACGTGCGCCGCTGCCGGAATCGAGCCCAGGCGCAGTGCGGCGCTGGCACCCAGGCGGATGGCGGCCAGCGTCTCGGCAACATCCTCCAGCTCGCTCATCACGCCGCGCGCCGCATCTGTCAGGGCCTGACCGGCGGGCGTGGCGCGCATGCCGCGCGCATGGCGCTCGAACAGGCGCAGATCCAGCACGCGCTCGAGCTCGGCCAGCGCCTGCGTGGCCGCGGACTGGCTCATGTCCAGGTGCTGCGCGGCCTTCATCAGCGAGCCGCTGTGCTGCAGCGTCACCAGCAGCTGCAGCTGGCGCAGGCGGCCATGGCGCAGCAGTCGTGAGAAGAGCACCCGGCTCTCCGGCAAGGTATTGGGTTTGTTCATTACTCTCCCTATCTATGCAGTTGTTTACCAGGGCGACGCGCATGATGCCATCGGCATTGCTTATACCTAAGGGAAAAATCGGCAACCCGGCCGGACAACTTTTGCCTACAGTGGCGCCACACACCCGGGCGGCGCCGCCCAACGCCAGGCGGTCGCCCAAGACAACCCATTCAAGGAGACAAACCATGCCCACCCTGCAAGCCAACCCGCAAGAGACCACCTATACCAGCCGCCTGGGCCTGAAGGCGGTGGCCATCGCCGTGCTGGCCGCCTGCGCCGCCCTGCCCCAGGCCTGGGCCCAGGGCGGTGACGGCTACCCGAACAAGCCCATCAAGCTCATCGTGCCCTTTGCCGCCGGCGGCTCCACCGACATCGTGGCGCGCATCGTGGCCGAGGGGCTGCGCAGCACCCTGGGCCAGGCCATCGTGGTGGACAACAAGGCCGGCGCGGGCGGCGTGATCGGCACCGAGGCCGTGGCCCAGGCCGCGCCGGACGGCTACACCGTGGGCATGGCCACGGTGAGCACCATGACCATCAACCCCTTCCTGTTCACGCGCGCCGAGGGCCTGCCGGCCAAGCTGACGCCGGTGGCGAATCTGGTCACCATACCGGCCGTCTACATGGTGCACCCCAGCCTGGGCGTGAAGACCTTTGACGCCTTCGTCGCCAAGGCCCGGGCCGAGCCCGGCAAGATCAGCGGCGCCGTGCCCGGCCTGGGCACGCTGGGCCATCTGCTGCTGGCCTCGTTCAACGACACGCTGAAGACCGAGATCCAGATCGTGCCCTACCGCGGCGCCGGCCCGGCGCTAAACGACGCGCTGGCCGGCCAGGTGCAGCTCATGCCCGACCAGCTGCCGTCCGCCATGCCGCACATCAAGAGCGGCAAGCTGATTCCTTTTGTCCAGGCCTCCGACGGCCGCTCGCCCGACCTG
>JAGPIX010000098.1 GCA_018054745.1 Alicycliphilus sp.
GGCCTGCAGCCCCAGGGCCTGAGTCGGCGCGAGGCGCTGGCGCGCGCCCGCGCCTTCCTCGCCGAGCGTGGCCTGGCCGACTGGGCCGAGCGCGCCGTGGGCACGCTGAGCCAGGGCCAGCGCCAGCAGCTGTGCTGGCTGGCCCTGCTGCTGGCCGGGCCGCGCACGCTGCTGCTGGACGAACCCTACGCCAGCCTGGATCTGCCCGGTCAGGCACGGCTGGCCGACGACATTACCGCCTGCGGCCGGCAGGTGCTGGTGTCCACCCATGTGCTGGGCCCGGTGCGTGACTACCCCCGCGTGATCTGGCTGCACGAGGGCCGGGTGCGCGGCGACGGGCCGGGGCGCGAGGTCTGCGCCGCCTACGAGGCGGCCGTGGCGGCCGAGGTGGCGCATGCCCGCAGCGCCGCGCGCCCGGAGCTGCGCGCCGTCGCTTGAAGGTCTTTCATGGGCAGTCTCTACAGCGAACACCTGACCTGGCTGCACCGCTGGCCTGCCGGCGCCAAGCTGGCCTGCATGGCGCTGCTGGGCACGCTGCTGTTTCTATTCAACGAGCTCTGGCTGCTGGCGGCGGCGGGCCTGGCCTGCGCGCTGCTGTGGTGCAGCCTGGGGCCGGCCACGCACAAGGTGCGGCGGCTGATCCGCTCGGTGCTGGTGGCGGCGGCGCTGGTCGCCGGCTTTCACCTGTGGCTCGGCCGGCCCGACGTGGCGGCCGTGAGCGCGCTGCGCCTGGCCTGCGCCTCCACCCTGGGCGTGGCGCTCACGGTGACGACGCGCCCCACCGATCTGCTCCTGGTGCTGGATGCGCTGCTCGCCCCGCTGGCGCGCCTGGGCCTGCGGCCCGAGCGTCTGTCGCTGCAGCTGGCCCTGATGCTGCGCTTTACCGAGCATTTCTTCGTGCAGTGGCAAAAGCTCGATGAAGCCCACCGCCTGCGCACCGGCCGCCCCGGCGGCCTGCGTTTGATTGCGCCGCTCACGGTGCAAATGTTGCAGGCCGCGCAGCGCGTGGCCGACGCCCTGTACGCGCGCCTGGGCGGCTAAACCTTTTTACTTTGACCCAAGGACGTTGTCATGACCACCGCCGTATCCCGCAAGGCCTCCCACTCCATGGCCCTGGTGGCGCTGTTTGCCGCCCTGATGGCCGTGATGGGGCTGATCCCCAAGATCGACCTGCCGCTGGGCGTGCCCATCACGCTGCAGTCCCTGGGCGTGATGCTGGCCGGCTGCCTGCTGGGCGCGCGCCTGGGCTTTCAGGCCATCGCTCTGTTTCTGTTGGCGGTGGCGGCCGGCCTGCCGCTGCTGGCGGGCGGGCGCGGCGGCCTGGGGGTGTTCATGGCGCCCTCGGCCGGTTACCTGCTGGGCTACGCCCTGGCTGCGGGCGTGACGGGCGCGCTGATGCGCCTGCTGCCCCAGGGCCAGCCGCTGCGCACGGCAATCAGCGCCTTCATTGCCTCGGCGCTCGGTGGCCTGGTGTTCCTGCACGCCATGGGCATTGCCGGCCTGGTGCTGCTGGCCAAGATGCCGCTGGAGAAGGCCTTTTTTGCCGACCTGGTGTTCGTGCCCGGCGACCTGGTCAAGTGCCTGCTGGCCGCCGTGGTCGTGCACACCGTGGCCAAGGCCATGCCGCACTGGCCGTTTGGCGGGCGCGAGCGTTGAGCGCCGCCCTGGCCCCCGCGCCGCACGCGCTGGCACGACAACTGCGGCCCGGCGGGCCGCTGCCCGCACTCTTCGACTGGGTGCACGGGCCGCTGGCGCACTGGGCGCGCACCCGGCCCGATGCCCTGGCGTTGGCCAATGAGCGCCAGCGGCTCAGTTTTGCCGAGCTGCATGCGCGCGTGCAGGCCCGGGCGCGCAGGCTCGACGCCGAGGGCGCACCCGCCACCGTGCTGTTGGGCGGCGACGCCGGCACGCTCGATGGCCTGGTGGACTTTCTGGGCGTGATCGCCAGCGGGCGCTGCGCCGCCATGGGCGATGCGCAATGGCCGGCCGTGGTGGCCCAGGCGGTGGCGGAGCGCCTGCCCGTGCCGGCCGGCGCGCCGGGGCAGGGGGCCACGCCGCTGTCGCCGTTCTACATCGGCTTCACCTCGGGCAGCACCGGCCTGCCCAAAGGCTTCATGCGCCACCACCGTTCCTGGGCCGAGAGCTTCCGCGTCAGCCTGCGCGACTTTGGCCCCGCCGCCGCCACGCGCGTGCTGGCGCCGGGGCGCATGTCGCATTCGCTGTTCTTGTTTGGCGCGCTGCTGGGCCTGTGGACGGGCGCGGGCGCGCTGCTGCAGGAGCGCTTTTCCGCCCCGCGCGCGCTGGCCACGCTGCAGGCCGGCGCCGCGCCGCTGCTGGTGGCCGTGCCCAGCCAGCTGGTGCTGATGCTGCAGTACGCAGAGCGCCGCCGGCTGGCGCCGATAGCGGGCGTGGAGCTGGTGCTGATCAGCGGCGCGCGCTGGCTGCGCGAGCGCACGCCGGCGCTGCGCCGGCTGTTTCCGCGCGCGCGCATCGTCGAGTTCTATGGCGCGTCCGAGGCCAGCTACATCGCCTGGATGGACGCCGACCCGGCCGCCCCCGCTCAGGCCGTGGGCCGGGCCTTCAGCAACGTTGATCTGCACATAGGCGAGCACCCCGAGGCGCCGGCCCTGCCCGCGGGCCAGCCGGGGCTGATCTGGGTGCGTAGCCCCATGCTGTTCATGGACTACGTGAACCAGGCCGACGCCACCGCCGCGCTGCGCGTGGGCGACTGGCTGTCGGTGCGCGACATGGGCCATCTGGACGCATCCGGCCTCTTGCACCTGTGCGGGCGCGAGAACCGCATGCTGGTCACCCAGGGCAAGAACCTGTTCCCCGAAGAGGTGGAGCAGCGCCTGCTGGCCCACCCCGCCGTGGCCCAGGCCAGCCTGCAGGGCGCGTTTGATGAGCTGCGCGGCAGCAGTGTGCATGCCGTGCTGCAGTGGCAGGGTGATGCGCCCGCCGGAGCGCAGCAGCTCGCCGCCTGGTGCCGAGAGGCGCTGGAGCCTTTTAAAACCCCGCGCCACTGGTGGCTGTGGAAGGGCGACTGGCCGCAGACCGCCAGCGGCAAGACCGACCATGGGGCCATAGCCCGCGCGCTGGCCGATACGCCCGTCGGCGCGTCGCCCCTGCTGGAGCCCTGGCCGTGAACGCCATGCCGATCCTGGCCTGGGCGCGCACGCCCGTGGCGCCCGTGGGCGGGGCGCTTGCTGCCTGCCGGCCGCACGAGCTGGCGGCCCCGCTGGTGGCGCGCCTGCTGGCCGACGCAGGGTTGCCTGCCAGCGCGGTGGATGCCGTGGTACTGGGCAACGCACTGGGCGCGGGCGGCAACCCCGCGCGCGTGCTGGCGCTGGCCGCAGGCCTGCCCGAGCGCACACCCGCCATCACGCTGGACAGCCAATGCTGCGCCGGCCTGGACGCCATCACCCATGCCTGCGGCCTGCTGGCCCTGGGCCAGGCCGATGTGGTGATCGCCGGTGGCGCCGAGGCCTGGAGCCGCGCGCCGCTGCGCCTGCACCGGCCCACGCAGGCGGGCGCGGCCCCCGTGGCCTACGAGCAGCCGCCGTTCACGCCCTGGCCCGCGCGCGACCCCGACATGCTGCAGGCCGCGCTTGACGGCGCGTGCCGCCTGGGCCTGGCCCGCACCGCGCAGGACGCCTACGCCCAGGCCAGCCACGCCCGCGCCCTGGCCGCGCACGCCGACATGGCGGCCGAGATCGTGCCCGTCCATGGCCTGGGCCACGACACCTATGCGCGCAGCCTGAGCGCCGAGCGCCTGGCGCGCATGCCCGCCGTGGCCGCTGGCGCATCGCCGGATGGCCGGGACTGCAGCCTGAGCACCGTGGCCGTGTCGCCCAAGGCCGACGGCGCGGCCCTGCTGCTGCTGGCCACGCCCGCGGCCTGCGCCCGCCTGGGGCTGCACGCGCGCGCCCACTGGTGCGGCGCGGCCAGCGTGGGCGGCGCGCCCGAATCGCCCATGCTCTGCGCCGTGGACGCGGCCCGCGCCGCACAGGCACGCAGCGGCTGGCGGCTGGACGGCCTGCACGCGCTGGAGCTGCACGACGCCTTTGCCGCCCAGGGCCTGGCCTTCTGCGACGCGCTGGGCCTGCCGCACGCGGCCATCAACCGCGCTGGCGGCGGCCTGGCGCGCGGCCACCCCATAGGCGCCTCGGGCGCCATCGCCCTGGTGCGCGTGCTGGGCGAGCTGTGGCGACAGATGCGGGCACAGGGCGGCGCCGGGGCGCTGCGTGGCATGGCCTGCATAGCCGGTGCGGGCGGCCTGGGCACCGCCACCTGGGTGGAGATGGAATGATGCGGATGACCGAACCCCTGGCGCTGGCGCCGCTTGAAGATGACTACGAGGCGCTGGCCCGCGCACGCCATTCCGTGCGCGCCTTTCTGCCGCGCCCCGTGCCAGAGGCGCTGCTCGAACGCCTGTTGACCACCGCGCGCCTGGCGCCCAGCGGCGCGAACCTGCAGCCCGGGCGCTTCTGGGCCGTGCAGGGCGCGGCGCGCGAGCGCCTCGTCGCCGCCCTGTGCCAGGCCTGGCGCGACCATGTCCCTGAGGCCGAGGACTACGGCTACTTCCCGCGCCCCATGCCGCTGCAGCTGCGCAAGCGCCAGGTGGCGGCGGCGCAGGCGCTGTATGGCGCCCTGGGCGTGGCGCGCGGCGATGGCGAGGGGCGCGCGCTGCAGTTTGAGCGCAACTTCCGCTTTTTCGACGCGCCCGTGGCCCTGGTCGTGACCATAGAGCGCGACTTTGGCGCCGGCGGCTACATGGATCTGGGCATGTGCCTGCACGGCCTGATGCTGGCGGCGCAGGCCCAGGGCCTGGCGAGCTGCGCCATAGGCGCGCTGGCCAGCTACCCGCAGATCGTGCGCGCTGCGCTGGGCCTGCCCGAGTCCGAGGCCGTGGTCTGCGGCCTGGCCCTGGGCTGGGAGGACGCGCAGGCGCCCGTGAACCGCACACGCACCGAGCGCGAGCCTTTGGCGCGCTATTTCAGCGTGTTGCGCTGACCGGGTCAGGTCTTGTCCGGAGAGACGCCGGCGCGGCCCTGGGTTACGGTGGCCCCGGCTTGACCCACGCACCGGCCGCCTGTCTGCGGGCGCCGGCTTCGCCCCTCGCGGCGCTCTCTCTGCCCCCTGTTTCATGAGTCTTCACCAGCAACTGCTTCAGCGCGCCCGCCAGGGCCGCCCCATCCGCATCGGCCTGATAGGGGCCGGCAAATTTGGCGCCATGTACCTGGCGCAGGTGCCGCGCATGCCCGGCGTGCATCTGGTGGCGATTGCCGATCTGTCACCTGACAACGCGCGCGCCAGCCTGGCGCGCGTGGGCTGGCCGATGGAGCAGTCCGCCGCCGCGTCGGCCCAGCAGGCGCTGGCCGAAGGCACGACCTGGATCACCGACGACTGGCAGGCCGTCACGCGCGACCCGCACATCGAGCTCATCGTCGAATGCACCGGCAACCCGCTGGCTGCAGTGGATCACATCCTGGACGCCTTTGCGCATGGCAAGCATGTGGTCAATGTGACCGTCGAGGCCGATGCCTTTTGCGGCCCGCTGCTGGCGGCGCGGGCGGCGCAGGCGGGGGTGATTTACTCGCTGGCCTATGGCGACCAGCCGGCCATGATTTGCGATCTGGTCGACTGGGCGCGCACCTGCGGCTTTCCCGTGGTGGCGGCCGGGCGCGGCCACAAATGGCTGCCGCATTTCTGCGAATCGACGCCCGAGACGGTCTGGGGCTACTACGGCTTGACCCCCGAGCAGGCGGTGCGCGGCGGGCTGAACCCCAAGATGTTCAACAGCTTTCTCGACGGCTCCAAGCCCGCCATCGAGAGCACGGCGGTCGCCAACGCCACCGGGCTGGCCGTGCCGAGCAATGGCCTTTTGTACCCGCCGGCCAGCGTGGAGGACATTCCGTTCGTCACCCGCCCCCTGGCCGAGGGCGGCGTGTTGGAGCAAAAGGGCATGGTCGAGGTGATCTCGTCGCTGGAGAATGACGGGCGCAAGATTCCCTACGACATCCGCATGGGCGTGTGGGTGACGGTGGAGGGCGAGAGCGACTACATCCGCCATTGTTTCGAGGAATACAACGCCCATACCGACCCGAGCGGGCGCTATTTCACGCTCTACAAGCGCTGGCACCTCATCGGCCTGGAGGTCGGCATGTCGGTCGCCAGCGTCGCGCTGCGCGGCGAGGCCACGGGCGTGGCCCAGGGCTGGAATGCCGACGTGGTGGCCACCGCCAAGCGCGACCTGCGCGTGGGCGAGTTGCTCGACGGCGAGGGCGGCTACACCGTCTGGGGCAAGCTGCTGCCTGCCGCGACTTCGCGCGCGCTGGGCGGCCTGCCGCTGGGGCTGGCCCATGGCGTGAAGCTGGTGCGGCCGGTCGCCAAGGGGCAGTCGCTGTGCTGGGACGACGTGGCCATGGACACCAGCAGCGCGGCCTACCGGCTGCGGCGCGAGATGGAGGCGCTGTCGGCAGGCTGAATCCGGGGCTGGGATAATCCCCGCCCCTATGCCTCTGCAGATCAGCTTCCCCGAATCCCTTCCCGTCTCCGCGCGCCGCGATGAAATCATGGCCGCCATGGCCGAGCACCAGGTCATCATCGTCTGCGGTGAGACCGGCTCGGGCAAGACCACGCAGCTGCCAAAGATCGCCCTGGCCTTGGGACGCGGGCGCTGCAATGCACCAGAGGGCGAGCGTGGCCGGCTGATTGGCCATACCCAGCCGCGGCGCATAGCGGCCAGCAGCGTCGCCAAGCGCATCGCCGAAGAGCTGAAGACCCCGCTGGGCGAGGTGGTGGGCTACAAGGTGCGCTTTGCCGACACGCTGCAAAAGGGCGCCTCTGTCAAGCTGATGACGGACGGCATCTTGCTGGCCGAGACGCAGACCGATCCGCTTTTGAAGGCGTATGACACGCTGATCATCGACGAGGCGCACGAGCGCAGCCTGAACATCGATTTTCTGCTGGGCTACCTCAAGCAAATCCTGCCGCAGCGGCCCGATCTGAAGGTGGTGGTGACATCGGCCACCATAGACGCCGAGCGCTTTGCCAAGCACTTTGCAAGCAAGGCCGGCCCGGCGCCGGTCATCATGGTGTCCGGGCGCACCTATCCGGTGGAGATGCGCTGGCGCCCGTTTGAGGAGAAGAAGGACTTTGACCTCAACGATGCCATTGCCGACGGCGTCGATGAGCTCTGGGCTGGGGGCGCGGGTGGCGACATCCTGATCTTCCTGCCCGGCGAGCGCGAAATCCGCGAGGCGGCCGACCACCTGAGAAAGCATTTGCAGCATTCGCCGGTGCTGCGTAGTGCCGAGGTGCTGCCACTGTTTTCGCGCCTGTCGCAGGCCGAGCAGGATCGGATCTTTGACAGCCACAGCCACCGCCGCATCGTGCTGGCGACCAACGTGGCCGAGACCTCGCTCACGGTGCCAGGCATCAAATACGTTGTTGACGCAGGTACGGCGCGCGTCAAACGCTATTCTTTTAGAAGCAAAGTGGAGCAGCTGCTGGTCGAGCCCATCAGCCAGGCAGCCGCCAACCAGCGCGCCGGGCGCTGCGGGCGCGTGGCCAACGGCATCTGCATCCGCCTGTACGACGAGGCGGATTTCAACCAGCGCGACCGCTTTACCGACCCCGAAATCCTGCGCTCATCGCTCGCCGGCGTCATCCTGCGCATGAAGAGCCTGGGCCTGGGCGACGTGGTGAACTTTCCGTTTCTGGAGGCGCCCTCGGGCCGGGCAATTGCCGACGGCTACCAGCTGTTGCAAGAGCTGGGCGCGGTGGACGAGCGCGGCAGTCTGCTGCCCATGGGCAAAGAGCTGGCGCGCCTGCCGCTCGATCCGCGCGTCGGCCGCATGATCTTGGAGGCGCGCGCGCGCGGCGCGCTGGCCGAGGTGCTGGTGATTGCCTCGGCCCTGTCGGTGCAAGACGTGCGCGACCGGCCGCTGGAGGCGCAGGCCCAGGCCGACCAGGCGCACGCCAAATTCGACGACGAGAAAAGCGAGTTCAGCGGCTATGTGCGGCTGTGGAATTGGCTCGCTGACGCGCGCGGCGGCAAGGCGGTGGCGAGCAGCCGCCGCGAGATGGCGGCGCAAAGCGCACCGGCGGGGCAGGCGCGCAACCAGGCGTTTTTGCCGGTGGCGCAGCGGGGCTCTGGCGCGCAGCCCTCACCCCAGCCCTCTCCCAGAGGGAGAGGGAGTGAAAACCACGGCGCTGGGAGTTCTCTCCCTCTCCCGCCTGCGGGAGAGGGCAGGGGTGAGGGTGCATCCGACACCCACAAACTCAGCAACCGCCAGTGGGAGCAGCTCTTACGCCAGAACTACCTGAGCATCCGCCGCGTGCGCGAGTGGCGCGACATCCATTCGCAGCTGCTGACCGTGGTGCGTGAGCACCAGTGGCAGCTCAACGCCCAGCCGGCGGGCTACGAGGCGGTGCACCTGTCCATGCTCGCCGGCCTGCTCGGCAACATCGGTTTCAAGGGCGAGGAGAGCGAGGCCTACCTGGGCGCGCATGGCATCAAGTTCCACCCGCATCCGGGCGCGCATTTGTCGAAGAAGCCCGGGCGCTGGATCGTCGCCGCCGAGCAGGTGGAGACCTCGCGCCTCTACGGCCGGGGCATTGCCGCCATCGAGCCGCAGTGGCTGGAAGAGGTGGGCGGCCATTTGCTGAGGAAGCAGCTGCTCGACCCGCATTGGAGCAAGAAGCAGGCCGACGTGGTGGCCTACGAGCGCGCCACGCTCTATGGCCTGGTGGTCTATAACCAGCGCGGCGTGAGTTATGGCCGCATCGACCCGATCGAGGCGCGGCAGATGTTCATCCGCCGCGCGCTGGTCGAGGGCGAGTGGGACAGCCCCTGGCCCTTCCTGGCCGCGAATCACAAGACGGTGCGCAAGGTCGAAGAGCTGGAGCACAAGAGCCGGCGCCAGGACGTGCTGGTGGACGACGAGTTGATCTACGCCTTCTACGACCAGGCCATTCCCGAGGGCATTTACAGCGGCGCCACCTTTGACAAGTGGTTTCGCGCCGTCAGCAAGGGCCAGCCCGAGCTGCTGCGCCTCTCTAAAGACGAGCTCATGCGCCACGAGGCCGCGGGCATCACCACCGATAAATTCCCCAAGACCGTCAAGCTCGGCGGCGTGGACTGCTCTGCCAGCTACCTGCACAGCCCGGGCGACGCGCGCGATGGTCTCACCGTGACCGTGCCGCTGTTCGTGCTCAATCAGGTGAGCGAGGAACGCGCCGAATGGCTGGTGCCGGGCATGCTCAAGGACAAGATCCAGGCGCTCCTGAAAAGCCTGCCACAGCGCCCGCGCAGCCGCTTTGTGCCGCTGCCCGAACACGCCGAGCGCCTGGCGCAGCTGTTCTTGCAGGGCGAGCGCTGGCAGCAGGGCGGGTTGATCGACGTGCTGCTCAAGCAGGCGCGCGATGAAACCTCGCTCGACATCAAGCGCGCCGACTTCAAGCTCGACATGCTCAGCGCGCACCTGTTCATGAACCTGCGCGTGACCGACGAGCATGGCCGCCAGCTGGGGCAAAGCCGCAACCTGGGCGCGCTGAAAGCCGAATGGGGCGGCAAGGCGCGTGGGGCGTTCCAGGCGCTGGCGGAGTTGAAGCTTGCGGCCACCCCGGCGGCGGCCGCGTCTTTACCCTCTCCCCCTGGGAGAGGGCAGGGTGAGGGCAAGGCCGGCGCAGCGCCTGTTGCCAGCAGCCCTCACCCCAGCCCTCTCCCAAAGGGAGAGGGAGCGAAAACCCAGGCAGAGGCGCGCTATACAACCTGGAGCTTTGGCGAGCTGCCCGAGCTGATGGAGCTGAAAAAAGGCGGCCATACGCTGATCGGCTTTCCGGCGCTGATCGATCAAGGCGATGCGGTGACCATCGAGGTCTTTGACGAGCCCGAGCTGGCCGCAGCCAAGCACCGCCTGGGCCTGCGCCGCCTGTGCGCGCTACAGATCAAGGACGCGCTGAAATACCTGGAAAAAAACATTCCGGATCTGCAAAAAATGGCCGTGGCCTATATGCCGCTGGGCACGCAGGAGGAATTGCGCGGCCAGATCATCGATGTGGCCATGGACCGCGCTTTTCTGCAGGAGCCCCTGCCCACGGACGCCGCGCAATTTGCCCAGCGCGTGCAGGAAGGCCGCGGTCGCCTGACGCTGATCGCTAATGAAGTGGCGCGCATGGCGGCGGTGATTCTGGTCGAATACGCCAGCGCTCAACGCAAGATCAAGGACACGAAAAATGCGCCACAGGCCACGGCTGATGCGGGCAATCAGCTACAAAAACTGATAGCAAAGAACTTTGTGGCCGCCGCGCCCTGGGTGCAACTGCAGCATTACGCGCGCTACCTGAAGGCCATCACCACGCGCCTGGACAAGCTGCGTGCCGACCCCGCGCGTGACGCCGCCAAGCTGCAGGAGCTGCAGCCCCTGGAGCAGCGCTACTGGCGCCTGGTGGCAGAGCGCAAGGGCCAGCAGGACGCGCGCATGCAGGAATACCGCTGGATGCTGGAGGAACTGCGTGTGAGCTTCTTCGCCCAGGAACTGCGCACGCCGTACCCGGTGAGTACCAAGCGCCTGGACAAGCTGTGGGCGCAGTTGCAGCGATGAACTATCAAAAACAATAGCTATTGGCGCTTTGCTGGTGCGCGCTAGCGCCAAAATATTTACTTATCCACGCGATACATCTTGCTCGGGCTCATCTTGGCGCTCCAGGGCAGGCCGCTGTTTTGCCAGCCGTTGACGATGCGCAGCCCGGCTTGGGGGCCGTCCTTGACCGGGCTGCCCTGGAAGCCGTTGACGACATAGCGCGCATTGGGCAGGCCGTTGTCGCGCAGGAACTGGGCGCTGGGCTTGCCGCGCTCGCTGCCCGAGCGGCACAGGGTGATGACCTCGGCATCCTCCTTCATGCCGCGGCGCGCCAGCTCGGCCTTGATCTGGGCGACGAAATCGGGGTTGCGGTAGAGGCGGTAGATGCTGCGCTCATCTTCCCATCGGGTGCGATCAGCCAGCAGATAGGGAA